>NZ_JBNPVT010000038.1:0-31178 GCF_050434205.1 Paraburkholderia sp. GAS348
CGCCGGATCTACAAAGGCACGATCATCGCTGCAGGTGGCTTCACGCGTGAGAATGCCGAGCAGATTATTGTCGACGGCCACGCGGATCTTGTTGCTTTCGGCCGGATGTTCATCTCCAATCCCGATCTGCCGGAACGGCTGCGTAGCGGTGCGCCGCTCAATCAATACGACCGCACAACGTTTTACGGTGGCGACGAGCGCGGTTATACCGACTACAAGTCGGTGCTTGAAGATGCCGTGGCTTGATTGAAATGGTAGAGACGTGAGCAGGGCGGCGGGGTTGTTGACTCCGCCGCCCTTTGAGTTCATTGAGCGAACGTAGGCCGGCGCGCTGCGACCGGTTATGCCTCGTCGGAATAACTGTTATGAGAAGTGCCGTCTATTCAACGCAATAGTGGACGTCCATCATTGATGTCACAAAGCCGAGGGGAGCTCGACTGAATGCGAACACTCGCAGTGATGCGGGCCAAGCGCTTGAGGACCATGGATGAATCCACGCCGCCTGACACCATCCATGTCGTTGCTCATAGCGTTCGACGCAACAGCTCGGCACTTGAGTTTTACTCGCGCAGCGGCCGAGTTGGCGCTGACTCAGAGCGCTGTAAGCCGCCAGGTTCAAGCACTGGAGGGATTGCTAGGGGTTCCGTTGTTTCGGCGTATCAATCGCAAACTACTCCCGACAGCAATCGGCTCTGCCTATCACCGGGAGATCAGTGCCGCGTTGCAGAGGGTGAGGAGTGCGTCGCTTCACGCGATTGCTTCGGCAACAGGGCGCGGCACCATCGATCTCGCAGCACTTCCCACGTTCGCCAGCAAATGGCTGGTTCCCCGCTTAAGTGATTTCTACGCCAAACACAGCGGTATCCTGATCAATCTTCATTCCAGAATCGGCCAGTTCGATCTGACAGCAGAAGGTATGGACGCCGCGATCGGCGTTGGCGTTGGCGTTGGCGCATGGCCGGGTCTGGCTTCGTATCGCCTGCGCGACGAAATGCTCCTGCCGATCATCAGCCCGGCACTCGCGGCTGCCACGCCGGTGCATAAGTCGGCGGACATATCGCGGCATCTGCTCTTACGCGTCGCCACGCGACCGGATGTCTGGGGGCGATGGTTCGAAGCCCAAGGGCTCGACTCTGAGGCGATGAACCTCGGGCCACAATTTGAATTGACTTCTCACCTTATTGAAGCGGTATCGTCCGGTATCGGCGTCGGCCTGGTTCCCGGCTTCCTCGTCCAGGACGAGCTGCGTAGCGGCGCAGTGCGGCTCGCTGTTGAGCGTCCCCTTAAGACTGGGTTGAGCTATTTTCTGATCCTGCCGTCGCAATCCGCGCCCCTGCCACAATTGCTCACGTTCAAAAACTGGATTTTGTCGATGGCCATGGACGGCGAGACACCGGTCGAGGACTGACCGGTTTATCTCCTGTCAGCCAATTCGTCGCGGGTTTTCCGAGGCGGCTAAATTTGTCTGCGAACTGCATCAGGACTGGATTAGATGATGCGGGAGGCCGGATCGGTTAAAGTCCGGATTTGCGGATGTTACGGATGGCTGGAAGTCAATGCTGGCAGGCGATTCCAACGAAATTGAACGTTGAGCAGTTCGAGCAATTTTTCTTGCCGCATCTGAGCCGGGGCCGATGCGGACCGGCACCGACGCTGGGGGTTGCACAGTCGGAGTAGGAATGACAGTCGCCCATCAGCCCCTCCACAGATCCGTACGTGCGGAATTACGGCACCGTATGTGTTTGCCAACATACGGCAGAGATTTTTTTGGTTGGCGGTCGCGGCAACCAGCGCATCGCCATGTCGTCGGATCTGATCCGCGACCGGTAATCAAAAAAATCTCTGCCTTATGCGCTGCAGCGCATAATAACGAACCTTGTTCATACCCGGTATAGCGATGGGTCCGTCGGTTCGGTCAGGAATTACCCCAGGAATTCCCGAGAAACGCCCAGCCTGAACATCGAAACGGAGGCTTTCAGCTCGCTCGCCCGGGACTCTAGAGAGCCGGCAGCGGCCGCCGCCTGTTCGACCAACGCCGCGTTCTGCTGCGTGACCTCGTCCATCTGCGTGACGGCCTGGTTGACCTGGCCGATGCCCTTGCTCTGTTCTTGCGATGCGGCGGTGATTTCACCCATGATGTCGGTCACGCGTTTGATCTCGCGAGTAATTTCGCTCATCTTCGTGCCGGCTTCCAGTACGTGGCTGGCGCCTGCCCGCACTCGCTCCACCGAATCGTGGATCAGATCCTTGATTTCCTTGGCTGCCGCCGAAGAGCGCTGCGCCAGCGAACGCACCTCCGAAGCAACCACCGCAAAGCCGCGCCCCTGCTCACCCGCCCGCGCGGCTTCGACGGCCGCATTCAGCGCGAGGATATTGGTCTGGAAGGCGATACCCTCGATGATGCCAACAATGTTGGCAATCCTGTCCGAACTCGCGTTGATGCCCTCCATGGTATCCACCACGCGCGACACAACGGCGCCGCCCTGCTCAGCCACCTCGACGGCTTGCGCGGCAAGCTGGTTGGCCTGGCTGGCATTATCGGCGTTCTGGGTGACGGCCGACGTTAGTTGCTCCATGCTGGACGCTGTTTCTTCGAGCGAGGCTGCCTGCTCTTCGGTACGTTGCGACAGGTCCAGATTGCCCGCCGCAATCTGGTGAGTGGCGGTGGCGATCGAGTCGGCCGAAACCTTGATCGCACCGATCGTACGCGCGAGTTGCTCCTGCATGCGTTTCATTGAAAACAGCAGGCTTGAGTGGTCATCAGGCCCCGTCCGGACCACCGCAGTCAGATCGTTATTGGCAATCTGATTGGCGATCTCGGCGGCATAAGATGGTTCACCGCCCAACGAACGGACGATACCGCGGTTAAGCAGCCAAACCACAACCGACAGTGCAGCGGCCAGCACCGCCAGAATCCCAAGGCTCTGATACAGCGACAGGCGGAATGCCTCGTCGATGTCGTCGACATAGATCCCGGTGGTTAAAATCCAATCCCACGGCTGATACGATATGTCGTAAGCGATTTTCGGGGCGGCTTCGGTTTGTCCCGGTCGCGGAAACGCAAACGCGCGGAATCCCTGGCCGTCGCGCTTGATGAGAGCAACCGCTTGCCTGAAGAAATAGACGCCGTTCGGATCTTTGAATCCGTTGATATCCTTGCCGATCATCCCAGGGTTCGTCGGGTGCATCAGGACGACCTGCGAATTGAGAATCGTAAAGTAACCGTCCTCGCCGTAGCGGATATTTCGAACGCTGTCCATCGCCCATTTCTGGGCTTCGGCCTGCGACATGGAACCGACGGCCGCCTGGTCGCCAAAGGTTTTGACGACACTAAGCGCGATCTCCGATGCATGTTTCAGGTCGGCCTTGCGCTCTTCCAGCCGAATATCTCTTGCCCGGTAAGCGTTGTAGATGGACATTCCAGCGAGACACAGCAGGCTCAGGATGAGCGGCAGCCAAAGCTTTTGGGCAAAGGAAAGTTTCATGTATTTGCTAACGCGGCACGTTTTATAGTTCGAGTCAGAGGGGAGCATCAACGATCAGGGACGCATTGATTAAGCGGATTCTTCGGTCAACGAAGTAGCCACCGCCCTCGGTGTAGCGCAGGAAGCAGCGCCCACAAACGATGCATTCCCACACGTTGCACCGGTTGTAGGGAAAATAGCGCGGTGCAATCGGTGCGTCCGCCGACCAATACCGGGTACCGTCAGGGTGGTATTCGTCGAATGGCGCTTCTTCCTCTTCGGAGCAGGACAGCGTGCCGAGTTCGCGAAGCTGCCCCTCGCGTAGAGACAACGGCATGCTTTCCCATCCGACGACAGGCGTATTCATGCACGAGCAGGCTTGAGAAACGGCCTCTGACCGGATCGCAAGCTGCATGAGCGAGGCGTAGTCGAAACGCAAGGACATATGGACGTGGCCCATTTAAATTTACGGATGCTCAGTGCAAGGCTCTTGTTGCTCGACGGCGCTCAATGAGTGGGGTCGGCCCGCAGCGCGGTGTTACCCTGGGCTACCGGCGCCCGGTCGGGCATCAGGAAGGCAATCAACGCCGCAAGGAATGCAGCAATCGCCAGAACAATGAGCGCCACTGAAAAGTTTCCAGTGAGATCCTTTATCACGCCCACAATCCACGGGCCGAACAAACCGCCGAATTGCCCGATGGTGTTGATCAACGCAATACCGATCGCGACTGCGGCCCCGGTTAGAAACTCACCGGTCAGGGTCCAGAATACGGCCAGACATCCCCAGATTCCGCTAGCTGCGATGCAAAGCAATACCAGGGCGACAGCAGGGGGCGATACAAAGGCGCAGGCCAGCAAGGCCAGTCCGCCGATGGTCATACACACGGCGATATGGAGTCTGCGCTCGCCGACCTTGTCGGAATGGCGTGCTACGAGATACATCGAAACCGCTGCGCAGCAAAATGGCAGCGCGGTGACGAAGCCCACCTGCACATCGGAGAGCGTGCCCATATGCTTGACGATCTGCGGCAACCAGAGCAAAACGCCGTAGAACGCTGTCAGGAAACAGACGAACAACGCAGAGAGACACCAGACCCGCGGCATCATGGCGATCTTCAGGAACGGAAGGCTCGCGGTTTTCGTGAGCTTCGAGGCTTCGCCCGCCAGCTCGGCGACGAGCCAGCTCCGCTGTTCCGTGGGTAACCACCTGGCACCCTCGGGTCGATCGGTAAGCCATACCAGCACGAACAGCCCGAGCACGACTGCCGGAGCCGCTTCGAGCAGCAGCATCCAGCGCCAGCCGGCCATGCCGTGCGTGCCGTCGAGAGCATGCATCAGAAGTCCAGAAACCGGTGAGCCGATTGCCGATGCGATAGCCGTCGCCATAATGACCCCGGCGTTCGCGCGGGATCGGTAGCGGACCGGAAACCAGTAAGCCAGATAGGCAACCACACCGGGAATGAAGCCAGCCTCGGCGACGCCCAGCAAAAAGCGCAGGACGTAGAATGAAGTCTGCGTATGGACGAATGCCAGTCCCGCCGACACAAGCCCCCAGGTGACCATGATCCGTGATATCCAGAGGCGTGCGCCGAACCGATGCAACATGATGTTGCTAGGTACTTCGAACACCGCATAGCCGATGAAAAAGATCCCCGCTCCAAGCCCGAACACCGATGCGCTGAAACCCAGGTCCTGGTTCATACGCAGTGCGGCGAAGCCGATATTGACCCGATCCAGATAGTTAATAATGAGCAATACGAACAGAAGCGGCACCAGTCGCCGAAAGATCCGGCTCATAGTGAGGGATTCGATAGTCTTTTCCATGCGGTCTCCTGGTAGAGGTGCGTGCCCGTCAAGCGGGCAGCGAAGCCTTCATGTCTTGTGGCCAATGGGTTGAGCGAATAAATCGCCCTTGTTTGGCCCGTCCCGTCAATTCGCCACAGTGTGGCTCGTGAGGGCCTGCGGATTGAGGACATTGATCGGTTTTCCCGCACGCCACGCGAGCAGTTGTTCGACCGCAATGCCGAAGTAATGCTCGTAGGTGTCCTTTTCGACGTAACCGATATGCGGCGTCGCGAGAACGTTATCGAAGCCGAGCAACGGATGATCGGCGTTGTAGATCGGCTCGCTTTCATATACATCGACGGCCGCGAAGCCGGGGCGGCCACTTCTCAGCGCAGCTTCCAGCGCACCGGCTTCGATAACCTCGCTACGGCTCGTATTGACGAACAGCGCAGTGGGTTTCATTGCCGTCAGGTCCTTGAGCGTAATCGAACCGCGGGTCGCAGGCAGAAGGCGCAGATGGCAGCACACCACATCGGCCTGGCTAAAGAATTTGACGCGGTCGGTTTCCGCTTCTACGCCATCGCTGGCCGCTGCCGACAATGATGTCTCGTGATCGCCTAGCGCAATGACCCGCATTCCGAACGCGCGACCGTATCCCGCCACTACGCTGCCGATCTTGCCGTACCCGGCGATTCCAAGCGTGCGTCCCTTCAGACCGATGCCCAGATGGCCTTGCCACAGGCCCGACTTGAAGCGCGTTGCCTCAAGGTGCACCTTGCGCATGGATGCCATGACAAGTGCCCAGGTCAGTTCCGCAGCGGCCGTCGTGGCGGAGCCTTCCGCTGACACCGGAATGCCGCGCGCCGTGCAGGCCGCGAGATCCACGTGATTCGCCGCGCGTCCAGTCTGGCTGATGAACTTCAGTTTAGGCAGGCGAGCCAGCAGCTCCGCGCTGATCGGCGTACGTTCGCGCACGAGTAATAGCGCGTCGGCGTCGGCGAATCGTTCAGCCTGGGCGTCGAGCGAAGTCACGGTATCGTTGTGGATCTCCACTTCGAAGTTCTCGCTTAGCGTCGGATAGCAGTCCAGCGTTTGGACACAGTCTTGGTAATCGTCTGAAATAATTACTTTCATCTTGTGCTCACTAGCGCGTTAGATCTTTGACCACGGGGCGGAAACCAGCAACTGGTTTTCCTGCTGCTGGATATAGCGGCCTTCTGCCGTCATTTTTTTGTATGCCGACCAATCCGGGTCCGCTTCCATCGCCGCGCGACGCATCTGGCGGTCCTCCGCACTCTGGTAGCCCCAAAGATGAACTACCTGATTGAGCGTTCCGACTTCGGTAACAAAGTAGCCGAGCGGATCCCCGACATGCCGTCGCTGAACTGGCAGCCCGTGCGCTTCGTAGACAGCCAGGTAAGCTTTCAATTGGCCCGGCACGATGGTGTACCGGCGTAGATCGACCAACATCTTCTGATTCCTCGTGAAAATACTGTGGCAGTCTAGAGGCGCCGGGTCGCATAATACAATCGAGTAAATTCGCTTGATTCACGAGAAAAATCGATGAATGATGAAAAGACCTCCAAGCGGCTGTCGATCCGGCATCTGCGGGCATTCGTAGCCGCTGCAAAGCACAAAAGTCTGACCCGCGCCGCTGAGTCGCTGTTTGTGACCCAATCCGCGCTGAGCCTGACGATCCAGCTTATCGAGGAAGATCTGGGTGTTCTGCTGTTCGATCGTTCGACCCGCCGGCTCGATCTGACCCAGGCGGGCGAGGAGTTCTTGCCGTCGGCGGAGCGGCTGCTACACGATTTCGACTCGGCGATCCGAACCATGCGCGCGCTGGGCAATCATGAGCGCGGCAAAGTCGGCGTCGCAGGGGTGCCGTCTGTAATGGCATTGCTGCTTCCCGAGGTAGTGGCGGCCTATATCGAGGCGTTTCCCGACATCGATGTGTATCTTCGCGAAGACAACTCCGAGGCAGTGCAGCGGCGCGTCATCGATGGCGACGTGGACTTTGGCATTTGCAGCCCATGGCAATCCGATCCGGAACTCGTCTTCGAACCACTCTTCGAAGACTGCTTCGGCGTCGTCTTTGCAGACCACCATCCGCTCGCCGCCAGCACGGGCGAATTGTCATGGCAGGACATAGCCGCGTATCGGATCGTTGGCTTCACGCCTGATCTCGGCATGCAGCATCAATTGAGCCATACGGAAGGACTCAGTCAGGAGGTACGCCAGCCGCGTTACCAGGTATCCAATACGTCCGCCATCGAGGCGCTGTTAAGCCGCGGCGTCGGCGTATCGGTGATGTCCGCGCTTGCGGCACAGCGGGCCCCGCTCGACCGATTGAGTCTCAGGCTTCTGTCGAAGCCAGTGTTGACGCGCACCGTCGGGGTCGTGCGAAGACAGGGGAAGTCGTTGTCGCCGGCGGCCTCGACGATGCTCAGGCACATCCGTAGCGCGGTTCCACGACTCTCCTGCTTTCCTGGCCTGCAAGTGCTTGGCGACGTCGCCTGAAGGGCGCCGGCCTGGAAAGAGTCTGCCGGAGCGTCGAAGGTGCCTGCCCAACCAGCGGCGTGATTGCGCCGATGCGCTGCCAGTTTTCAATCCAGACCCGTGCGGCGGCCAGTTCGGCTGGCCCAACCCGCCGGATCGAGAGCGTGTGCACATCGAGGGTTCGATCTGGCTGCGTTGCTTCGACTTCGCATGGTCGATCGCTCAGGATAACTAATTCATCTCGATCAATGTAACGAACCCAGAAGTCCGCGAGACGATTGTCTCCATTGATCTGCACGTACCCTGGCCGCTCGCAAAAAGTAATCACCGGGGGATCGGCCTCGAGCAATACCCACTGCTCAAGCAAGGCGCAGCGATAGAACGTCATCCGGCGCGTGAGCTTGGGGCTGAACGCTTCGAACCGATGTGCTCCTCGCGGGCGGGCGAGCGCAACCGGCTCTGCAATTTGCAGAGGATTTTCCATAAGATCAACGACTTATGGACGGGATTCGAAGTGTAGGAGGCGAATTGATAAATTTAATACGGACATACGCGAATTGACGCTTTTAATACGATCCAAAGGGATATAAAAGTGACAACGCGCTCGCGCTTTGCCGCGCCGCTGCTACATTGGGGTGTTGACAGATTTAATGAGGTCTACGCCAGACCGACCTCGCCGAACTCATTGATCAGCGCCAGCGCCTTCGCCATCTCCGGCTGCTGCACGAGCCGGTTGAGTACTGTCGTCTTGCCGCTGCCGAGGAAGCCTGTCAGAAGCGTTACCGGAATTGGATCCATCGGATGCTCCGTGTCGGAAGAAACCGTTTCATCAATCTTCAGCCTGACTTCCGGCGCCCCGAGGGACGCGCGTGGGTCATCCGGCTGGCAGTAACGACTCGTCCGCCGATGCCTTCGGGATGCCGCGGCGGACCGACCTGTCATCTGGCATCTTCCGCAGCTGGCGGTTCCCCGCCCCATACAGGGAAGGAGTCCGGATAGTCACCCCACGCCTGCGGACCGGCCGCCATTTCCACGTCGTTGAGCAGGCACGCATCGAGCCGACGCCGAAGCACCACCTCGTCCATATCGATGCCGATCAACACCAGTTCCTGCCGCGCGTCCCCAACATTCGGATCCCAGCTCTGGTCGATCACCTGGAGCGACTCAGCGTCCTCTGGCTAGTATGCCTTCGGCACCGCAGCCCACCAGAGCCCTGCTGCACCGTGCCGGCAAACGGCGCCGGCCTGCGACCCCGATCCAGCATGGGTTGGCCTGCTCGCCAGCCAGAAAAAGCCCTTGGAGCGCACCACGCCCGGCCATTCGCTGTTCACAAGATCCCAGAAACGCTGCGGATGCATTGGGCGCCGCGCACACCACACAAAGCTGCGAATACCGTACTCCTCGGGTTCCGGCGTATGGTCGCCTCGCAGCTTCCGGAGCCATCCCGGGGCTTCGGACGCCTTTGCAAAATCGAAAAGCTTCGTGTCCAGCACACGGTCAAGCGGAACCTTGCCGAACTGGGCGGTCTCGATCCTCGCGCGGGGATTCAGGACCTGCAGGATCGCCATCAGGCGCTCGCGGTCAGCGTCGCCGACCAGATCCACCCTATTGAGCACAATGACGTCGCAGAATTCGATCTGTTCGACGAGCAGATCGACGACCGTACGCTCGTCCTCCTCTCCCAGCGATTCGCCCCGGCTCTGCAGAGCTGTCCTGCGAGCGGTAATCCCTGAGGAAGTTGAACGCATCGACGAAGCCCCTTAAGTTGACAGTGCCCCCACGAGCGATGCATGCCGAACGATGTCGCAACATCATCCGGATGCTCGCCCCCGGCCATGCGTTGAACCGCAAGGATGCGCATCTCTTCAAGCGTATCGTGAGCCAGGCTCCGACCGTCCCGTTTCATGAGCGCCCCTGTCAATTACATTCGCTCAAGCATAGTTCACTTGTCCGCAAAATTCCTGACTTATGAATAAGAAGCTGTTGCGAAATTAGTTAAACCAAGGCTTTAGGCGCGTCCAGCAAATCAAGGCGCAAGCTAACGAGAGGAAAGCCTCGTGGATATGAGCGTAGCGTTCATAGCGAATCTTCAGGCGTCGAAACGAGTGCAGCCAGGCAATCGAGCGCTCGACTTGCCAACGCGTTTTTCCGAGTCCGCTGCCATGGGGCGAGCCAATTTTTGCGAGCAAGGGCGTGATGCCACGTTCGCGCAAGCGCTGCCGATGTGGCTCGGAACTGTAGCCGCGGTCGCCCTGAACGATTTGCGGCTTGTGCAGGGGATGCCCGCGTTTGCCCCGGATGTGTGGAATGGCCTGGACCAGTGCGTCGAGCTGCGTAATGTCGTGACGGTTTGCGCCGGTCAGGATGACCGCGAGCGGGATGCCTTGCGCGTCGACGATGAGGTGGTGCTTGCTGCCGAGCTTGCGCCGGTCCGTGGGATTCGAGCCGGTTTTTTCCCGCCAGCATGGCGCGAATTGACGAGCTGTCGACGATGGCACGCGTTAAATCGATTTCGCCACGGCGGCGCAGTTCGGCCAGCAGCGTTTCGTGGATACGTTGCCAGACACCGGCCTTCTGCCATGCGACGAGCCGTCGCCAGCAGGCCGTGCCTGAGCCGCAACCCATTTCCTGCGGCAGCGGGTTCCACGCAATGCCCGAGCGCAGCACGAACACGATGCCGGTCAGCACTGCTCGGTCTGGCGTCGGTTTGCGCCCCGCGTACTGGCGATTGCGGGGTGCTCGCGCGGGCAGAAGCGGTTCGATGAGTGACCACAATTCGTCGTCTATGAGTTCTTTAGGCATTGCTTCCTGTCAGGCAAAACAAGACAAGAAGTTAACACCAAGTCAGAAAAGTTAACAGACCCAAAACTTAATTTCGCAACAGCTTCTAAGCTATTCACGAATCCCGGTCATACCTCATCATGGCCGTCCGTTCGGTATCCGAAATGGTTTCAAGGCGTCCGGCGCGGACGCCCCCTACGTTGTTCACGAGGATGTCGAGGCCGCCGAGCGCGGCGAAGGCCTGCGCGATCGTCGGCGCGCGCCCGTCCGGCGTCGTTATGTCGGCGGCGATGCTCGAGACGGACGGAGCGGTTTCCTTCAGCGCCCCAGCGCGTGCGCGAGCGCGAGGCCGATGCCGCTCGATCCGGCGGTGCAGGACGCGTTTGCCTCCGATCTTCATGATTGCGCCCCCTCGAGCTTGTCCTGCGTCCTGGTGTCGAAATCGCTGGCGTCATGACGCTCGCGCAGCTGCTCGGACGGCACTCCGCTCATGCGGTTGACCATGCGGCCGCGCCTGACCGCCGGCCGCGCCAAGATGGCGTCGGCCCAGCGTTGCACGTTCTTGTAGTCCTGCACGCTCAGGAACTCCGCCGCCCCGTACAGCCAACCTTTGACGAGCCCGCCGTACCAGGGGAAGGTCGCGATGTCGGCGATCGTGTAGTCGCTGCCGGCGAGGTATTCGCTCTCGGCGAGGCGCCGGTCGAGCACGTCGAGCTGGCGCTTGACCTCCATGGCGAACCGGTCGATCGCGTACTCGATCTTGGTCGGCGCATAGCCATAGAAGTGGCCGAGTCCCCCGCCCAGATACGGGGCACTACCCATCTGCCAGAACAGCCAGTTCAGTGTCTCGGTGCGCGCCGCGACGTCGTTGACGAGGAGGACATCGAATTTTTCCGCCAGATACAGCAGGATCGAGCCCGATTCGAACACGCGGATCGGCGTCGGGCCGCTGCGGTCCAGTAGCACCGGGATCTTCGAGTTGGGGTTGACCGAGACCAAACCACTGCCGAACTGGTCGCCGTCGCCGATCTTGATCAGCCAGGCGTCGTACTCGGCGCCGGCATGGCCGAGGGCCAGTAGTTCTTCCAGCATGATCGTGACCTTCACGCCGTTGGGCGTGCCCTGCGAGTATAGCTGGAGCGGGTGCCGGCCAACCGGCAGTTCTTTCTCATGCGTTGGCCCGGCGATGGGTCGGTTGGTGCTCGCAAAGGCACCGCCATTGGGCTTGGTCCAAGTCCAGACCTTCGGGGGTGTGTAGTCGTGGGAGTTTGCCATGTTGTCTCCGCAATCGGTTCGGGGCCAGCTCAGGTGGCCGGGGCAGAGTTGGACGGGAAGAGCGCGCGCCGAGTCTCTTCATCGTTGACATTCTTGAACGAGTTATCAGTGCCGCTTCCCCACCTCAGCGGATCCGGCTTACGGGAGGCCGTTGCTTGCGCCTTGTCGCTCATCTTGCGTAGTCCTCGACTGGATTTCCGATTGTCGTCGTCCGTCGCTTCGGCGCGCGCAAAGGCTAAGCGTGGTGTTATTCGACAGGAGGTTGCTTTGGCGTTTTCTGCCCTGCGGAGCAGACAAAAACAACGTTCCGCACCTGGTTAACCCTGTTCGCAGGACAGTGCGCTGTTGGTGCTGCACGTCACCGTTCTCCCACGGTCAGAACGATTTTGCCGATATGTGCGCTGGATTCCATCAACGCATGCGCCGTCTGCACCTCAGCGAGTGGCATCGCGACGTGAATTACCGGCAAGGCGCGGCCCGCTTCGAGCAACGGCCAGACCTTCTGTTCCAGCGCGTTTGCGATCGCCGCCTTCTGGAGAGCCGTGCGGGCGCGCAGTGTCGAGCCAGTAAACGTCAGGCGCTTGAGCATCAGCGGCATTGCATCGAGCGTGATGCGGCTGCCTTCAAGGAAGGCGATCTGTACAAGACGCCCTTCCACCGCAAGTGCCTTCAGATTGCGCTCGATGTAGCCGCCACCGACCATATCGAGAATGACGTCGACGCCGTGGCCTTCCGTAACGCTGGCGACGACCTCCACGAAGTCCTCGTCACGGTAAACGATTGCCCTCTCGGCACCTGCAGCGACACACGCTTCGGCCTTCGCGTCGTTGCCGACGGTCGCGAACACGCGCACGCCAGCGGCGCGCGCGAGCTGGATCGCCGTCAGGCCGATACCGCTCGAGCCGCCATGCACGAGCAAGCTTTCGCCCTCGACGAGACGGCCACGTTCGAACAAGTTGGTCCAGACCGTGAAGTACGTTTCCGGCAGCGCCGCCGCTTGCTGCAACGAGAGCCCGTGCGGCACGGGCAAACAGTGTAATGCGTCTGTCACGCAGAATTGCGCATAGCCTCCGCCTGGCACCAGCGCGCAGACCTGGTCGCCGACTCGCCAGCGCGACACGCCTGCACCAAGGGCGGCAATGCGCCCCGACACTTCCAGACCGAGGTGAGGCAATGTGCCGGGCGGCGCTGGATAGGATCCAGAGCGCTGCAGGACGTCGGGGCGGTTCACGCCGGCGTAGGCGACCTCTATCAGCACTTCGCCGGGCGCCGGCACGGGCACTTCGCGTGACGCAATATGCATGCACTCGGGCGGGCCGCCAGCGCCGTGCTCGACGTAGTGCATTGAGGTGGGAAGGGGAGTTGGCTTGTTCATGGTCGTTAAGCGTATGTTGGGTTCAATATGGTCGTCGGGCAGACAGAGTGATGCAGGATTGACGGGAGCGGCTGTGGCTTGCATCAATATTCTCCAGATGTGTTAAAGGGACGCGGCTATTCTCACGGCGCGGAACGCGACGGCCTTAGACGTCGAATCGAAAGGTATTTCCGTCGCGCACCAGTTTGCCGGCCGTGGGTGCCGCGAAATGAGTGCCGATGACAATTTCGGCGTATCGGCAAACTTCTCCAAAAAATTGATCCGGGTATGGCGCGCCTGTTGTGTATCATCGTCGAACACGCAGGTCCACTTCGGATACGCGACCGGCATCGGGTGATGCATCATGTCACCGGTAATAACGGCGCGTTCGTCTTTTGATTCGATCACGATGCTCACATGACCGGGGCTGTGTCCCGGCGTTGGGGTAAGCCGGATTTCCGGTGAGATGATCGCATCGGTATCGACCAATTCAACAAGCCCCGCGTCGACCACGGGTTCTACGGAATCCGCCATCACTTCAGAAATGTCCAGTGCCTCGTCAACCCACCCCGGCAACCGCTCCCGGTACTGCCTGGTCTCCTTGGCGCAGAACTCATATTCACGCCGGCCGAAGTAGTAGCGGGCATTCGGAAACGTAGGTACCCAGCGACCGTCGACCCACATCGTGTTCCAACCTACGTGGTCGACATGCAACTGCGTGCAGAGGACACCCGAAACCGTCTCGCGCGTCCAACCAACCGCCGCGAGTTTCTCGAGATAGTCGTTATGCATCTGGTTCCAGTCCGCCAAATGACACTTCTTGTCGTTTCCGACACAGGTGTCGACGACTACGCGCATCTCGGACGTGTCAACAAGCAACGAATGCAAGCTCAGCCGTAGATCTCCGGTCGACGTGACAAAGTGTGGCGTCAGCCAGGGAACCGCGCCGATCGCTTCGGCCGTCGCATCCGGCCAAAAGCTGTGCTCCCCACCCATTCCGGGAACATCCCATTCAAGTTCCGCAATACGAGTGATCGTGACATCACCCACTTTCCATGCAAGGTTGGTCAAATTCAACTCCTTAATGTCGCAGGTGCGTTGCGCACCAGCACAGTGTTTCCCGTTCCTGCCAGTCGTACTCGAAGTGGATTGTTCTTTTGAAGTTGACGAAGGCAACGGCTTGTCCACCTTTAAGAGACGGTTTTCGTCAATTCCCGTCGAGATAGCGACCAAGCCCAGCATCCGGCTACGCGCAGCGTCCCACCGCAGACCAGTCGTGCTCCGCTCCTAAACCATGCGCGCGCGACGCCAAGGAGTCACACGCACTCCGCTTCGACCGTCGTGGGGACATTCCTGAAGCGCTCCTCAAGCTCGGCTGCTGTCTCATCTTCTGGAATACTCTCCAGCGGGCAGCGCCGCCCTTTTTGAAACCGCCTCCAAGCGACCTCCTTTCGCAGCCAAAAGCACGAAAAGTGATTCGCGTGCCTGGGCTGGCGAGCACTAGCGCGAGTGCCGAGTGCCGAGTGCCGTGGGGTTTAAGCTTGCTCATCTGTCCACCACCAGCCGATGATTACGGTGCCGCACCGGATGGCGTACCACCTTGTCGAGCTTGATATCTTTTCCGATGCGCGCAAGCAGAGCGTCCATCTCACGCCTTGCTGACTCCGGCGCGCGCTGGTAATAGAACAACGGCCTCTGGAACATGTACTGAATGCACGTCCACACATTGCGCTTACCGGACGCCGTGCCGATTGTGAAATCCTGAGTGCCGAGGAGGCGGGGAATCGGGCGCGAATAATTCGCATCGATCCAGTCCGCCACGCGGTCGATCGTGTCGCAGGCGACCGGAACGTATTCTGCGAACATATGCCGCAGTAGTGGCATCAGTGTTTCCGGGACCACGTCCTCGCCGAAATACTCACCCTGCCCCTTGGCGGGAGAATTCATACGCTCCACCCAACGAACGACGTTGGGGAAATCCCGCTGCAACAGCGCGGAGGAATAGAGATCGCGGTAAAAGTGGGCATATAGCGGCCCCATGAACGCGAAATCCGCGGTCGATGGCCGCGAACCGAAAAGATAGCCATGCTCTCCGAAGTGCGCGTCGAGCCAGCCGAGAAGATTCTCCGTCCATCGCTGTACTTCGGGTGCTGTCTCCGGACTTATGCCCAAGGACGGCAAGCGATCACGGGCCCAGGCACAACTCTTCTCGCCGATGATCAATTGTTGGCTGGCCTGGGCCATTGGCTCGTACATACGGCCAAATTCGGTCTTCAGATATTCGTAGTTGGTCTCGAGGAACGCCCATCGGAAGTACATGGCCGGAATGCGCACCCAGTCATGAGCGTAAGCCTCCACCAAGAGATTAGCCAAGTGCAGAACCGGCGTGGAGGGATAAACGGAAACGAGCGGGAAACGTGCCTCCATCTCGTCGATAATGTCGGTCGAGTCCTGAAGCATATCGCCTTCCGGCATCCGCAGGACGGGCATCATTCGATAGCCGATCCGCGGGACGAGAAAGCTGTCATAAACGGCATTGGACGCAACCATTTCCTGAAATGGGATGCCCTTGAAGATGAGGTACGACCTCACCTTCGCCGTATAGTTGGAAATCTGGGCGCCGTAGAGCGTATAGACGTCGTGCATGGTCACTTCCTCATGATTTGATAGATCTGACTCCCGATGTCTTCGGGGCCGCCGCTCGCGAAGGTAACGACTCCAGCCAACATGAGCACATTGCCGGCTCCAATGAAACGACTTTTCGTATTGCTTGACATCCTTCCGTGTGGCTGTCTCCGGTACCACTTCCTTGTCGCAGCGGCTGTTAGAGGAACGAGCGAAAGCACTTGTCGGCCGCATTGTTATCGAATGTTAACCGGGGGGCAGGAAGCCAGCTATGTCCGGGGGGAATAACAATCATTGCGCGACGGAATGGGCTTTGATTCGAAAGCCTGCACTGAAATCTATTGAAAGAAGCCCCCTATGCCGACGCTCCCAAACGTGGGGGGGAGCCTGCGGGCCGCGCCGAACATCCGCAAGGGAGCGCTCTCGTCGAATGCCAAAATTGTGTATGGCGAATTTGTGTATGGCGAATTGCTAAGCGCCGAGCCCGGAAGGCAGGCCGTCGACCAGGACGAACTCGAAGGTGGAGCAGCTTGAACGAAGGGGGATGATCGCCTGATAAGCTTCCGACCTATAGCATCTTTCAGCCGAATCAAAATCGGGGAATTCCGCAATGGTTATGCGACGACTCTCCTGCGGACCCTCGAATGTAAGGACCTTACCGCCGCGTACTATGTGACGCCCACCAAAATTCGCAATCACACCTGGGGAACGTGACGCATACGCCTGGAAGGCGACGGGATCCTCGACGATTGCACGCACAACGAAATAAGCGGACATAGAGTGACTCCTTGATTTTCTTCAACACAACGTTCAACAGAAAACAGGCCCCAGTGCCTGAGTAAGTGGCTCTTGGACGGCGCGTCATACTAATTGGAAGGAAAATTCCTCATCAGGTTCGTCGTGTGCGTGTTCGTGGCGCTGGCGCACATCGCCGTTGCGACTGTTATATCGGCTCGACACGTTCGCATAGTGAGCTGTCGAAAGGAGTTCGCGCTCAGTCGGTTGCACATCTCCCTTACTGTTGCACTAGCGTGTCGACGAGGGCCAGTGCCGCCTGCTTGAGGCGTTTCGGATCACCGTACACCCGTTCCATGACGGCGATTCCACGCGTCATCGTCACGATAAAGCGTGCAGCCTGACGCGGCGGAATGATAAGTTGCGCGCGCGCCTCGGGGATGTCAAGGACACCAAGCAATACATTTTCGAGCTCGTCGAGCATCCTCATTACGAGCTCCTGCTGGCGCGGCAATTCTGGGTCGATCTCGACGGCGATTTTTGTCGAGAGGCAGCCGCGGGCAGGCGAGCCCTGCGTGATCGAATGGGTTGCGAACGCAAAGAAAATCGGTCAGTGCAGTGCGCAAGTCGCGCTTGTTGAGCGCCTCGCGCGCGTCGACAATGAAACGTTCCGCGTAACGCTCGAATACCCGCAGGAAGATCTCTTCCTTGTCGCCATACGCGTTATACAGCGAGCCGCGTTGCACACCCGTCGATCTCGCTAGGTCCAGCATCGAGGTCACCCGAAAACCTTTAGCCCAGAATATATCCAGTGCTTGCTCGAATGCGCTGTCTTCGTCAAACTGTCGCACGCCTGCCATGGGCTTTACTCCCCGTAAATGGATTTCTACAGTTATTTTCCGCGGCGGCCAGGCTCGTAGCAGATCATCGATCTCGACGCGAAGGCAATGCGGCATATCAACCACGGCTGGGCGAAGCCGCCTTGCGCCTTACGCGAAGAACTCGATCAGGGCGTGCGCTACCGCTTTCGCATCGTTTTCCATCGGTATATGACCGGCCGCGGGGATCCGAAAAAGCGAAGAATTCGGAATCTCCTTGACGAAACGCTCTGCGTGCTGGATCAGCTGAAAGCTGTCGTCTTCTCCCCAGACGAGCAGCTTGGGTGTCGCGGATGCACGCAAGGCGGGGACGAGATCCATCGTGTAGTGGCTATATGCTGCACCCGCAAGCGCGAGCCACGAGCGTGCCACCCGTGGATCGGTCCACGGTTCCAGATATTCGGCGATTTCCGCTTCGGTCGCGGGGCGGGCCAACGCCGTGACGACCGATTTGCGGCGGGCCGCCAAAATATCCTCAGTCGTGGTTGCTGCCGCAACGGCCGGGTCGCGAAAGCGTGCGACGCCGGGAACCGGCCATGAATCGAACATGACCGCGTTGACCAGCGCGAGGCGGCTTACCTCGATTTTGCCATCGACCAGAATATGCTGTGCGATCCCCCCGCCAATATCGTGGCCGGCAATGCCGACCGGACCCGTGATGCCCAGCGCCCGCAGGAATTCCGCTGCCCAGTCGGCGAGCGCCGGAATCGACGCGTCAGCGAGCCCAAGCTCGCCGCCAGACCGGCCGAAGCCCCGCAGGTCCACGGCGATGGGGCGCAGTCCTGCAACTGCGAGATCATCGATTACGGGTTGCCACACCCGGCTCCAGTAGGTGCCATGGAGCATTAGCACCACGGGGCCTTGTTCGCCGGCGGTTAGGTAGCTGGCCGGTGTACCCGCTACGTCTACAGTCTTTCTTTGCATGGGATCAAACTCTCTGAACGGTCGATGGAACTCAGCGGATAAACCGCTTCACGTAATCGGCGCCAAGCCCGATCGCCTCGTAGTGCTTGCGTGCCGCATCAATCTTGGTGAACACGTCTTCATAGCCGACTGCGACTCCCTGCGGATCGACATAGGTGTAGCCGCCCGTCACATGAAACCACGTGATCATTTCTTCAACGTCGTCCGGCACATAAAGCGTGTGGGTCTCGCCTGCCGGCTCGTGTGCATACGATCCCTGTTCGGCAATCCATTCGTGCTCGAGGTAATACCAGCGCCCCTTCAAAACCAACGCATGCACGGGACCCGTGTGACGATGGCGCGACAGAACGCCTGACTGCCGCACACGCAGCATGTTGACGTAATAACCTTGGCTCGCGTTGAGAAGCAAAGGCTTGAACGATACCGTTGGCGTCATTGGCACCCACAAGGTGTCGTCCTCGAGCCATTTATCCAGCGCACCCGCATGCACGATGTCGGCAGACATGTCCGGCGGCTGTGGATGTTGATACGGAATCGCTTGCGCATCCGGCTTTCTCTGGTTTGCTTCAGTCATTTCACGATCCTAATAGAAAGTTGACCATCGCGTTGTTGCAGCACATGCCGCGAAAAACAATAGGATTCGGGTCACGTTGAACCAAGTTGTGTCACTATAGTAGTGTTTGACATAGATGACAAGAATAAAATTCGTGTGTGGGCACTATAGGGTTGGTCCGGCTCACGGGCATCCCGGTTCTCCGAGGAATGCGAGGCCGGCACTTCCACTAGATCTGAGGCCGGCCGGAAAAAGTGGAAGCCAACAATCCGTAAAATTCAGGAATGGAGGCATACATGAATCGAATCCCAAAAGCCGTCTACACGAAGGAATTCCGTGAAGAGGCGGTGAAGCTTGCAATGACCGAGGGCGTTGGCGTATCGGAGGCTGCGCGTCGGCTGTCGATATCAATGAAGACAGTGGCAAACTGGGTGCGTGCTGCGAAGGCCGGCAAGCTGGAGCGTGTGGGGCAGCATCAAAAGCCGTTGACGGAGATCGAAGCTGAACTCGGGCGGATCAAACGGGAGCTGGCCGAAGTAAAGATGGAGCGCGATTTACTAATAGGACTTACGCAGATTTCATTCGAACGGTCGGATTTTTGAGCTGCTGACGGAGGAAGTCATCGAGCATCTGGTGTTTGACCTGTTAGAGGGTACGGCAGGTTTGCCTGGCGATCTCAGCGAGACGAATCCATACCAGTACGGCGCAGGCGATCTGATTGCGTTGGATGCGCGCTTTGCGGCATTGGCAGCGCTCGATCCCGGTCAGTTCTTTGGCCTCGCGATGAAACTGCTCGATCTTCCAGCGCAGGCCGCACGCGTCTTGTGTGGCCTGAGAAGAATCCTGAGTGAGGTCGTTGGTGACGACCCGGTCCGTGCGGCGTGTCGACACCTCAACCCGGAACAGGTTCACGTTGTGATGTTTGCGACACCAGGGGAAAGAGGTGGCCGCGCAAATTCGGACAATCGGATAACAGTCGACAAATATCGAGTGCTGTTTTATTTCTTTCGCGATTGCGCAAGAAGCGGCAAGCATGGCGAACCGGTCGGACCGGCGCTTGCAGAACCTGATATATCCGACGGCTGCAGTACGAAGCCACAAGGCCGATGAGGAGCAAGCGCGCAAATTTCCATGATGGCTCGTGCGGCAGCAAGCACATCAAAAGCCGTATGTACGGACGCAGTCGTGACCCTCAAAATGCAAACCAATCTTGCTCATAGGCGGGAGTCCATGTACGGATATACAGCTTCAACCCATCCTGTCGATGTCGGAACACACGAAACACTGGCGCAATCGGGACCGGTTCACATACGACCAGTTCTATCGAAAGCGGCCCGCATAGCGAACAGGGCAATCGAATCTTGGTGAACGCCTATTCCCCCAGCAACGATACATAGGCATCGAATCGATATTCTTTTGATAGTACGAGGCCGGGAGTTCATTCCGATCGGACATAACAGGTATTCCTTACGCATGCCTACCCGTCGGCTACACCAGTGAATAGCATCAAATTGCGCAGGTCGAACTATCAAACAGATTTCGCTCATTGCGCTGCAAATCAGCAACCGGCACTGTGAGCGGGTCGCACTCTCAAACCGAGGTGGTACATTCATAAACCTCATGCAAAAGCCGACCAAAATGCGTTTGATGTCGCTCCGGCTCCCACGCAGACTACGGGTACGGTCAGTGCGAATACCGGTTTGGAATGCCCAGTTTCCTGTGTAGTAGCAGCACTCTATGGGGCATGACGTCCAGACCGCCCCGCGAGCACCCATGCGTTTCGTGAAGGACATCGTTGGTAGATCGTGAGCAAAAAACTCAGGCTACCGAAAAACGCGCGACAAATCGTTGCGCCACGAAACATAGCTGACCTGCCAGACGCCAGGTTAGGCCTGCGTCGATAAGGAGACTTGAAATGCAAAGAGAAATATCTGCGGACTTCCCGTTCGATCTAAAGAGAACTCGCGTGCACGACGCTGAAATGGCATATATCGACGTCGGCGAAGGTGATCCGATCGTCTTCCTGCACGGCAACCCCACATCGTCCTACACATGGCGAAACGTCATTCCCCTCGTACAGCAGCTCGGACGGTGCCTTGCGCCCGACCTGATTGGAATGGGTGAGTCAAGCCCGTCGCCGACCTACTCCTACAAATTCGTAGACCATGCGAACTATCTCGATGCGTGGTTCGACCAGTTAAGCCTGCGCAAAAAAGCCATCCTGGTTGTTCAGGACTGGGGGGCAGCGCTCGGGTTCGATCGTGCGGTTCGCTTCCCCCACTCGGTATCTGGCATCGTTTACATGGAAGCGATGGTTCGCCCGAGGCTGTGGACCGATATGCCGCCGGAGCGCCAGGCGATGTTCAAACGGCTGCGCGGCGAAGAAGGAGAAAGAATGTGTCTCGAGGACAACTTCTTCGTCGAGAAGATGTTGTTCGAATACGGCGTCATTCGCGAGTTGACCTCTCGTGAGAAGGAAGTCTATTTGAAGCCATTCCGCGAACCCGGTGTCTCGCGTCTGCCGACGCTTGTGTGGCCTCGGCAAATCCCGTTCGACGGTGATCCTCCGGACACGTATGCCCGTGTCAAACGATACAGCGACTGGCTCACACAAAGCGTCCATTTGCCCAAGCTCTTCATCAACGCCGAGGAAGGACACGGAACGGCCGGCGCGGCGCGGGAGTTTTGCCGGGCGTGGCCCAACCAGCGCGAGATCTCTCTGCGCGCGAAACACTATTTGCCCGAAGACTGCCCACACGAGATTGGGGAGGCGGTGGCCCAGTTCGTGACACAGGTTCGTGGTGCGGCCTGGTCCGCGCCCACGGCATCGTAACGTCGAAGCAAGGGCGAACGTCTCATCATGTCGACAATTCAATCTGCGCAGCCGCATGTGGCTGGCGGCCAATCGACCGCCGGGAGCCATGGGTCGAGAGACCCATGGGTCTGGCTCCGTGACGAACTGGCCGCCGCCCTGGGGGCGTCAGTGTACTTTGGCACCGCTCACCTGGCCGTGTACGCGGCCGATGCCTCCAATTACCGACAAGTTCCGTTGGCGGTGGTCATCCCCACGTCGATCGACGAACTGATCAAAGGGATTGAGGTATGTCGGCGCCACAACGCACCTGTCCTGATGCGAGGTGCCGGTACCTCAATGAGCGGGCAAACCGTCAACACGGCAGTGGTGTTCGACGTATCAGCCCACTGTTCGAGCATTCTCGATCTGGACCCCTCCTCGCGCACAGCGCTTCTTGAACCCGGTGTGATCTGCGATCAGCTTCGCGACGCGGCCGAACAGCACGGACTCACGTTTGCGCCGGATCCGTCGACGCATAGCCGGTGCACGTTGGGTGGGATGATCGCAAATAATTCCTGCGGTCCACACTCTGTAATGGCCGGAAAGACGCTTGAAAATATCGAAGAAATAGAAGTTCTGACGTACGACGGGGCGCGCTTCTGGGTGGGGCCGACCAGCGAGGACGAACTCGAGCACATCATTGCAGAAGGCGGACGAAAGGGAGAAATCTACACTGGCCTGCGGGCGCTTCGTGACAGGTATGCCGACCTTATCCGCAGCCGGTTTCCGAACATCAAGCGTCGCGTCTCGGGCTATAACCTGGATCAGTTGCTGCCTGAAAACGGCTTCAATGTCGCCCGCGCTCTTGTAGGAACCGAGGGCACGTGCGCGCTGACGCTTCGCGCCCGTGTCCGTCTGGTTCATAGTCCCGCGCATCGCGTCGTTCTGGCACTGGGATTTCCCGACATCTATACGGCAGCCGACGCGGTACCAGAATTTCTGCAATGCTCACCACTTGCGATTGAAGGTCTCGACCGTCAAATCATCCGGGGACTCGAAGCACGAAACCTGGCAGCTGCCGAGATCGCGATGTTGCCCGAGGGCGATGCGTGGGTTCTCATGGAATTCGGTGGCGAGAATCCGGAAGATGCGGTTGCCAACGCGGACCGCGCTGCAGCAACGATTCTGAATCGGGCTAGCGGGCCCGTTCCGACCAGCGAACTCCTTGTCAGCCCCGAAGACCAACGGCGGATCTGGTCGATCCGCGAGAACGGCGCCTCCAGTACACAACTGTCGATCAACCCGGGGGAGCCGGATCCCAAAGTCGGTTGGGAAGATGCGGCCGTGGATCCGCATCGGCTCGGCGACTATCTGCGTGCTTTTCAGGCGTTGGTCAATCGTTATGGGTACAAGACATCGCTGTTCGGGCATTTCGGCGATGGGTGTGTCCACGCTCGTATCACCTTCGACTTCAGGGATGCACAAGGGGTACTTGGATATCGGCAGTTCGCACGGGAAGCCGCGCAGCTCGTGGTCGATTATGGCGGCTCGTTGTCGGGCGAACACGGCGATGGCCAGGCAAAAGGCGAATTGCTTCCAATTATGTATGGCGACGAGCTGATGGAGGCGATGCGTACCTTCAAGAAGATCTGGGACCCGCAGGGCCGAATGAATCCCGGAAAAGTTGTGGATGCACGCGGTCTCGACGAAGACCTGCGTATGGGTCCGGCTTACAAGGTCGTGAACTTTTCGACCAGGCTTCAGTTCAGGAGCCAGGAAGGAAATGGCTTCCAGCGAGCAGTGGAGCGTTGTGTCGGGATGGGACGTTGTCGCTCCGAGCAGGGGAACACCATGTGTCCCAGCTATCGGGCGACGCACGACGAGCGCTTTTCGACTCGAGGCCGCTCCAGAGTTCTGTGGGAAATGTTGCAGGGAGATCTGATCGAAGACGGCTGGCAGAGCGAGCCGGTGAAGGAGGCGCTGGATACCTGTCTTGCGTGTAAAGGATGCCGGAGCGACTGTCCGACTCATACGGACATGGCCTCGTACAAGGCCGAGTTTCTCTCGCACTATTACGAACGCCGCAGACGTCCTCGTCAGGCGCTATCGATGGGCCGCATCGGGGACTGGGCGCCTCTGGCCGGTCGCTTGCCGGGTCTGGCGAATGCACTGACGCAAACGCCGGTCATTTCGTCCATCGCAAAGCGAATCGCCGGTGTTGCCGCGGGAAGGACGCTGCCGCGATTTGCACCGCAAACGCATAGAAAAATTCACAAACGTCGTCCCGCCAATCCTTCGCGATCGTTGAAGAAGGTGATTCTTTGGGTAGACACCTTCTCCGAGCACTTTCATCCAGAAATAGCCAATGACGCGGTCGACGTACTGGAGGTCGCCGGCTTTGACGCGCAGTTGCCCTCGCGGCGCCTCTGTTGCGGCCGGCCGCTCTACGACTATGGTTACCTCGACGCGGCCCGTGAACGTTTGCAGACGATTCTCGATACGTTGTCTCCCCTGTTTGACGGAGACGATGCCGCCGTCGCGCTCGTCGGGCTGGAGCCCGGATGCATGTCGGTGTTCAAGGACGAACTGTTGAAAATGTTCCCGGATGATCCACGGGCGAAGGTCCTCTCCGACAACGCTTTCCTGCTTGGCGACTTTCTCAGCGTGAGCGGGTACCGCCCGCCCCGGTTTGACGCCGAGGTCATCGTCCATGCGCACTGCCACCAGAAGTCCCTCTTCGGCGTGACGGGTGAAAAAGCCATTCTTGCCGCGATGGGTGTAAAGGCGACGTGGCTCGACAGCGGGTGCTGCGGAATGGCTGGTTCGTTTGGTTTTGATCCAAGGCATGAGGAGATCTCAGCGAATGTGGGCGAGCTCGTGCTGTTGCCCGCTGTGCGGCAGGCCCCCAAGCAGGCGTTCATTCTGACGAACGGCTTCAGTTGCCGGGAGCAAATCCACCAGAAGACCGGTCGCCAGGTCGTGCATTTCGCTGAGCTTCTAAAAATCGCGCATGAGCGTGCAGAAGCCCGGTCGGACGACGGAAATGCCGCGACCGCGGAAGCATCAGCGGAAAGTGCATAGAACCGAGCCAGTAACGGATACATACCGACCATTCAAGGAGCGCATTGTGACATCCTCGCTAACGCCTCATATTCACCAGCCCATTCGCGGTGTACTCGCGCCCGTCGTGACTCCGTTCGGATACGACCTGGAAGTGGACACGCAAGCATTCATTGAGCACTGCAAGTGGCTCGTGGACGCCGGCGCAGGTTTGGCAGTGTTCGGAACAAATTCGGAAGCCGCCTCGCTGTCGTTTTCCGAACGAATGTCGTTGCTCGACACATTGATCGACGCTGGACTGCCCGCCGGAAAAATGATGCCGGGCACGGGCACATCGTCGCTGAAGGAGACGGTTGAGCTAACCCGCCATGCCGTCACAATGGGGGCAGCCGGTGTTCTCATGTTGCCACCGTATTATTTCAAGAATCCGTCGGAGAACGGCCTGTTCGACTACTTTTCCCGAGTCATCGACTTGGTTTCGGACTCGCGCCTAAGGACCTATCTCTACCACATCCCTCAATTCACCCAGGTTCCGATTACCCTGACGCTCATCGAGCGCCTGATCAAGCGCTACCCGGGAATTGTTCGTGGCGCAAAGGATTCATCAGGAGACCTGGCGAATACCGAGTCCATGATTCGCAGCTTCGGAGCGGACGGATTTGATGTGTTTCCCGCAAGTGAAGCGTTCCTGGCTCGATCCATTGAAATCGGCGGTGCCGGATGTATCAGCGCCACAGCGAATATGAATCCGCGCGGCCTCGTCGAGCTATACACCGCGTTGATTTCGGGTGAACCGACGAATACGTTGTCCGCCGCATTGACTATCCGCGAAATCTTTATGTCGACGCCAATGATTCCCGCCATGAAATACGTGATGTCGAAAGTCACTAACACGCCCGCATGGTCGGTCGTGCGGCCACCCCTGACTTCGTTCGCAGACGAGGCGGGCCTGGACCTGATGAAGCGGCTAAGCGACGTTCGGTTTGTTATGCATGGCCTGAACTCGTAGCAATCAGCCCTGCTCCACCAACGTGGGACAGAGGCCACAGATCCCCATTTCCGCTCCGCAATAACACGAAGCCTGCGGTGCGCCGTACAGAGGTAAGTCGGCGCGACGACAGGCAAAAAGCCGGAGGCATCGGGATCTGCATGAGGATTCGATGAGGAGACACGTATGAACAGTTTGGAAAGTTACGCCGCGCAGCCCCCTGCATTCGTACCGGCCGGAAATTTGACGAAGACATCCCTCGTATTCGTCATGCTTTTGCTCGGCATCTCATACATGTTTAACGCGATGGACCGTCAGGTGTTCCCCGCGTTACTCGGCGGAATTCGGATGACCTACGGCTTAACCCTGGCTCAGTCAGGATTCGCCAGTACCGTATTTACGATCAATGTCGCCATTTTTGGCGCGGTTAGCGGGTGGTTCCTTGCACGCTTCACACGCCGATCGATTCTCTTCGGCGGTCTCATTGGTTACTCGCTCTTTACGCTTGCCACACCTTTCGCCCAGGGCTTCATCAGCCTGTCGGTCTATCGCGCTTTCACGGGCGTTGGGGAAGCGCTGCAGATTGCGACGATCTTTTGCTGCATTGGGAGCTATTTCGGTCGGACCCGCGGTGCAGCGATGGGGGTTATGCAGGCGTTTTTCGGCTTTGGAGCGCTCGTAGGCCCGATCGCCGGCACACGTCTGAGTGCGTGGGTTGGATCGTGGCAGATCCCTATGTACGTTTTCGGCTCCGCTGGCATTCTCATTGCCGTCGCGGTCTGGTTCCTCATTCCTTCCGATTTCATCGAGGCCGCGGAGCCGGGTAGTGGTAGTACTGACACGCTTCGGGTGACGCGTGAAGACGTTCCCCGACTGCTCAACCGAAACGTGCTGCTTGGTTCAATCTCGTTTGCGCTAGTCGGACTGGCTTTCTTTTCGTATTCGGCGCTCTACGCAACGTTCCTTCGCGAGCATTTGCATTATTCGCCAATAGCGGCGGGCTCTGCACTGGGGATGTACGGGCTTGGCGCAATGGGCGCGGTCGCTGGCGGCTGGGCAGGCGATCGGCTCGGAAAAAAGGGCGTTTTTGCTGGTCTTGCAGTTCTCGCAGCAGTGAGCTTCGCCCTCTTCAATGGTGCGTCACGGCCGCTCACGCACGAGGTTCTATCCTTCGTGTTCGGTCTGATGGTCAGTGGCTTTTTCTATGCCCGCTTCGTCTCCATCATTCAGCGCAGTGCCCACCCCGCAAAAATTGGGTATGCCGTATCCGCAGCAATGGCCGGATTCTATATAAGCGGGCCGTTCGCCGGATTTCTCTTTGGGAAGCTCGCGGAAATGTGGGGGTGGTCTATCGCCGCCAATGTGATGGTGTTCGCGCCCCCGTGTGCCGCCATTGTTCTCATGAGCTTCTTTGATTTCTCCCGGCTCCGTTGAGTACGGAGAAAACGAAGCTAGTCGTGCCCGGCCGCCGTAGCCACCAGGCTTCAACCGGAAATTCCGGAAGAACCAAAAAAAACGTCATTATCAAAACCGCTTCTGTTGTGAGGTAGAGCAATGAATCAACATCACAATCCGTCGCCCCGGCGACGCGCGCTGGTCATCGGCGCTTCCCTGGCGGGACTCTTTGCGACCGCATTGTTGCGCAAGGCGGGCTGGTCCGTCGAGGTTTTCGAGCGTTCCGAAGTGGAACTGTTCGGACGGGGAGCGGGCATCACGGTGCAGCCGGAGCTCCGCGAGGCGCTCTTGGAAAGCGGTGTGGACGTTAGCCGGCTCGGTGTCGAGATCACCGATCGCATTGCGATCGACCAGGAGGATCGCGTCATCGAGCGGCTGACCTATCCTCAGATCGTGACGTCGTGGGACAAGCTCCATCATTTGATGCGAACCATGGTCCCAAGCGAGCATCACCATCTCGGGTGCAACCTGCAATCCGTCGAACAATCGTCGTCGGGGGTAACGGCCTATTTCACCAACGGGCGTGTAGAGAAAGCCGATCTGCTCGTCGCGGCGGACGGTTATCGCTCGACGGTGCGCGAAATATATATGCCTGAAATCCAGCCGATTTACGCGGGCTATGTGATCTGGCGCGGCGTCGCAGACGAGAGCGCCATGCCGAAGTCCGCAAAAGACACGATCTTCGACAAGTTCGCGTTCTTTTTGCCGCCGAACAACAAGATTATCGGCTACCCGATTCCTGGCCAGGATCACGCGCTTGAGGCGGGTCGTCGGCGCTACAACTGGGTCTGGTACCGACCGGTCGACAAGGAAGCGCTCGAGACCATGCTGGTGGACGAAAACGGCGCTTACCATCCGATCTCGATTTCGCCTCAGAAGGTTCGCCAGGATTTGATCGACGCAATCAAGCGCGCAGCCAAAGGCAACCTTCCGCCCTCGTTTAGTGACACGCTGACGGCCATTCCCCGCCCCTTCTTCACGCCGATCTACGACCACTTCTCTCCGAAGATGGTGTTAGGCCGGGTCGTGCTGATTGGCGATGCCGCTTCCGTTGGCCGACCGCACATTGGGATGGGCGTCGCCAAAGGCGCATCGGACGCGCAGGCACTTGCGGATGTTTTGCGCGACGCTTCGATGCCGGTCGAGCAGGCACTGGCGAAGTTCGAAAAGGACCGCCTCGACGTCGGTCAAAAGGCGGTGGAGCGTGGTCGTACGCTCGGTGAGTATCTGCTGTTGCCACACCGCTCCAATAACACCTCACACGACGCGCATTGGCAAAAGTTTCACAGTGTCCACGGCATTCTTAAGAACACGGCTTCGTCCGACTTCCTCAAACCGCTTTGATGGTTGGCTGCACTGAAATCCCGGCGACGCCGGACACGAAACGCAACTAGAGAGATTGAGATGTATACTTCCGACCTTCCAGTCCCGGACTTTTCGAAAAACATGCGCATTATTGGTCATTCAGACCAGGGTGGCCGCCCCGACGGTGTACAGCTCATGGTCCATCGTGGCTATGCATACGTGGGCCATATGTTCTCGAAAGGATTCAGCGTCATTGACGTAAGGGATCCTACGAAACCAACCCCGGTCAACTATGTACCGGCAAAGCCCGACACCTGGAATATTCACCTGCAGACGCACGACGATCTTCTGCTTGTGATTAACGCCAAAGACATGTTCGCCGCGATCGAGTTTCAGGACGAGCGCGCGTACTATAGCGGCGCACTCGGCCAGAAAGTAGGCACGGCCAGCAAGCCGAGCACTGGGCGTCATTGGCGCGCAGGACTAGCCGTCTACGACATCTCGAAGGGAGACTCTCCGCGCGAAATCGGCTTTATGCCAGTGGAAGGCGGCGGCATTCACCGCGTGTGGTACACCGGAGGCCGCTGGGCCTATGCGTCGGCGCTGCTTGATGGATACACGGACTATATCTTCATCACCATCGATATGTCCGACCCCCGGAACCCGAAAGAAGCCGGCAGATTCTGGTTGCCCGGCATGCATGTCGCCGGTGGAGAGGTGCCTTCCTGGGACGGCTCCAGACGGAACGGTCTGCACCATCCGATCGTTCACGGAGATACGGCGTATTGTGCCTGGCGGGACGCCGGGATGGTCATTCTGGACGTGGCTGATCGATCGGCGCCGAAACTGATCACACATCGGAACTGGTCGCCCCCATTCGGCGGGGGCACGCACAACTGCTTACCGCTCCCCGATCGTGATCTGCTGGTCGTGCTCGACGAAGCAGTGCTTGATCATCAGGAAGATGGTGAGAAGTTTGTCTGGATGTTCGACGTCCGTGAGAAGCGCAATCCGATGAGCATCTCGACATTTCCGACGCCGGCCGAGTACGACTACAAATCGAAGGCTGGACACTTCGGGCCTCACAACCTGCACGAGAATCGTCCGGGGTCGTTTGTCAGCTCGGAAATTATTTTCGCAACCTATCAGAACGCGGGCATACGTGCGTTTGATGTACGCGATCCGTACCGGCCAGTCGAGATCGCCGCGTGGGTGCCGCCCGCGCCGACACGTCTGATGGACCAGCGTCCAGACCGTCCGCGAGTAATCCAGTCTGCCGATGTGTTCGTGGATTCGAACGGCATCGTCTATTCGACCGATTACAACGGCGGTCTCTACATCCTGGAGATCGAATCGTGGCAATAAACGCAGCGATTGTCGGGCTCGGGTGGTGGGGAAAGCACCTGATGCGTCAGATGGCCGGGTCCGATGTACTCCGGTTCGCCGCCGCGGTTGGTAGTCGAGACGCTCACCGGGCAGCGGCCGACGCGTATGGCGTGCCATTCACAACAGACTTCGAGAGCATATTAAACGACGATGGCATTCAAATCGTGGTGCTGACTACACCTCATGCCTTGCATGCCCAGCAGGTCATGAAGGCTGCTGCGTGGGGAAAGCACATCTTCTGCGAGAAGCCGCTGGCGCTCACCGTCGACGATGCGATCAAGTGTGCCACCGCGTGTGAAAAGGCCGGCGTTCGACTCGGACTCGGGCATGAGCGCCGCTTTGAAACCGCAATGGTGGAGATCCGCGAGCTAATCAGGCGTGGCGAACTCGGGACCGTCCTGCACGCCGAAGGCAGTTTCAGCCATGACAAGCTCGCTAACGTGCCAACCGAAAACTGGCGATTTACTGGCACGGATCTGGCTCCCCTGCCGATGACCGCCACGGGCGTTCACCTGACGGATCTTATGCTCGATATGCTCGGTGACGTCTCCGAGGTGTACGCCTCGTCACCACGTCGTGACGACGGCGCGGTGAGCAAGGCTCTCTCGCTGCACCTGCGCTTTTCCAGTGGAGCTACGGGTTACGTCAGTTCCATACTCGAAACGCCGCTTTACATGCGATTCGCTGTCTTTGGAACCGCTGGTTGGGCAGAGGTTCGAAACCTGGCGCATCCCGATTCTGGCGGTTCAAGTATCACGACCATCCGCACTACGAACGGTACTGAAAAAACTATCGTGCACGATTGGAATGATTCGGTAAGAGCGAATCTGGAAAGCTTCTGCCGCGCCGTGGCCGACGGTGCACCCTATCAGATTTCTGTCAGCCAGATGATTCGGAACGTTGCCGTCACGGCGGCCGCCTCTGAATCGCTAAGGAGCGCTCGACCGATTCAGTTGTAGAGCGGGTAACGACAACAAATACGTTGTCAATTTAAATATACATACATTTGGAGACTCGTTGATGAACATGCCCGGTTGGGCTGTGGTGCAAATAGCGATCAACGAATCGGGTAGAGTGTCGAGCTGATCGATTTGAGGGGCCGCGATGAGCAGGCTGAAGAGTTTGGACGGGCTGTTCGCCGGCCGTCACTTTGACCGTGACGCGATCATTCTTTGTGTGCGCTGGTATCTACGCGACAAGCTCAGCCTGCGCGATCTGGTCAAGATGATGGCCGAACGGGGTTTGTCGCTGGCGCACACCACGATCATGCGTTGGGTGATGCGTTTCACGCCGGAGTTCGTCAAGCGCTGGAATCGT
>NZ_JBNPVT010000039.1:0-25122 GCF_050434205.1 Paraburkholderia sp. GAS348
GTCCGGCTACATCTACCACTACGCGTTTGCCATGATTATCGGCATGCTGGGGCTCCTGACCCTGTTTGTAACGCTCGGCGGCAAATAAGGCGAGGGACACTAATGCACGCTTATCCGATTCTCAGTATCGCGATCTGGTTACCGATCCTCGTAGGTCTACTGGTCCTGGCTATTGGTTCCGACCGGAACCCGGCTCCGGCGCGCTGGATTGCGCTGATCGGCTCGGTCGTCAGCTTCATCGTGACGATCCCGCTGATTACGGGTTTTGATTCGAGCACCGCCGATCTGCAGTTCGTCGAAAAGGCGAACTGGATCGAGCGCTTCAATATCACGTACCACCTGGGTGTCGACGGCATCTCGATGTGGTTCGTTGTGTTGACCGCATTGATTACGGTGATCGTCGTGATCTCCGCGTGGGAAGTCATCACGAAGAATGTGGCCCAGTACCTGGCTTCGTTCCTGATCCTGTCCGGCATCATGGTCGGCGTGTTCAGCGCAGCGGACGGCATGCTGTTCTACGTGTTCTTCGAAGCGACGCTGATTCCGATGTACATCATCATCGGCGTGTGGGGTGGGGCGAACCGCGTGTATGCGGCGTTCAAGTTCTTCCTGTACACGCTGATGGGTTCGCTGCTGATGCTGGTTGCATTGCTGTACCTGTACATCCAGACCGGCACGTTCGACCTGGCGACCTGGCAGAACACGCAGATCGCCATGACCCCGCAGGTGTTGCTATTCATAGCGTTCTTCCTGGCCTTCGCCGTGAAGGTGCCGATGTGGCCGGTTCACACGTGGTTGCCTGACGCCCACGTGGAAGCGCCGACCGGCGGCTCGGTCGTGCTGGCCGCGATCATGCTGAAGCTAGGCGCGTATGGTTTCGTGCGCTTCTCGCTGCCGATCGCACCGGACGCAAGCCACTTCCTCGCACCGGTCGTCATCGCGCTGTCGCTGATCGCGGTGATCTACATCGGTCTGGTAGCGATGGTGCAGGCTGACATGAAGAAGCTGGTCGCGTACTCGTCGATCGCGCACATGGGTTTTGTGACGCTCGGCTTCTTCATCTTCAACCAACTCGGCATGGAAGGCGCGATCATGCAGATGATTTCGCACGGTTTTGTGTCGGGCGCAATGTTCCTGTGTATCGGCGTGTTGTATGACCGTATGCACTCGCGCCAGATCGCCGATTACGGCGGCGTCGTCAACGTGATGCCGAAGTTCGCGGCATTCGTGATGCTGTTCTCGATGGCCAATTGCGGCTTGCCGGGTACTTCCGGTTTCGTCGGCGAGTTCATGGTGATTCTGGCTGCTGTCCAGTACAACTTCTGGATCGCAGGCGGCGCGGCTGTCACGTTGATTCTCGGCGCGGCCTACACGCTGTGGATGTACAAGCGCGTGTACTTCGGCGCGGTCGTCAACGATCACGTGAAGAGCCTTCTCGACATCAACCGTCGTGAGTTCTTCATGCTGGCAGTGCTCGCTGCACTGACGATGTTCATGGGCCTGTATCCGAAGCCCTTTACCGATGTGATGCACGTATCCGTGGACAACCTCCTCTCCCACGTTGCGCAGTCCAAGCTGCCGTTGCCACAGTAATGCAGAGCGGAGGAATTTAAAGACCATGCAAAACGCCCCTATGACTGCTCTGCTGCCCGACGCACTGGTGATGCTCGCCGTTGTCGTCGCGTGGCTCAACGACACGTTCGTCGGCGATGCCGGTCGCCGTACCACGTATTTCATCGCGGTCATCTCGACGCTCGTGGCCGGCATCTGGTTCGCACTGAACGCGTTCGATCCGCAAGTGCACTACTTCTTCGGCCACATGTACGTGGTGGATTCGTTCGCCAACGTGATGAAGGCGGTAGTGACGCTCGGCTACACCGTGTCGATCGTTTATTCGCGCAAGTACCTCGAAGATCGCGCTCTGTTCCGCGGCGATTTCTTCCTGTTGGGCATGTTCTCGTTGCTCGGCCAGCTCGTGATGATCTCCGGCAACAACTTCCTGACGCTGTACCTCGGTCTGGAATTGATGTCGCTGTCGCTGTACGGTGTGATCGCACTGCGTCGTGACGCCGCACAATCGAACGAAGCAGCAATGAAGTACTACGTGCTCGGCGCAATGGCTTCCGGTTTCCTGCTGTACGGCATCTCGATGCTGTACGGCGCGACCGGCTCGCTCGACCTGAACGAAGTGTTCAAGGCGATCGGCACGAGCCACTACGATCCGAGCGTGCTGTTGTTCGGCGTGATTTTCATCGTGGCTGGCGTGGCGTTCAAGATGGGCGCGGTGCCGTTCCATATGTGGGTGCCTGACGTGTATCAAGGTGCACCGACGGCGATGACGCTGCTGGTCGGTGGCGGTCCGAAGGTGGCGGCATTCGCGTGGGGCCTGCGCTTTCTCGTGATGGGCCTGCTGCCGCTGGCAGTCGAATGGCAGCAAATGCTGGTGATCCTGGCCGCGCTGTCGCTGATCGTCGGCAACATCACCGGCATCGTGCAACGCAACGTGAAGCGCATGCTCGCGTACTCGGCGATCTCGAACATGGGCTTCGTGCTGCTTGGCCTGCTGGCAGGCGTGGTGGATCAGAAGACGACCGGCGCGGCCAATGCGTACGGCTCGGCCATGTTTTACAGCATCGTCTACCTGATTACGACGCTGGGCACCTTCGGCATCATCATGCTGCTGGCACGTCGCGATTTTGAAGCTGATACGATCGACGACTTCAAGGGCCTGAATCAACGCAGCCCGGTGTTCGCTTTCGTCATGATGGTGATGATGTTCTCGCTCGCCGGTATCCCGCCTGCGGTCGGCTTCTACGCCAAGCTCGCCGTGCTGCAGGCAACCATGAATGCCGGGTTGACCTGGCTGACCGTGTTGGCCGTGATCACGTCGCTGTTCGGTGCGTTCTACTACCTGCGTATCGTCAAGCTGATGTACTTCGACGAGCCGCAAGACAAGTCGCCGATCCTCGCCGACACGGGCACGCGTGCTTTGCTCGCGCTCAATGGTGTTGCCGTGCTGGTGCTCGGTATCGTGCCGGATCCGCTGTTGAAGGCCTGCCTGCAGGCTATCCAGCACACGCTGCTGCTCTGATGTCGGCTGCGGGTTGGTTTATCGTCTTGTTGGCGCTGGTCGGCGCCAACCTGCCATTCCTGAATCAGCGTCTCTTCGCCGCCGTGCCGTTGAACGCGGCGAAGAAGAGCGCCTGGATCCGGATCGCCGAATTGATCGTGCTGTACTTTGTGGTCGGCGCGCTCGGTTTTCTGCTGGAAGCGCGTGCGGGTAACCGCTTCGAACAGGGGTGGCAGTTCTACGCGATCACGTTTGCGTTGTTCGTCGTGTTCGCTTTCCCCGGTTTTACCTTCCAGTATCTCGTCAAACGCCGCTGACGGCGCCTCGCCGTCGCGCACCAAGCTGTCCTGAGGTCGCATATGGCTGAACTCCCCGATCACGACGCCGCGCTCGCCGAGACCTGTCTCGAGAGCAAAACGATCCATCAAGGGCCGTTCCTGACGCTCAAGTGCGATACGGTCCGCTTGCCCGACGGTAAGCAGGCCACTCGCGAGTACGTTCAGCATCCGGGTGCCGTAATGGTAATCCCGCTATTCGACGACGGGCGCGTGTTGCTGGAAAGCCAGTACCGCTATCCGATGGGCAAGGTCATGGTCGAGTATCCGGCGGGCAAGCTCGATCCGAACGAAGGCGCGCTGGCCTGCGCGAAACGTGAACTGCAGGAAGAGACCGGCTATACGGCGCGCGAGTATGTTTATCTGACGCGCATTCATCCCATCATTTCCTACTCGACCGAGTTCATCGATATTTACCTGGCGCGTGGGCTGACTGCCGGCGAACGCAAACTCGACGACGGCGAATTCCTCGAACTGTTCACGGCCAGCGTCACCGACATGTTGGAATGGGTACGTACCGGAAAGGTGACGGACGTGAAAACCATCATCGGCACGTTCTGGCTGGAGAAGGCGCTGTCGGGTGCCTGGCCAATGGCCGAGCCGCGATAGCGCGCTCAGTCCAGAGCGCAGAACGGGCGCGAGTCGCGCGCCAGTTGGAAACTCTGCAAAAAGCCCCTGTTGGTCTATGACCGGCAGGGGCTTTGTCATTGTGGGCGCGATATCGACTCAATGCGGTGCGTCCGTGTCTGAAAAACGGGTTCTTGTCCTATGCCATCCGGCAGTCTCGCCTCATGGGAGTCGCCGCTCTAGTATCGACGCCTGGCAACGGAGTTTGTTATTGCACTGAATTTGAATAACGAAGAGTGCGAGGCGGATTCGAGTTCAGTCGACTGCGCACATGGTTGTCACTTGACAACCATGTGCGCAGGCACTAAATTGGAGGATATAAATGGTTCGTGGAATCCATTCAAAAAAAGAGGTTGAGGCCGCGCTGGCTTACGCGGAAAGAAACGGCTGGCGTGTTCATGGCGGTGGAAGAGGTCACGCCTGGGGAAAGATGTATTGCCCCTACAACGACGCAGAATGTCGTTGCGGCGAGTTCTGCATCTCGAGTGTCTGGAGTACGCCGAAGAATCCCGGCAATCACGCAAAGCACCTTAGGCGCATCGTCGACAATTGCACGACGCGCCGGCAATAAAAGTGTTCGAAGGGCAAAAGCCCGAGGCTGAATGAAGGCAGGAGTAGTTTATGGAATATGTGTTCACCTTGAAGTACCGGCTCGTTGCGGAAGACTGCGATCTTGACGAAATCGTGGAGCGCCTAGGCGAAGCCGGATGCGACGACGCTACTATCGGCGTTGGGCAACCGGGGCGCATTGCGCTGTTTTTTGCTCGTGAAGGCGCGTCGGCGTTCGAAGCGCTTGTCAGCGCACTCAAAGATATCAAACAGGCAGTGCCGTCCGCTCGTCTTGTCGAGGCGGGGCCGGATTTCGTCGGCCTCACGGATGTCGCAGAAGTCGCGGGCGTGTCACGGCAAAACATGCGTAAGCTGATGCTGAGCCACGCAATCGACTTTCCGCCGCCAGTTCACGAGGGCAGCGCGTCGGTGTGGCATCTGTCGGACATCCTTGGCTGGCTGACCGCGCGTGGCGGGTATGACATCAAGGCGGATGTATTCGATGTCGCAAAATCGGCTAAACAGATCAACCTCGCCAAGGAGGCGCTCCAACTCGAACCGAGGCTTAACCGCCGACTCGAATTCCTTGTGGCTTAAAAGGTGCGCCGCCGGTGCGCGCGCGAGCCCGTGAGCGCTATACGATCGGCGCGCCCTTTCATCTACGGATTTCCGGCGTGCCGTTCGCCGGTTGAGTCACCTTCGGCAGCCCGTTGCGCAAAGCGTTAAAATCGCCCACCGCGTTCGATTTATCAGCGACGCTTGGCGTCAACGCGCCGTCCGTAAAAATTTACGAACGACCGTTCACAAATTTCCATTTTGCGCTAAACTGGCACGCAAGCCCTGATTCCACATGAAGGTCCTCGATTTACAGTGTCCGCATGGCCATCGGTTCGAAGGCTGGTTCGCTTCGGCAGATGACTTCGAGTCGCAACAGTCCCGCAAGCTCGTTGAATGTCCGATCTGCGGAGCGAACGAAGTGCATCGCTTGCCGTCGGCGCCCCGACTGAATCTGTCAGGAGCGACTGACACGCAAGTCCCTGCGGGCGCGAGGGACATGCAGGCGCGTGTGATGCGTGCATTGCGCGAGGTACTGGAAAAGACTGAGAACGTGGGCGACCGCTTCGCCGAGGAAGCACGGCGCATTCACTATAACGAAGCGCCGGCGCGCAATATTCGCGGTGTCACGACACCGGAAGACGCGAAAGCCTTGGTCGAAGAAGGCATCGAAGTGATGCCGCTGCCGGTCCCGGCTGCCTTGAAGGAACCGCTGCAATAGCGCAGTGGCTCACTGGCAGCAGGCGGTTGCGGCCAGGAGACACGACGCATGAATCTGGACTATTCCCTCGCTGACGACGCGTTCCGCGCCGACATCCGCGCTTGGCTCGAAGCGAATCTGCCTCGTGAGCTGAGCGACAAAGTACTCAACCACAAGCGTCTGAACCGCGAAGACTTCGCAAGCTGGCACAAGCTGCTCGGCACGCGCGGCTGGTCGGTCGTCGCGTGGCCGAAAGAATACGGCGGCCCTGGCTGGGACGCGACCCAACGGCATATCTGGGACGAAGAGTGCGCGCGTATCGGCGCGCCGTCCGTACTGCCGTTCGGCGTCTCGATGGTGGCGCCCGTGCTGATGAAGTACGGCAATGAGGCGCAGAAGCGCCACTATTTGCCGCGCATTCTCGACGGCACGGACTGGTGGTGTCAGGGCTATTCCGAACCGGGCTCCGGTTCCGACCTGGCCTCGCTGCGCACGCGTGCCGAGCGTGTTGGCGATCACTATGTGGTCAACGGTCAGAAAACCTGGACCACGCTGGGCCAATACGCCGACATGATGTTCTGCCTTGTGCGCACCGACAGCGGCGCGAAAAAGCAGGAGGGCATCTCGTTCCTGCTGATCGACATGAAAACGCCCGGTATCACCGTGCGCCCGATCATCACGCTCGACGAAGACCACGAAGTCAATGAAGTCTTTTTTGAAGACGTAAAGGTGCCGGTCGACAATCTGGTCGGCGAAGAGAATCGTGGCTGGACCTATGCGAAGTACCTGCTCGGGCACGAGCGCACTGGGATTGCGCGCGTCGGGCAATCGAAGCGCGAGCTCGTATTCCTGAAGCGCCTCGCGCTGGATCAAAAGAAGAATGGCAAGCCGTTGCTGCAAGATCCTGTATTCGCCGCGAAAGTCGCGAGCCTCGAGATCGAACTGATGGCGCTCGAAGTCACCGTGCAACGCGTGGTCGCGAATGAAACGGGCGGACGCGGGCCGGGACCGGAAGCCTCCATGCTTAAGATCAAAGGCACGGAGGTGCAGCAGGCGCTGACTGAGCTGATGGTCGAAGCAATTGGACCGCTTGCCGCACCGTTCGACGTGCCATTCCTCGAAGGCGAACGCGAACATAGCCTCGCTGGCGACGATGACGCCGCGCCGCTGGCCGCGTACTACTTCAACTTCCGCAAGACGTCGATTTACGGCGGCTCGAATGAAATTCAAAAGAACATCATCGCGCAGATGATTTTGGGACTTTGAGGAGCGGCGCATGGACTTCACTTTCAACGACGAACAACAGCAATTCGCTGACGCGCTGCGCCGCTATCTGGACAAGAGCTACGGATTCGAAGCGCGCCAGGCGATCGTGCAATCGGAAACCGGTGTGTCGGATGTGCACTGGACAGCTTTTACTGAATTGGGTCTGACTGCGTTGCCGGTGCCGGAAGCCCAGGGTGGCTTCAACGGCAGCCCGATCGACATGCTGGTGGTCATGCAGGAGCTCGGCCGTGCGTTGGTGGTCGAGCCGTATTGGGCGACCGCAGTGGGCGTCGAGGCGCTACGGCTGGCGGGCACGGGGCAGGGCGAAGACGCATCGCTGCTCGAACGCGCGGCACAGGGCGAGATCAGGCTCGCAGTGGCATTTCACGAGCCGCATGCGCGCTACGACCTGTTCGAGGTCGAGACCGCTGCGAACGGGCTGGGCGATCAGCCGATGGTGACCGGCACGAAATCGGTCGTGCTGCACGGCGCGCAGGCGGATTTTTGGATCGTGCCGGCTCGGCTGAATGGCGAGATCGCGCTCTTTGTCGTCGCCCGCGATGCGGCCGGTGTCAAAGTCACTGACTACCGCACGATCGACGGCCAGCGCGCCGCGACACTCAGGTTCGATGGCACGCCGGCACGCCAGCTCACTGGCAAACACGCAGGCGCCGCGGCGCTCGAACACATCGCAGATTACGGCACGGTATTGCTCTGTGCGGAAGCAGTTGGCGCGCTCGACGCGCTGAACCATGCAACGGTCGAGTACACCAAAACGCGCCAGCAGTTCGGTCAGCCGATCGCGCGGTTTCAGGCGTTACAGCATCGCATGGTCGAGATGTTGATTCACGCCGAGCAGGCGCGTTCGGTCACCTATCTCGCAGCCATGCGTTACACGAGCGCAGACGCCGACGAACGTCGCCGCGCGGTTTCCGCAGCTAAGGTACGGGTCGGTCAGGCTGCCCGTTTCGTCGGTCAGCAGGCGGTCCAATTGCACGGTGGCATGGGCGTCACGAACGAAGTCGCGGCGGCGCATCTGTTCAAACGTCTTGCTATCATCGAAACCACCTTGGGCGATGTTGATCACCATCTCGCGCGGTTCGCCGCGCTGCCCGGCTTTGTCACTGCCGAAGCCTGATCAGCTGGTCGAATCGGACAAGAAAGAGGTGTGGCGATGGGTCTGAGTTTCGAGGACATGGTAGTCGGCACGACTACCGAAATCGGCAAGCATACGTTCACGCGTGCAGAGATTGTTGAGTTCGCGGAGAAGTTCGATCCGCAACCTTTTCACCTTGACGAAGCTGCAGCCGCAGAGTCGCAGTTTCGCGGATTGATTGCAAGCGGCTGGCACACCTGTTCGGTCATGATGGGCATGCTGGTGCGCAACGCGATCTCGGGCTCGACTTCGATGGGCTCGCCCGGTATCGACGAGATCCGCTGGTTGAAGCCGGTGCGCGTCGGCGACACGATCACAATGATGAATGCTGTACTCGAGAAGCGCGTTTCGGCGAGCAAGCCGGATCGCGGTATCGTTTCGATGCGGTGGGAAGGCATCAATCAGCATGGTGAAACGGTGATCACTGTGCGCTCCAAGGGGCTGTTCGGACTGCGCAATCCGGGAGCCGCGACATGACGGGCAGCAACGCGGTGCCTACCGTAACGTTTGGCGATGCAGCGGCATTGCGTGCGCTGATTGGCGCCGAACCGCTCGTTAGCGACTGGCTGACGGTCGATCAGGCGAGCGTCGATCGTTTCGCCGAAGCCACCGGCGATCACCAGTGGATTCACGTCGACCCCGAGCGGGCGCGGCGTGAGTCACCGTTCGGTGGTCCGGTCGCGCATGGGTTCATGACGCTGTCGTTGATTCCGGTGTTGCTCGGCAAGACGGTGGGGCTCAAGCAGCGCATGGGTGTCAATTACGGATTGAATCGCGTGCGGTTCACGTCGCCGGTGCTGGTCAACTCGCAGTTGCGTGCACGGTTTGCGGTGGAATCCGTCGCCGACGTCGACAACGCCGGTGTGCAGGTTGAGTGGAATGTGACGCTGGAGCGGCAGGGTAGTGAGCGGCCGGTATGTGTCGCGGAGTTCATCACGCGGCATTACTTCTAACCGTTCATAGCCGACCGGTTGGCAAAAAAGCGCGAGCGGCAGTGCTGCCGTCTCGCGCTTTTTTGCATCGACGCCATCTGTGAATAGCAATGCTGCGGTCGCGGTCATTGCCAATGCGAACGAGCGCCGATGCTACGGATCGAACGCAGGACTAGTGCTTGGCGTATTGCGTCGCACCGAACAGCATCTCTTTAGCTTTGTCGTCCATGAGTGGCTTACGGGCCGACGCCAGCACTTCGACGCCGCGTACCACCGCCGGACGTGCGGCAATTTCTTCGTGCCAGCGCTTCACATGCGGAAACGTATCCAGTTCGATACCCTGGTTCTGCCACGAGCGCGTCCACGGAAATGCGGCGATGTCAGCGATCGTATAGTCATTGCCGGCCAGATACTGCGTCTTGCCGAGTTGCGTGTCCATCACGCCGTACAGACGCCGCGTTTCGTTCGTGTAACGATTGATCGCATATTCGATCGGCTCCGGCGCATAGATGCGGAAATGATGTGTTTGCCCAAGCATCGGGCCTACGCCGCCCATCTGGAACATCAGCCATTGCAGCGTCGCGTAGCGTGCGGCCGGATTAGCCGGCAGGAACTTGCCCGTTTTCTCCGCGAGGTAAATCAGAATCGCGCCCGATTCGAACAGTGCGAACGGTTTGCCGCTGGCGTCTTTAGGGCCTTCCGAATCGACGATCGCAGGAATCTTGTTGTTCGGGCTGACGGCAAGGAATTCGGGTTTGAACTGGTCGCCCGCGCCGATATCGATGCCATGCACCGTATACGCGAGGCCCGTTTCCTCGAGCATGATGTGAACCTTATGGCCGTTCGGGGTGGCCCAGCTATAGACGTCGATCATCCTGGCTCCTTGGTTTCGTGAAAGCGGCGCCGCAAAGGGCGCCGCAATTGACAAAAATTAGAGCACAGATCGCGCGATGCTGCTGGCCGTGCCACCATGAGCCAGTCTCGGCTTCGCGGGGCAATCAACCGCCGCGAAGCTAACCTCGAACACCCTCTCAAGCAATCAAGCGCTCAAACCCGTGTGATCGGCGTTTCGACGCGAGCCGCCGCGCCCGCATCCATGTAGCGCGCCAGTTCAAGCTTTGCGATCGCGTTGCGGTGCACTTCGTCGGGCCCATCGGCGAAGCGTAATGTCCGTGCGGATGCATACGCATACGCTAACGGAAAATCGTCGCTGACGCCGCCGCCGCCGTGCGCCTGGATCGCCCAGTCGATCACCTGGCATGCCATATTCGGTGCGACTACCTTGATCATGGCGATCTCGCCGCGCGCGCCCTTGTTGCCGACCGTGTCCATCATGTACGCGGTCTTCAGCGTCAGCAGTCGCGCCTGTTCGATCATGCAACGCGCTTCGGCCAGGCGCTCCTGTGTGACGCCTTGCGCGGCAACCGGCTTACCGAAAGCCACGCGTTGCATGGAGCGTTTCGCCATGAGTTCGAGCGCTCGCTCGGCGAGGCCGATCAAACGCATGCAATGGTGGATGCGTCCCGGTCCGAGGCGCCCTTGAGCGATTTCGAAGCCGCGTCCTTCGCCGAGCAGCATGTTGGTGGCCGGCACGCGCACATTGTCGAGCGTGATTTCCATGTGGCCGTGCGGCGCGTCGTCGTAGCCAAATACGGTGAGAGGGCGGTTCACGGTGATGCCGGTAGCATCGGCGGGGACCAGAATCATCGACTGCTGCGCGTGGCGTGGCGCCTCAGGATCGGTCTTGCCCATCACGATGTAGACCTTGCAGCGCGGATCCCCCGCACCGGACGACCACCACTTGCGGCCGTTGATTACGTAGGAGTCGCCATCGCGCACGATGCTCGTCTGGATATTGGTCGCGTCCGACGACGCCACTTCCGGCTCGGTCATCAGAAACGCCGAGCGGATGTGCCCTTGCAGCAGGGGTTCGAGCCATTCGCGCTTGTTGTCGTCGCTGCCATAGCGCTCGATCGTTTCCATGTTGCCGGTGTCGGGTGCGTTGCAGTTGAACACTTCCGGCGCCCAGGGCACGCGGCCCATGATTTCGCACAGTGGCGCGTATTCAAGATTCGTCAGACCGGCACCGCGTACGGATTCAGGCAGGAACAGGTTCCACAAGCCGGCGTCGCGCGCCTTCTGTTTCAGTTCCTCGATCAGTTCAGTCGGCAGCCACGCGTTGCCGTTCTGACGATTGCGTGCGATTTCGGCGTAGAACGCCTGCTCGTTCGGATAGATGTGCTCGTCGAAGAAGGCGAGCAGTTTCTCGCGCAGCGCCTGAACCTTCGGGGTGTAATCGAAATTCATGTATGACCTCGCGGATGACGAATGACGTTTGTTCGGGAGCGCAGCCAGGTGTGCCGATTTGCTTAGCGCACCTTCTGCGCGTAGCGCCAGGCGAGTTCGGCCATCGGCTTGGCGCGACGGCCGGCATCGAGTGCCTGAGCGTTGGCCGCCGTGCCGTCGACCACCCGTTTCATGATCCCTTGCAGGATGGCGGCGATGCGGAACATGTTGTACGCCAGATAGAAATTCCAGTCGCCGTGAATCTCGAAGCCCGTGCGCTTGCAATAGCGCTCGACGTACTGCGCTTCGTCGGGAATGCCGAGGGCCGCCCAATCGAGACCCGCAATGCCGCGGAATTGCGCCGGATCGACGTGCCACGCCATGCAGTGATAAGCGAAGTCGGCGAGCGGGTCCCCGAGCGTTGACAGTTCCCAGTCGAGTACCGCAAGTACGCGCGGTTCGGTGGGATGGAAGATCAGATTGTCGAGCCGGTAGTCGCCATGCACGACCGAGGCGCGCTCGCTTGTTCCCGCCGGCATATGCTGCGGCAGCCATTCGATCAGGCGCTGCATCGCGTCGATCGGTTCGGTTTCGGACGCGATGTACTGCTTGCTCCAACGGCCGATCTGGCGTGCGAAGTAGTTGCCCGGTTTGCCGTAGTCGGCAAGGCCGATTGCAGCGACGTCGGCGCTATGCAGCGCGGCGATCACGCGATTCATTTCGTCGTAAATCGCCGTGCGCTCCGCAGGCGTCATGCCGGGCAAAGACTGGTCCCACAGCACGCGGCCTTCGACGAACTCCATCACGTAGAACGCCCGGCCGATTACGCTTTCGTCTTCGCACAAGGCGTGCATATTCGCGACCGGCACGTCGGTATCGGCAAGTGCATGCATCACGCGGTATTCGCGTTCGACGGCGTGCGCCGAGGGCAGTAACTTCGCGGCCGGCCCGGGCTTCGCGCGCATCACATACGAGCGCGACGGGGTGACGAGTTTGAAGGTGGGATTCGACTGGCCACCGGCGAATTGCTCCAACGTGAGCGGTCCGGAAAACCCATCCACATGCCGGGTTAGCCACGCGGCGAGCGCGTCGCTGTCGAAGCGTTGCCGCTCGTTGACCGGACGCGTGCCCTCGAAGGCCGAGTAATCTGGTTTGTGTTCTGGTTCGCCTATCTGTGTGGCTTGCACCATATGTCTCCTCCAGTTTGGGTTCAGCTGTGCGTGTACTGAATGAATTGTGCGTAGAGCATTTCCATCGTGGTATTGCGAACGTCGCGGTGCAGCGGCGACGGCGGTGAATAGTTGATCGTGCGCAGCACCCAGTCGCGCGGCGCGGCGCCGACGTCGAGCGCGTTGATGCAACCGGTGGCTTGCGCCAGATGGCCGAAGAACGTACGGCCGCCGGCGGTGAGCGCATGCGACAGAATCGCGCGATTCACGCCGCCGTGCAGCACCAGCAGCACGGTGTCCCATGACGTGTCCTCGCGCAACGCCGCCACCGCGGGCAACACGCGGTCGAACAACGCGCCGATGGTTTCGCCGTCGAGAAAGCGCGTGCTTTCCGGCACGATGCCGTCGAACACGCCGAGAAATGCCGCTTCGATATCCTGCGGCGGAATGTTGCTGAGCTTGCCGCCGCGAATTTCCTGCCATGCGGGCTCGATGTCGAGGCCGATCTGCTGACCGGTCTCGGCCAGCACACGTTGCGCGGTTTCGACCGTGCGCGGTAAGCCGCTCACGATCACCCGATCGAACCGGACTTGCTGTCCGGCGAACACGCGGCCTGCCGCGCTTGCCTGCTCGCGGCCGTTCGCGTTCAACGGCACGGTTTCAGGGTCGATCGCGCGGCCGGAGTCGTCGAAGTAGGTCACGTCGCCGTGACGCATCAGGAAGATGCGGCGGCGCTTGGGGAGTTGATAGTCAGGCATTGTCCCTTCGTTCACGGATGTTCACTTGTAGACCGGAGCGCGTTTTTCGAGGAACGCGGAAATTCCTTCGAGTCCGTCGCGATGGTGTAGCGAGGCGACGAAGCTGTCGCGTTCGGCGACCAGATGTTCAGCGAGCGGCTGTGCGCCGGCCTCGCCGATGAGCCCCTTGATGCGCGCGACCGAATTCGGTGAAATCCTGCCGAGCTCGTCGGCCCAGGCGACAGCGGTGTCGCGCACGGTGCCGGTCTTCGCGAGTTTGTTGACGACGCCGAGATCGTGCAGACGCGTGGCGCCGATCGGTTTGCCTTCGATCAGCACTTCGGTCGCGAGCTGCCGCGGCAAGGCTTGCGCGAGAAACCACGAACCGCCACCATCGGGCGTGAGACCGACGCGCGCATACGACATCACGAATTTGGCGTCTTCCGCTGCGACGATTAGATCGCACGCGAGTGCCAATGAAAATCCTGCGCCGGCTGCGGCGCCGTCAACAGCGGCGATCACCGGCTTCGACGACAGACGCAGCGCCGAAATCCATTCGCCGAGCAGCTCAATGCTCTCCGCCTGCACCGACGGATCTTTCGCGCGGTTTTCCAGCAAGCGGTTCAGATTGCCGCCGGCACAAAAGAAATTGTCCGCGCCGGTAATCACGACGGCGCGGATCGACGGATCGCGCTCGACCGATTCGAGCGCCTCGATGCCCGCGGCATACATGTCCGGATGCAGCGCATTGCGTGCGCCGGGGTTCGACAGCGTAAGGACCAGCGTCGATTCGCTTTCGGTCGGGCGTGAGGTCAGCAGTTCTGCGCTCATTGTTGTGTCTCCGTTTGAGTGTCGGCGGCGTCGCGTTGCGTCAGCGACAGGCCAGGTTGCGCGCGCCGTGTAAGCCAGGGCGACGGACGATAGCGCGACGGATTCGTGCAGCCCGCTGCAATCGCCGTAATCGACAACGACGAGGTGTTCGACGCCAGCACGCACCGGCCGCTCACCACCGTTTCGAGTTCGCGAAAGAGGGCTTGCTTCACATCGAGCTTTTCGACAATCGCCTCGACGACCAGATCGCAATCGGCCAGATCGCCGATGACCTGCGCGCCGCTCACGTTCGCCAGCGCGGCGAGCGAGCGGGCTTGGTCGAGCTTGCCTTTGGCGGTCAATTTGGCGAAAGTCTCGGCAAGGTAGTCGCGCGCGGCGCCGATCGCGGCGGGATTCGTGTCGTAAAGACGTACGGTGAGGCCCGCCAGCGCGGCAATCTGAGCAATGCCACGGCCCATTGCACCAGTTCCGACAATGTCGATAGTTTCGATACTGAAATTGCGAGAGGTCATTGCGATGTTCGACTCCGTGGTTATTTTAGAATAGCACGATCGTGCAATTTACTGGACGATTGATCGAAGACCGCTGCTTTGATTTTGACGAGCGGTCTCAAACAATCCGAAGGAAGGAGACCCCGAATGATCAAGCTGTGCGGTTTCGCGCTCTCTAACTATTACAACAAGGTGAAGTTCGTGCTGCTCGAACACGGCATTCCGTTCGAGGAAGTGTTCGTGCTGCCGAGCCAGGAAGAGACGATGCTCGAGCATTCTCCGCTCGGCAAGGTGCCCTATATCCAGACCGAGCACGGCGATCTGTGCGAATCGCAATGCATCGTCGAGTATTTGGCCGCGCGTTTTCCCGACAAGGCGATTTTCGCCGCAGACCCGTGGGAAGCGGCCAAGGAGCGCGAGTTGATCACCTTCGTGGATGTGCACCTCGAACTGACCGCGCGCAATCTCTACAAGGAAGCGTTCTTCGGCGGCACCGTGACTGACGCGACCAAGGGGCGCGTCGAGAAGCTGCTCGCGCGTCACGTCCTCGGCTTCAGGCGGATCGCGAAATTCGGGCCGTATTTGAGCGGCGAGCGTTTCAGTGTCGCCGACGCAGCAGGTTATGTGAGCTTGCCGCTGGTCGGCATGGCGACGCAGACCATCTACGGCCGCGACTTCCTGCTCGACGCCGGCGTGGACTGGAAAAGCTATGTGAAGGCAATCAAGGCCCGGCCGGCCGCGCAGCGCGTGACCGAAGATCGTAAGGCGTATATCGCGGCCTCGCGTCCGGCCTGACGCGCAGCAGTATTGCGGGCGACGTGATTTCGGGCGCGCAACGCACGCGTGGGCCGCTGCGCGCGATGGCGAGGAACGTGGGTTCGTTCGCAGCATCTCGCGGGGCGTCCTAGAGCCGCGCCAGCCGGTCGAGCGCGGTGGCGAGTGTGGTTTCCTGCTTGGCAAAGCAGAAGCGCACCACGCCCGATTCATGTGCCTCGTGATAGAACGCCGACACCGGAATCGCCGCGACACCGATCTCGCCGGTCAGCCATTGTGCGAATTCGGCTTCGGGCAGATCGCTGATCGCCGAATAGTCGACGCACTGAAAGTATGTGCCCGTGCACGGCAGCAGCCTGAAGCGTGAATTCTCGAGGCCTGCGCGGAAGAAGTCGCGTTTCTTCTGATAAAACGCGGGGAGATCCAGATACGGTGCTGGATCCTTCATGTAATCGGCGAGGCCGACCTGCATCGGCGTGTTGACCGTGAACACGTTGAACTGATGCACTTTGCGGAATTCGGCAGTGAGCGCGGCGGGTGCGGCTACGTAGCCGACTTTCCAGCCGGTGACGTGATAGGTCTTGCCGAAGCTCGACACCACGAAACTGCGCTGCGCGAGTTCCGGGTAGCGCGCAACGCTTTCGTGAGGCGCGCCGTCATACACCATGTGTTCATAGACTTCGTCGGACAGAATCAGCACGTTGGTGCCGCGCACGATTTCTTCGAGCTTGCGCATGTCTTCCGCGCGCCAGACCGTACCCGTCGGGTTATGAGGCGTGTTGATCAGCAGGAGCCGTGTTTTCGGCGTGATCGCGGCGGCGAGCTTGTCGAACGGAATCGTAAAGTCGGGCGCGTCGAGCGTGACGAAGACCGGCTTGCCGCCGGCTAGCTCGATCGACGGCAGGTAGCTGTCGTAGGTCGGCTCGACCACGATCACTTCGTCGCCCGGATGCACGGTGCAGAGAATCGCGGTCAGCAGCGCCTGCGTGGCGCCTGCCGTCACGGTGATCTCGCTGGTGGCGTCATAGCGGCGGCCGTACAGGTTCGCGATCTTGTCCGAAATCGCCTGACGCAGCGGCGCGGCGCCGGCCATCGGCGGGTATTGATTGTGGCCGTCGCGCATGGCGTTCGCGACCGCGTCGACAATGCGGGGATCGCAGCCAAAGTCGGGAAAGCCCTGGCCGAGGTTCACCGCGCCTTTTTCGGCGGCGAGCGCGCTCATTACAGTGAAAATCGTCGTGCCGACGTCCGGCAGGCGGGACGGAAACGAGGGACTCATGGGCGTGTCGTGCGGTGCATTCATGGCGCTGTCCGGAGCGTGGTCGAGTGAATTGGCGAAAGACGTCGTTCGAAAAGGACGATGCCTGATTGTAGGGAATCGCGGCGCTGCGTGCGCGCAGTCGGCCCGACGTTGGCCATCCGGCCAGGGGTCATACGGGCGCTGGCTCGTTTTCCGCGTTCATGCAGGCGCTGACGAACGCCGCCGGCTGCGCAATCTGGAAACCGAAGTCACGCGCAATCCGCTTGGCGAGTTTCAACACTGCGCGATCTTTCGATACCAGCCAGTCGGCCTGCGCGGCGTGCGCGAGTTCGAGGAATTTCTGGTCGTCGCGGTCTTTGCATTTGGGCAACGGCCTGGCATCTTCCGCGGGTGCAGCGGGTTCGACCAACTGTGCGAGGCGCGCAACGACGGCAAGCGCCGCTGCCTTGTCCACATTGCGATGCACGAATTGCGGATAGTCGAGCACGTAGGTGAGTTCGGCGAGGCAGCGCGCATCGATCAGCGCGGCGAGCGCGCCGGTTTCGAGCGCGGCGCGAATCGGCCGCGTGTGCGGATCGTCGAACACGAGAATATCGATCCAGACATTGGAATCGAGAACGACGCGCAAAGCGCCGTGTGAGGCATGGGAACCGGGCATTCGTTACAATCTGGCTTTCGTCTTTGACCGCCAGGCACGGCGTGCCTGCAAGGCCTCTATGATAATCGTTCTGTCGCCGGCGAAATCGCTCGACTACGAAACCCCCGCGCACGTCAAACAGCACACGATCCCCGATTTCGTCGACGATGCGGCCGAATTGATCGGCGGATTGCGCCTTTTGTCTCCGCAGCAGATTGGCTCGCTGATGAGCATTTCCGATCAGCTTGCACACCTCAATTTCCAGCGTTACGCGGAATGGTCGCCCAGTTTCGGCACGCACAACGCCAAGCAGGCGGTGCTCGCGTTCAACGGCGATGTGTACGAAGGCTTCAACGCCAGGACGTTGAAGCCGGCCGATCTGGATTACGCGCAGAATCACGTGCGCGTGCTTTCAGGCCTGTATGGATTGCTGCGCCCGCTCGATCTGCTGCAACCGTACCGCCTCGAAATGGGCACGCGCTTTGCCAATACGCGCGGCAAGGATCTGTACGCGTTCTGGGGCGAACGGATCACGCAGGCTTTGAACGCGCAACTGAAGAAGAAAGCTGCCGCCTCGCGAGTGCTGATCAACTGCGCTTCCGGTGAGTACTTCAAGTCAGTCAAACCCAAGCTGCTCGAAGCGCCGATCGTTACACCCGTGTTTGAAGACTGGAAGGGCGGCCGCTACAAGATCATCAGCTTCCACGCAAAGCGCGCGCGCGGCCTGATGGCGCGCTACGCGGTCGAAAACCGTCTCGACAAGCCCGAACAACTGAAGGACTTCGACTCCGAAGGCTACGCGTTCAACGCCGAGGCCTCGAACGATTCCACTTACGTATTCCGCCGCCGTATCGCTGACTAAGCGAATGCGGCGCACACAAGCAGGGAAAAACATCATGACATTATCGATTACGAGCAACTTTGACTCAGGCGCGATCGAAGTGCTGGCCTGCGAAGACGCTGGCAACATCCGTCTGCGCGTGCGGCCCGACAGTCACGCCGAGTTCGCGCAGTGGTTTTATTTCCGTCTATCCGGCGCGGCCGGCGAGCGCTGCGTGATGACCTTTGAAAATGCCGCGGCGTGCGCTTTCGCCGAAGGCTGGCGCGACTATCAGGCGGTGGCGAGCTATGACCGGGTGAACTGGTTCCGCGTGCCGACTTCCTACGACGGCCGTGTGTTGACGATCGACCACACGCCGGATTTCGACCGCATCTACTACGCGTATTTCGAGCCGTATAGCGAAGAACGTCACTCGGAATTTCTCGGCGCGGTCCAGCAGATGCCGCAGGCCACGCTTACGGAGTTGGGCAAGACCGTCGAAGGCCGGCCGATGTCGCTGCTGACGCTGGGCACGCCACAAACTGGCGATACACCCAAGAAGAAGATCTGGCTGATCGCGCGCCAGCATCCTGGCGAGACGATGGCCGAATGGTTTATCGAAGGTCTCGTCAAGCGTCTCGCGGGTTGGGGCGATTGGGCGGGCGATCCGGTGGCGCGCAAGCTCTACGATCACGCGGTGTTCTACATTGTGCCGAACATGAATCCGGATGGCAGCGTGCACGGCAATCTGCGCACCAACGCGACGGGCGCGAACCTGAACCGCGAATGGATGGAGCCGGATGCCGCGCGCAGTCCTGAGGTGCTGGTGGTGCGTGACGCAATTCACGCGACCGGTTGTGACCTTTTTTTCGATATCCACGGCGACGAGGCACTGCCGTACGTGTTTGTGGCCGGCTCCGAAATGCTGCCGGGTTTCACGGAGCGGCAGGCAGAGGAGCAGAAAGCGTTCATCGAAGCATTCAAGCATGCGAGTCCTGACTTCCAGGACAAGTATGGCTACGCCGCGAGCAAGTATCGTGAGGACGCGCTCAAACTCGCTTCAAAATACATCGGTAACGAATTCGGCTGTCTGTCGTTGACCCTGGAGATGCCGTTCAAGGACAACGCCAATCTGCCGGATGAGCGGGTGGGTTGGAACGGCGAGCGTAGCGCGTCTCTGGGCGCCGCCATGCTGCAAGCGATCTTGCGGCACGTGGAGACGTTCGCCTGACCGGACGCTGTATAAAAAAACGGGGCACACACTTTGGAAGTGTGTGCCCCGTTTTTTTGGGGGGTGCCGGCATGGCCCGCGGCGTGGGTCAGTTGAAACGGCCACGGGTTATGCTCGTTATTGAGTCTTTTTCGCCGGGTGCTTCTTCGCGGTCGATTTGCTCGAAGATTTGCTGGAGGTCGCTCTCGAAGATTTCCCTGCGCTTGCCTTCGAGGACTTCCCGGCCGCGTTCTTCGTAGTTTTGCCACTAGCCGAGTGCTTGCCCTTCACGCTCTTATGCTTGCCCGAAGACGCTTGCGATCCGGTCGAGCCGGATTGATGCGCACGGGCCGGCGGCACCGGATCGTTCCAGCTGAACGCCAGCATCCGGGCGCCCACGTAGCCGCAGCGGAACTTGAGATCGGCTGGATCTCCGTCGCCGTTCTGGCGGATACCGAGGCCCTCGACGATAACGATGTTGTCCACCTTGACGCGCTGCTTGCCCTCGTCGAACGAATCGTTCCAAGGGGTGACCGACGCATGCGCGCTGTCGAAGGAGCTGGGGGGAAATTCGACATGGTCGAAGGCGGTCGATGTGCTTGCAACAAAGTTGCCATGAGCAGCGCAGTCCGCGACTAGCGGGTCTGCATGCATGTCATTGACAAATCTGTTGACGAGATCGTTGTGCTGTTCGAGTTGATCGGCATATGCGGGAGCAGTGCAAATGAGCGAGAGACCCGCTGCAAATGTTGCTAACCGACCGACCAACCGCAGCAATCGGCGCAGTACGTTGGTGCGATCCATCTAGTTTGTTAGACGCTAATGAGACATGAGGCACGTAAGATGCCCGGCGAGAGGGATGAGTTCAATCCTGACACAAATATTTTGTCCTGTCGTGGTGCTTGGATTCAGGCGTTTTATGTGCCGGGATGGCCGATTGCCACAGATACGTGCTCGATGCCGCGTCTGTGTCAGGTGCGTGGCCCGCCCAATCGATATCGACGCACATCATAAGTGGTCACCCACGCCGGGCGGTAGACCGCGATCAATGCCGTCGACATGCCTGTGAACCAGGCCTCGCCGGTGGCTAGCAGAAGCACGCTGAACGCGTAGCCGACCGGCACCACGGTCATCGAGCCGTCGGCGAGCGCAATGTGAACGCCGAGTGCCGCGGCCGCCGTGAGCGACACGGCAATGGCGGGTGAGACAAAACCCTGGCCGAAGATGAACATGAAGAGGTTGCGCGGCAGCCAGGCGATGCTGGCGCGCTGGATCAAGGTCGAGATGCCGACAGGCAGCGCACCGAACACGAGGAAAGTCAGCGCAATGCCCTGCCAGGGGGCGTCGAAGACGACGGCGGCAAGACCGGTGACTATCGCCATGGCGATCAGCGCCAGCGCCCAATCGAATAATGTGACGACCAGCGTGGCGCCAAGCAGATGCATGACAGTGCCATCGTCGAGCCACGCGTTGCTCGCCCACAGCACCGACACCGCGACGATGATCGCGAGCCAGACATGCTGGAGTGTGCCGTCCTGAAGTCGTTTGAAAGGATTTTTCCAGAGCGCGAGCGCGACCACTATCGCAGTGGCGATCCAGCCACCGACAGCGACCCAGAACGGAAGCGGTGTGTAGAGGAAACCCATGATTCTCATATTACTCGTTGGACGAGAAAAGGTGTGAGCGGATTCCATGCCAGCCGGCGCGAACGCTGCCAGAAATTGCGCGTCCCGATTCTGGCGCGGGCGCCGGTTGACGTTACGCCGAATCTTGCGTGACCTGTTCCGCCGCCAACCCGGGGGGTGCGTCGCCGTAAGGCGTGCTTGGTTCGGCCGCCATTGGCAGCGTGTCGGCCGCGTCGTTCGCCGGTAACGGGTACTGGAAGCGCCGCGGCGTGCGGCGCCGCAATGGCACCACGCCGGCTTGGCCCATTACCGGACGAACCGGACCTTTGTCATCGTTGCGCAGTACTTGCAAATGAGCCGACAGCCAGCCGTTGTAGAGCGCGACCGCGGCGGCACGATTTGGCGCGCCGAGTTGCTGAAATATGCTGGTCAGGTGGATCTTGACGGTGCCTTCACTGATGCCGAGCGTGCGCGCGATCATCTTGTTGGTGCTGCCCATGTGGACGCAGCGCATGATCTGCTCCTGGCGAGGCGACAGGCCGTTGGAAAGTTTGGTCCGGCGCGGCGGCGGACTTTTTTCGTCGAACGGCCGGATGGCGGCATCCGGCGGTAGCGGAGGGCTGAGCGCCAGCGCACCGGGCGGCACATAGTGACCGCCCAGCAGAACCATCTCGAAAGCGCGCACGATCAGGCACGGGTCGGTTTCGCGCGGAACCACGCCGAGCACACCCTCGTCCATCAGGTCCCGCACGGCAGTTGGAGAGACCTCGTCGGTCAGCACTGCAATGCGCAGGTCTGGGTAGTGGCTGAGCAGATGACGGGTATCGTCAACCGACATCCAGTCCTGCCAGTCGATCACGAGCAGGTCGGGCCGCAGGCGCTTGAGCGTACGTTCAACCTGACGCCAGTCCTGTGCTTCGTTAAAGCGCGCTAGACGGTCGATTTGCCGCAGCAGTGCTTTGAGTCCATCGCGTCGTTCCGCGTCTGAGTTGAGTATTGAGAATCGCATGCCATGTCTCCAGATGAATCGGGCGAGGTCGCGCGATGCGTGCGGGCCGGCGAGGGTGCCGGGCACATTACGATGCACCACCGGCACCATGATGACAAATTCCCTTCGTTTTGACCGCCTGTCCAAAAGGCATAGGAGGAATGACGTAAAAAAGCCCCGCGCGCGGCGGGGCTTCCTGATGTCGACGGTGCGGCGCAATGACGCCGGCGCCGGTGGATCAGTGGAAATGCGGTTGCGCGGGTTCCGCGTCCTCCGGCATTTCGGCGTGGACGATTTCGCCGAGCGGGTCCGCATAGAGGGGGACGCCGCAGTCATCACAATATTCCGGCTCGAAGCGGCCCGCGTGGCGGCGCACATCTGTCACACCGGTTTCCTTGAGCAATGCGACGATTTCTTCAAGCGGATCGTCTGACGCAGCGGTCTCTTGCGGTTCTTCGTCGATGCCGGGCTCGCCGTTCTCGCGGCCGTAAAGCGGCCACACGACGCCGTAGATCACATCATTGCTGCCCCGGCGCGTGAAGCCGACGCGGTATTCGTCGATACGGCGTTCGCCGAAGCCCGCGACAACCGCGCGCAACTCCTGTGGCGCCGCACCGATTGTGTCGAACAGATAACGCACGGCGGTACGTACCGTGTGAGGGCGCACGCTTTCGTCGGCGTCGCGGCAGGCTGAATAATAGGCATCCGGCAGCAGACACTCGAATTCACATCCGGGCAGCACCAGTGACAGATTGGCGCCGCCTTGCGTTGCCCATTGTTCGAGGCATTGGCCGCGCTCGATCCGGCTGCCGTTCTCTTCTTCCTGCCAGCGAAATGCCGGCTCGCCCACCGGCGCCGCGACCACAGCCAGCAGAAAGCGCGGGTCGGCCAGGATTGGTGAAGTTTCCGGCAGTTCGCCAAAATTGAGTTTGACGTTGCCGCCAGCCATGGCTGCCTGAGCGAGTTGCTGGGCAATACGCCAGGTCTCGACGTGGTGACGCGGCAGTTGGTCGATGCTGTAAAGGAACGGCACCATGGCCACACGCGTATTGGCCGCGAGTACGTGCGCCTGCAGGTGTGCGCGCAGCGCGTCGGCCGCGTCCGCTTTGAGCGGACCTGAAGGAATCATGTAGCGAGTCCATGCCAGCACCGGCGCGGCAATCAGCAGCGCTTCGTAAGGAACGCCTTCATGTTCGACGATGAACGACTCGCTGTGCGTTTCCGCCATGTCGGCGAGTGCGCCGTAGGCATCAGGATGATTCTGCTGCAGATGGTCGAGCGCGGCGTCCAGCGTTGTCTGGTTGGCGTTGCGGACGATCTTGGTCAGCAGCGCATCGAGCTTCGCTTCCCAGAAGCGGTCTTCGGTGCGGCTGCCCGACGCGAAAAGCGCGAGTGAAAGACCGACAAGCTTGTCGGCATCGGGGGGGAGACGTTTGGCGATTCGCGAGCGCATAAATCCGGAAATTAAGGGGCACAGAACCTTATATTCTAGTCTTTTCTATGCTGCCATATTATTTGGCTGGCTATGCCGGATGGATTGGGACATTTTCGCATCAAAAATAAGCCTGTTGCGGGCGCCATCAGATGCGTTGCGTGGCGTCTTGGCCGGATGATATAAGACGTGCCCGGGGGCGTGACCCGCTTCTATACTGACTGCCTTCAATGGGCGCTTGGCAAGCGTATGCCTATTCGTCGCTGTGGTCTGGCACAACAGGAGATTCATAGTGAAATCGGACCAACTGATTGAACGTCTCGCCGCAGTGTTCGCATTGATCATATTGGTCGGTGGCTCCCTGCTGGTGCTTGCGCCTTTTACGACCGCGCTGCTGTGGGGCGCCATCCTCAGTTATAGCTCATGGGGTTTGTACCGGCGGCTCACTATGGCAGTCGGGGGCCGGCGGAAGCTGGCCGCGACGTTGATCGTGCTCATCATTCTGGTTGTGGTGCTTGGTCCGTTCGTCTATGCGGGCTTTGCTTTCGGTGCGCATGTTCACGACATCGTCGCGCTGGTGCAGAGGCTTTTCGAGGCTGGCTTGCCGGATTTACCGCCGTGGGTGGGGCGAATCCCGCTGATTGGCTCGCACATCGAGACGTTTTGGGCGAATGTAACGAGTAGCAACTCTGAACTGATCGCGCAAACGCGTGCACTTGCGGCGCCGGCTGGCAAGTGGATTCTGGCGGCTGCGATCGCCGTTACGCATGGTTTGGGATTGTTGGCGCTGAGTATCGTGCTCGCGTTCTTCTTTTATACCGGAGGGGAGGGCGCGGCGGCCTGGCTGAGGGCGGGCATGCGGCGCATCGCCGGCGAACGCGCCGATTACTTGCTGACGTTGGCGGGCAGCACGGTGAAGGGCGTGGTCTACGGAATCCTCGGCACGGCGCTTGTGCAAGGCATTCTTGCCGGCTTCGGTTGCTGGATTGCGGGGGTCCCGGCGCCGGCGCTGCTTGGACTGGCGACGTTCTTCCTGTCAGTGATACCGGGCGGCCCGGTCGTCGTCTGGTTGCCCGCGGCGATCTGGCTCTATCACGGCGGCGCAACTGGGTGGGCGATCTTTCTTGTTGTATGGGGCGTGTTGGTCGTCGGCATGTCCGACAACGTCATCAAGCCGATCCTGATCGGTAAGAGTAGCGACATGCCGTTGATCCTGGTGATGCTGGGTATCTTGGGCGGTGCATTTGCTTTCGGTTTCCTTGGTGTTTTCATCGGCCCAACGTTGCTGGCGGTTGCCTATACCGTGCTGCACGATTGGACGATCGGCGCCCCGGCAGCCAGCGCTCTGGCATCCGACGTGGAAATGCCGGTTGTGGATGAACCGGGGCGCATAGAAAAGACGCCTTGAAATAAATTCCAGATACCGCTTGCAAGGCCCAGCCCGGCTCGCTAGAATCTCGCTCTTTCGTGCTTCGGACGCCGGGGCACGGGAGGCGGGAGAGCCAGTAGTGGCAAGGCTTTGCGCAAAGTGAGCGGGTTGAGAAAGTTGGAAAAACCTGTTGACGGCGTAGCGAAAGTTCTTCATAATCTCGTTTCTCTGCTGCTGATGCAGCGACGCAGAACGAAGCGGTGCCGGGTGGTTGTGATGTGATGCAACGCGGTGCTGGTTCG
>NZ_JBNPVT010000040.1:0-19861 GCF_050434205.1 Paraburkholderia sp. GAS348
CCGGGGCAGCCAGTATTGCGGCGGCCTGTTCCAGGACACGCTGAAGGCCTACGGCATGCGCTCGTCGATGAGCCGACGCGGCGATTGCTGGGACACTCAGTCTAAGATCGCTTCTGAATGTCGGACCGATCTGACCCGTGCTGGGATTGGCCAAGCTGCCTTTGCGTTGACCTGTCGATCGGATTCCGGCGTTCCCCGAGCGTTGCCGGGCTCACCGTCTGTGACCTGATAGGAGCTTTGTTCTGCACCGTGAGTGTCCTGTCCTGCGAGTGGGGTTGGCGATGCGCCCACTACAACGGATATACGCATGGAACAAAACGAAGTGATTCTGGGTGTTGACACGCATCTGGATACGCATGTCGGGGCTGTGATCAGCGATACGGGCAGGCTTCTCGGAACGCTATCGGTATCGACCGACGCGGCAGGCTATTTCGAGTTGCTGACGTGGGCAAATTCGTTCGGCCAACTACAGCGCGCCGGAGTTGAAGGGACTGGCACGTACGGAGCGGGATTGGCACGCGTGCTTCGCGATCGTGAGATTGAGGTGTTTGAAGTCAATCGTCCCGATCGCGCGATGCGCCGATCTAAAGGGAAGTCCGATCCCACCGACGCCGAAAACGCCGCACGTGCCGTCCTCTCCGGAAGAGCTACTGCTATTCCAAAGGAACAGTCCGGCGCGGCAGAGGCGATGCGTGCCGTCTCCGTTGCCAGACGCAGCGCAGTCAAGGCCAAGACACAAGCTATTAACCAGTTACGAGCTTTGCTCGTGAGCGCTCCCCAGGAAATCCGCGAGCGTCTTCTGAAAACGAAGACCGCGGAATGTGTCGAGGGTTGCGCGCGTCTTCGCTCGCTGGGCAAAACTCCAATGTTGCAGACTCTCACGACCACGCTGCGGTTGCTGGCGAAGCGTTGGCTGACGCTGGCAGAGGAGCTCAAAGCACTCGACACCATGCTCGACAACCTGACCAACCAGCATGCCAGGCGGATTCGTGAACGATTCGGCGTCGGCCCCCAGACTGCTGCGGTATTGGTTGCTGTTGCAGGCGACAATCCCGAGCGCCTGAAAAACGAAGCTGCGCTCGCGGCACTTTGCGGCACAAGTCCGTTGCAGGCATCGTCCGGTAGGACGGTCCGGCATCGTTTGAACAGGGGCGGTGACCGCGCTGCGAACAACGCCCTGTGGACCATCGCTATGGTTCGGATGCGCAGCGACCCGCGTACCCGGGCCTATGTCGATCGTCGGACCAAGGAAGGCCTGTCAAATAAGGAAATCCACCGCTGCCTGAAGCGGTACATCGTCAGGGAACTGTACCCACTTATTCTGGCCGACCTGGCGGATTCGACGTGCCTCGCTTGACATAGGAGCGTCAACGCGCCGACGGAAAGCCTGTGGGGTTCGCTGAAGGTAGCTCGTATGCATGGACGACACTTCACCACGCGGCGTGCTGCAATGGATGAGGTGATTGACTGGCTGAGCTTTTACAATGCACGCCGGTTGCACTCGACACTCGACTACGTCAGTCCCATGACATTCGAGAAAAACTGGTTCGCGGCTCAGCAGGGACGAGCCGCATAATTCCCTCGGTTATGGGATTCGCGGAACGGGGGCAAGGTCATGACCTGTTGCGGGGCGGAAGTCGCACAACCGGTGCGAGCGGAGGGTGCTTCAAAAAAGCGTCCTCCGCCCGATTATGAATCTGTCGCCAAGGTCGAAGCGTTCCTCGTTTGCTCGGTTGCGATGATGCGGAATACCGAAATCCGCATGACGCTCACGGGTTCAGGGTCGCTTCGGCTCGACGCTCTGGCAGGCATCTACTCACCTGCATCTGTACGTTATTGCTATCGCAATGATAGTAGTACCTGTTGCGCTTGGGTCCGATATTAGGTGACCACAAGGAGACAAGGAAATGACAAAGAATGAAGCGGGTAGCGAGCGCGGCCGCCGAGGAGCGCGTCTGGCACACGCTCAAAAAGATTGAGTAGAAGTTGAGGTTGCAGCGATCTAACGATTGTTCTTGAAGGCACCCCGATCATAAAAGCTGTCTGGCATAACGAGGCTTCTATGATCGCGAGATGGGTTCATATTGAATAGGCTTTCAGAAGACGATCGACAACTACAGGCAGGTTCCTGGCCAAGCGCACCCTCTCGGCTTCAGAGCGGATAGGAACGACAGCACCCTCCCACACGAGATAGAGCGCGTCGGCGAGAGCGGTGGGCTCTTTTACAGCGGAAATCTTTGTCAATTCGAGGAGCAAATCGTAGAGGTTGCGCCGTCGCTCTTCGAGCGTCGAACACACGTCATCGGAGGCATCTCCGAAATGAGGGGCAAGCATGTGCAATCGGCATTCGGTAGGCGTTTCGCGGAGCAGACGATCGGCAATAATGGTGAATAGCACACGTATTCGGCATCCGGTGGCATCGAGACAATTCTTAACCGTCTGAGTCCATAACGCCGCTTCCTGTTTGCATAGCCACTCGGCGCATGCTCTTGCCAGTCCTTCTCTCGACCCGAACGCGCGATAAATCGTCATCTTATGCACGCCCGCTTGCTCGGCCAGCCGCTCAAGTCCTGGTAATTCATAAGATTTGTTGGCCAGCAATGCCGTCGCGACTTCGAGTATGATCCGACGTGCTTCCTCAGTCGTACGCCTTGTACTCCGTGATGTCACTCCGGCTTTGCGAGGAGAGGCGTCGGCCGATTGGGCACGCCTAGCCGTTACCCCTCCGCGCCGATCGAGGTTGTACTCTTTGCTCAAAGTTACCGACCCGTGGCTAAGGTAATCAGCTTCATGATCTTATAGCGGCCACCAACTCAGCCGTGGTGAGAATCTCATGAGCACATGTAGGACTGTCAATATTCGGTGCAGCGTGTAACGCCTCATGTGACTGTGCCGAAGTCGCATCTCGCATCAATATGCGCGATATCCCAATTCCATGCCACATGCAATGCATTGCGGTGATTTTCGGTTCCCAGCTCAGCATGAAAAGCTACTTCCAGAGTTGAGATCCGACGCTCAGTCGCCGATCCCTTTCCTTGCGTAAAATACATTTTACTCGTAATGTATTTTATGAGCATCTTGCGACACTTGGCAAGCCCGACCTCAGATAGCTGTGTGGTGCGCGCCGCGGCGCACCGAAAATATTCGAGCTACATCGCGAAGAGTGAGTCGCAAACCCGCAATGCCGTGTTTGGAGACCATTTTGTTGTGTTCCCGGCAAACTGGCCATCGTTTCTTGCAATTAAACTGGTCATCGTTTCTTGCAATAGGAGTGGTGCAATCGTGGGGCGTTCCAATCGAGAGCAGGCGCAACAGAATCGACAGCGGATACTCGATGAGACCGACGCGATCGTACGTTGCGGTGGCGCTGCAGCGGCCGGCATCTCTGAGATCATGGCACGCGTGGGGATGACTCAGGGAGCCTTCTACCATCACTTTGCATCGAAGGACGCCTTGATTTCGGAGGCCTGCTCGGCCGGGTTCACGCAATCTGTGAAGAACTGGACGGCTAAGGCGTTCCCGAAGGGCCGCCCACTCTCGGGTGCCCTGAAACGGCTCGTCACGTACTACCTCAGCAAAAAACCCGTTGAGCGGAGTTGCCCAATGGTGGCTCTCGGCCAGGACGCTGCACCACATCATGCGAGCGAGGCCCTAAACGACGCGTATCGGGATGGCGTTGATCAATTGTTTTCCACATTTGTGGACATTGCACGTACCGACCCTTCGTGTTCGCTGTCGCAGGAGCAACTGCGCAACGCATTTGTTGCAATGGTCGGTGCCAACATGCTTGCCAGGGCGACTGGCGATAAGAAGTGGTCTACGCGCCTGGAGCAATCTCTCTTCAACTCCCACGCGGAGAAAGTTGACACAGGGAATTCAGACAGTGCCATCAGTGGAGCGAGCGATCTTTGAGACTGTCATCGCGTCGATAGGGAACCCCACAAGACTGCAAAAAGAAAACGACGCACTTACTTACCGGCGCTCAACGTGGAGATGGCATTGACCACTCTCCGAACCCACCGGATGAGGTTTGATTCGCGACGCGGCTTGCGACAGAAACGGCAGCGTAAGGACTTGGGCTTTCCACTGGTATTGACGCCGTCGTGCGCTTGTCCTTTCGCGGTTTCCGCCCCTGATTTTGCAGCGTTTCGCTTTCGAGCCATTCGCGAAACGTCACGAGTGCCGGGTTCTCCGAGTGGTCGTCCGGAAAGATCAGACAATACGCATTCATGCTGGGGTGGTCGTAGTCGCACATAGGCACGAGTACCCCACGCCGCAACTCGCCCTTGATCAATGGCCTCGGGATGAGTGCAATACCGAGGCCTGCGGTCGATCCGCCAGCCAACATCTAAAACGATTAGAGCCTTGGGCTGACCATGTCGCAGCGCGTCGCAACCGCGTGACGGATGGCCACCGCGTTTGCAGCATGATCCAGGACGAGTCGCAAACTCCACCTTGCAAAAAGTGTGGATACACCTATAATCGTGACGAAGACAAACGTCGCAACATGCGGATAGCTGCTAGTCCTTGACGCCTCATGCGCATCGTCGCAAGAGGCGCTTTTGCGGACGGAGAAGCGATAGAAATTTGCGGTCGAAGCAGTTTGTCCTATGACGCAGCAATACCTCCAAGCCGATCGATTGACAATCGTCCTGACGTGTGAATTGATCGTGAGCATGTCAGCAGTGCGAGAGGAAGTGAATATGGCGAAGGCGCTAAAAGAGGCAGTCCCGGCGAAGGAACGCACGAGCAAGGTGGTCGGTCAGCGGCGCCCTCTGCCAAATAACGACAAGGATCTCCTCACGCAATGTGCGTTGTTCGACGTGCATCGCCTGTCGCGTCTCCTAACAGGAATGTACAATAGCTATTTGCGTGACACCGGTTTGACAATGGCGCAATTCACGCTATTGCGAAATATCGACGTCTTGGCTCCTGCTGGCATGAAGCAGATAGCACACGCAATGTTGATGGATAGAACGAGCGTTACACGCCTGATCGATCCTTTGATCAAGCAGGGATTCCTCACTGATTCCGTCGGTGAGGACCGTCGATTTCGAAATATTATTGTGACCGCCAAAGGCCAGTCCGCGATCGCCAAGAGCGAAGGTGCGTGGACACTGGCTCAGCAGGAGCTGTTCAAGTGCATCGGTTCCGAGCAGTGGCGCAGCCTGCGTACTGCCCTTCGCGACACCATCCACGTGGTTCGCGATAATCATGAGGATATTTTGCAGTAGTCTGCAGAATCACTCTGAAAAACACATGACCCGGGCTGACCGTCGGGCTCGATTTTCCGGACACGCCGCAATCGCCCCCCCCCCCCAGCCTATCTGATGCCGCACCTCATGAAGGCATCGAAGTCTGTGCCATGATCTTCTTGGGACGTCGCGAGCGGACATGATAATCAAAAGCAACAGGTCGCTCCCGTAACTACGCCGGAGTACCAGCGCGTACCGATTGCGTCTGCCGCATCGCGCCGAAGACAGCAAATTAACAAGAATGGTCGCGTGCAAAATGAGGACGAGCGCGCGCATCCCCGATACTTCGCCTTCAAAAGAATTTATCAAGATCGTCCTGTGCCAATGTCACGGTGAAGCCCATAGCTCTGCCCAGCCGAATGATATGCTCCTTCGTGATCGTCGTTTAGATCTCGCAGGGCACCTGACCGCCCCCTTCTTGTTGACCCCATTCCATCAGTTGCGTAATTCCTCGGTCGGCGTATCTTCATGCGCCGCTGTGCAGGATTGCGACTCCCGGTGAGCGCGAACATCGAGTCGCGTTTCATCTGAGTCATCGGGTGAGTTCTTCTTCGCGAACTTGCACGCGCAAGATATCGCTCTATAATAAGTGTGTACGCACATATATTTCAAGTTCGGCGAGCACCAGGGAATACCGGCACATACGACGACTTTCGAGGTGTGCTTCATTGGAGAAGACAAATCATGTTGGAAAAACGCGCGCTGTGTTCAGGATGCGATATCTATTGTCAGGTGCGAGCTGAAGTTCCGGAGTCCGGAAAGGTTGGAGATGTTTCTGTCAAAGCGATTGATCCTCGCCCCTTGCGCGCAAATATCTGCATGAAGGGAGTGCACGCGCCGCAAGGATTCGCTCACCCAAAGCGGATACTTCATCCCTTGAAGCGGGTTGGCGCACGAGGCGAGGGAAAGTGGCAAGAGGTTTCCTGGGATGCCGCTCTGGACGACATTGCCGAGCGCCTCTCAAAAGTAGTTGCCCGTTATGGTCCCGAAGCGTTGGCTGTGTCAACCTCCCAATGGAACACCCAGACCGATAACGGCGCAGGGCGCCGGTTCATGAATTTTCTCGGTTCGCCCAACTGGATCAGCGGTGTTGCGATTTGCGCTGGGAACACAGCTGCGGTCAACCGTTTGGTCTATGGCTGGTATCCCTATCCTGACTATCCCAACACGCAGTGCATTGTTCTCTTCGGTCACAACCCGAAACAGCATTCATGGACACCGGTTTACAACGCAGTCCGGCGTGCCCAGCAGCGCGGTGCAAAGCTGATCGTTCTGGATCCACGCAAAAGCGAGAATGCCGAGCAGGCAGATCTCTGGCTGCCACTGAAACCAGGATCCGATGCTGCAATGTGTCTTGGCTGGCTGAAGGTTATCCTCGACGAGGAACTGTATGACAAGGAGTTCGTCGCGAAGTGGACCGTTGGGTTCGACGCCCTCCGAGAGCGGGTTAATGAGTTTCCGCTTGAGCGTGTTGTTGCACTGACGGGTGTGCCCGTCGCTCTAATTCAACAGGCAGCCCGCATGTATGCCACCAGTGGGCCCGCAGTCATTCCGTGGACTCCGATCACCGATCAGCAACGCAATTCGACCTCAGCAATCCGACTGATGTGCATTCTTCGTGCGATCTGTGGCAACCTCGACGTACCGGGCGGGGAACTCCTGCATGGCTTCCATCCTGATATCGTTCACGAATCGGAACTGGAGCGTCACGACGTACTCTCCGACGCACAGAAGTCCAAGCAATTGGGTTCTACCACTCATCCATTGTTCACCTATCGCGGAATGGCCGCCCTTCGGGAACCCGCCAAACGCGTGTGGGGCTATGAGTGGCCAAATCTGATTAATGGATGCTACATGGCGAACCCATCCGCCACGTTTCGCGCGATGGCCGATGGAGATCCCTACCCCGTCAAGGCATTCTTCACGCTGGGCAATAACACACTGATGAGCTTTGCGAATATGCAACTGATCCAGCGGGCGATCCTTAATCAGGATCTGGTCGTGGCGGTCGAGCATTTCCGCACGCCCACTGCTCAGCTAGCAGACTATATTCTTCCGGGGGACGCCTGGCTCGAACGCAATTGTCTCGCCGACGGCTTCGGGTGGACCGCCATCTACCGGCCGTCGCAAAAGGTCGTCGATGCCCCGGGTGAATGCCATTCAGTCTATGACTTCTGGCGAGACCTTGCGGTACGAATGGGCCTAGGTGAGCACTTTCCGTGGGAATCGAATGAAGCAATGCTCGACCATCGACTGAACCGACTTGGTATGGACTTCGCCACATTCGCCGAAAAACACCCATACCATGCTCCGCCCTTCGTGCATCAGAAGTATCGTGAAACCGGTTTTGCCACCCCGTCTGGCCGAGTGGAGCTTTTCTCTTCAGTGCTTGATGATTTGGGCTTTGATCCACTTCCCTACTGGCGCGATGCGCCTCCCGCCAATCCGGCGTTTCCGCTGACTATGTTCATGGGCGTCAGAGACGATGAATTCTTCCAGACAGGCCATCGTCACATCGCGGCACTCCGTGCGCGAAAGCCGGATCCGACCATGTTCATCCACGCTGCGGACGCTGCCAATTCGGGACTCGCAGAAGGTGATTGGGCGTCTATTATCACGCCTCAAGGGAGCGTCAAGCTCAAGACGTCGATCCGCGCCGATATGCCTCAGGGCGTTGTCCGTGTGCCGCATGGCTGGTGGCTACCGGAACGCGAGGAAGGGGACGGTACACTCTCGGGCGCATGGGAGTTCGCCGATGCGCAGATATGCCCTGATGACGAGGATCACCTCGATCGCGAACAGGGTATTCCTCACATGAAGGGTATTGCCTGTCGTGTTCAGCCGTTCGAAGCCTGAATGCGTGACGCTTACAGCGCCCCTGCAGGCTGACGACGGCTGCGACACCGGCCAGTTCACTCACCCGCCTCGAATGGACAAGTTGCTGTTCTCCTACGAAAGAGCCCGTGGCAGAACAATGGGAATATCTCCCAGTTTGCGTAACTAGCGCGGAACGGTCGAGCACTGCCCGATGGCAGTGCTCGAAGCAGCGTGAGAGATGGCATCGGCTGCTGCAGGACACGCGATAAAAAAGGAGCCCGAGGGCTCCTGAAATAGCTGAAGCGGCGTTCTTTTGGTCAGCGAGAAGGCCGGGTAATCAGTGACTTGAAGGCGCTGTAGCACCGAGCCCGGTCTGAGCACGGATGTACTGTTCCTCGAAGGCTTCGGCTTCGCCGGCGGCGCGCGCGCTCTTGTCGGTCACTGACATCAGCCATGTGACGAAAAACGCCGCGGTCATTGAAATGATTGCCGGATGGTCGTATGGAAATACCGCCTTGGCATTGCCTAACACTTTTACCCAAACCGCCGGCGACAGGATCACCAGACCGACCGCCGAGACCAGACCGACGATTCCGCCCCACAGCGCGCCGCGGGTGGTTAGCCCTTTCCAGTACATCGACAGGATCAGCACCGGGAAATTGACCGAGGCGGCCACGCCGAAGGTAAGCGCAACGAGGAACGCAACATTCTGGTCTTTAAAGAGGATGCCGAGGATGATGGCTAGTACGCCGATTACGACCGATGTAGCTTTGGTCACCCTCAGCTCCTGGGCGCTGGTCACGTCTCCCTTCTTGATCACCCGGGCATAGAGGTCGTGTGAAACGGCCGAGGCACCTGCAAGGGCCAGGCCGGATACGACCGCGAGGATCGTCGCGAAAGCGACCGCGGACAGGAAGCCGAGGAAAACGTTGCCGCCGACCGCCTTGGCAAGGTGCATGACTGCCATGTTGCCGCCGCCAATCAGCTTTCCGCCAACGTGGCCACCCTCAAAAAAGTTCGGATTGGTTCCGACAACGCTGATCGCAGCGATGCCAAGAATGATCACAATGAGAAAGAAGAAACCGATGAAACCAGTCGCGTAAAACACCGACTTGCGTGCTTCCCGGGCATTCGGGACGGTAAAGAAGCGCATCATAATGTGCGGCAGTCCCGCCGTGCCGAATAGAAGACCCAATGACAGCGACACAGCGGAAACCGGATCGGCCATTAGTGAACCAGGACTCATGATCCCGACGCCAGCCTTATGAGCGGCAACCGCCTCGCGGAACAACGCGTCGAATGAAAAACCAAACCTGGCGAACGACAAGAGCATCAGCACGATGCCGCCGCCAAGCAGCAGACACGCCTTGATAATTTGCACCCAGGTCGTCGCGACCATTCCACCGAAAGTCACATAGACCATCATCAAGACACCGACGCAGATGACCGCCACGTTGTAGTCCAGCCCAAATAGCAGCTGGATCAGCTGGCCGGCGCCGACCATCTGGACAATCAGATAGAAGCAGACAACGGTCAATGAGCCACATGCGGCGAACGTCCGAATGCGACCCTGATCGAGGCGATATGAGGCGATGTCAGCAAAGGTAAACTTACCGAGGTTGCGCAGTCGTTCGGCTATCAGAAAAAGGATGATCGGCCAACCGATGAAGAAGCTCACCGTGTAGATGAAGCCGTCGAAGCCCGACGCATAGACCAGCGACGTCAACCCTAGCAGCGTCGCGGCCGACATGTAATCGCCGGCGATCGCCAGACCGTTCTGGAGACCGGTAATTCCGCCGCCGGCGGTGTAGAAGTCGGCGGTTGACCGGGTGCGCCCGGCTGCCCATTTGGTGATGCCAAAAGTCGCCAGCACGAAAACAATGAACATCGCGATGGCGCTAACGTTGACCGGCTGCTTCCGGACGCCTTCCATGGCAACCGGTGTAGCCATAGCCAGTGAGGCGAAACCGAGTCCGATTATGAGAGCGGTTAGGCAACGTTTCATTTGGATGCCTCCTCGAGTATTTCCTTATTCAGCGCATCGAACTCGCCATTGGCACGCAGGATGTAAACGCCAGTAGTCATCCAGGCGCCGACGATCATGATCGTCGCAAGCGGCCAGCCAACCGTCATCACTGCGCCGGCGGCAAGTGGTCGGCTCAGCAGTTCGGGGCTGAAGGCAGTGATCATCATAAATGCGTAGTACGGCACCAGCACGATGACCGACAGCATGATCGCGAGTCGCGTGCGCTTGCGAACCATCATGGCGAATTTCGGGTTTCGCCGGATTTTTTCGTGAGTTTCGATTTGAGACATGGACACTCCTGATGCTCCAAGGTTGTGGGAATTTCTATCCTGCCATCGATCCGTCTTGCTTAATCTCACCCGGTGATTCGAGCAACCCCTACGGCGGTAGCGTCATATCGAAAGCCAACCGCACGGCGGCCTTTTTTTCGCAGATTCAAAAAATGCTGCCGCGTATTTTTTGGGGTATTGAGACGCGCTGCCACCTGCGTTTGTCCACATCTAATCTTGAGCGGACGTGTCCCTGGCAATTTCCCTTAATTTGAATTTCTGCACCTTTCCGGTTGCGGTCCGCTCAAGCGGACCAAAGATAAATCGCGTGGGTACCTTGTAGCGCGCGAGCCTCGCCGCGCAATAGGTAATTAGTTCGTCCTCGCCGAGGGTGTGCCCTTCGCGAACGTTGACAAACGCCCATGGAACCTCGCCCCATTTGGGATGCGGTGCTGCCACTACCGCTGTCTCGAATATCGCAGGATGCGAAATCAGAACCTCCTCTATCTCGAGCGAAGACATCTTCTCCCCGCCAGAATTGATCATGTCCTTTGATCGGTCGCAGATGGCAATATAGCCATCGGGGAAACGGACGGCCAGATCGCCGGTATGGAGCCAGCCACCGGCGAATGCCTCCTCAGTGGCGGTCGAGTTCTTGAGATAACCACGCATGACCGTGTTGCCCCGAACCACTACTTCGCCGACGGTCTTGCCGTCGCGCGGCACCGGCGCGAATGTCTGTCCAACCACCTCGAGTTCCTCGCAAGCCGGGTACTGCACGCCTGCACGAGACTTGAGCTTGTATCGCTCGTCATCCGGACGCTCGTTCCATTCGGCCTTCCAGGCGCTAATAGCGGTGGAGGAATAGGTCTCCGTCAATCCGTAAACCTGAGTGACCTCTGCATTAAGACGTTCGATATCCGCAATGACTCGCGGCGCAGGCGCGGCCCCGGCAGTCAGGATCCGCGCCGGTCGAACAAACGCCAAGCCTTCCCTCCCACACTCGGCAAGCATGGAAAGCACTACGGGCGCCGCGCACAGGTTGGTCACCTGGTGTTCATTCGCAAGACGAACAATCTCGCGCGGATCTGCCTTGCGTAGGCATACATGTCGGCCCGCGAGCAAGGTAATCGTCCACGGGAAGCACCAGCCATTGCAGTGAAACATCGGCAGTACCCAGAGGTACGTTGCATGCGATGGCATGGACCATGCGACCGTGTTTGCCATCGCATTGAGATAGGCGCCTCGGTGATGCGTGACGACACCTTTGGGATTGCCTGTCGTCCCAGATGTATAGGAAAGCGCAATCGGCTCCCATTCGTCTCGTGGTCCACGCAAATGTGCCGCCTGCGCCCCCATAACGAGTGCGCTTTCATAGGGCACCGCAGAGGGCAGGTCACTGGCCTGGAATGTTGCGTACGGGTCATTGACCTCAATCAGGGTCGGGGGGGAGGTCATCCCAGCCACGGCTTCGCCGACGGTTCCAGCGTACTCGCTGTCGAAAACAAGAATCTTTGACTCTGCGTGTTCAAGCTGAAACCGTATCGCGGCAGCATCGAGGCGCGTACTGATGGGGTGCAAGACCCTGCCGCCAGTGTTGGCGGCGAAGTGCATCTCGACCATTTCCGGGATGTTCGGCAGTATGGCTGAAACGACATCGCCCTCGCCCAGACCTGCCGTATCCAGAAATCCAGCAAACGCCATGCAGCGCTCCCGCATCTCATGATAGGTCAAACGATAGTCGCCATACACGACAGCCACATACTCGGGATAAACCTCGGCTGACCGTCGAAGGAACGATAACGGCGACAGTGGCGTATGGTTTGCTTTGGTCTTGTTGAGCCCTTCGTCGAACATAGATGGCATTGCTTGTCTCCTACATTGAGTGCGTTGCAACCTTGTGCTACTTCACTTGGGAAAACTCACGTCTTTGGCGGGATGTCACCGCGTGCTAGCGGATACCCGTAAAAATCACCTTGAGTAAGCGACTCCCAAAGTCAGTACGATGCGATTCAGCGCTTGAAATAGTTTGTATTGGCGATATGATAGGTGTATTCACACCTACAAACAAAGGAAATCACTACCGTGAAAACCCGTACCGCTCTGATCGTTGGTGCCGGCGACAGTCTCGGCTCCGCACTTGCGCGCCGCTTTGCGCGTGAAGGTCTGACCGTTTGCGTTGCGCGCCGTAACGCAGAGCAACTCGAGCCGTTAGTGGAGTCAATCCGCGCGGAAGGGGGTAACGCTCACGCATTTGGATGCGACGCCCGCAAGGAAGACCAGATCGTTTCCCTCTTCGCCGCAATTGAAAACGACCTGGGTCCTTTGGCGATTGTTGTCTTCAACATCGGTGCGAATATCCAGTTCGGTTTGCGCGAGACAACGGCCCAGAAGTACTACAAGGTCTGGGAAATGGCGTGTTTCTCAGGATTTCTAACCGGGAGGGAGGCAGCAAAATATATGGCACCGCGGGGAGAAGGAACTATCTTCCTCACAGGGGCAACGGCAAGTATCCGCGGGGGCGAGGGCTTTTCGGCTTTCGCTGGCGCCAAGCATGGTTTGCGCGCGCTCGCCCAGAGCATGGCGCGCGAATTTGGCAAGCAGGGGCTGCATATCGTTCACCCGGTAATCGACGGGCCAATCGACACCCCCTTCGTTCGGGAGCGTTTCCCCGATCTGGTGGCATCACGCCCAGCCGACGGGTTGCTTGCGCCCAATGACATCGCCGACACCTACTGGTACATGCACACGCAAAAACGCAGTGCATGGACCTTTGAGTTTGATATTCGCCCGTGGCTTGAACCCGTCACCAACATCTGAGATGTCCAAGGAGACAACTGTGTCTATGCAGGTAGATTTCTATTTCGACTATGGTAGTCCGACGAGTTACCTCGCCTACGAGCAAATGCCCGGACTGGCAGAACGCACGGGAGCAGTTGTACGTTTCCGGCCCATCCTGCTCGGGGGCATTCTGCAGGCAACATCCAACGTGTCACCCATGGACATCCCACTGAAGCGTAAGTGGATGATTGCCGACATGGAGTTTTTTGCGAGGCGATATGGGGTGCCATTCACCGTCAACCCGAACTTCCCGATCAATACGCTCAATCTGATGCGCGGTGCAATATATGCTCAGCGCGAAGGATTTCTGCTCGAATATTCAGACGCAGTGTTCACGGCAATGTGGGCAGACGGGCGCAATCTCGGCGATATTGCAGAGATCAAGACAGTCCTCACGGCCGCACATCTGCCCGTCGACGCGATTCTGGCGGCAACGCAAGACCCGGAAATCAAGGATGCGCTGAAACGGGAAACGCAGGCCGCTGTCCAGCGTGGGCTTTTCGGCGCGCCGGTGCTTTTCGTCGGTAACACAATGTTCTTCGGCCAGGATCGCGTCCAGTACGCCGAAGAGGAAATCCGCCGACAGGAACAAGTTGCCGTCTGACCTGTGATGAGGGCCGTCGGGATTGTTGATCAACCCGGCAACGCTAGATTACTGCACGAAGAACCATTTGGCCCCATCGCTCACGTCGTGCTGCTTTCACGACATCGAAGAAGGCGTGCGCAGGCGCCAACAGTCTGCCATTCGGCTGGTTTCCTATGTGTTCACCAGTTCGTTGCGCACGGCGACACATGTTTCGAATGCGATTGAGGCGGGCATGGTGAACATAAATTACTTTGGTATCTCTTTCAGAAAAGCAGCGATGTATCGGTCATTGCCGCTTTGTCGCTGCCAGACTCCGACATCGTATCGCACCTGCTTGGCTCGACGTTCAGTATCCTCTGTGCGTCGCCGATGTATCTGAAGACACACGGCGTGCCGCGCGTGCCCGCCGATCTTGACCGTCACGAGTGCTTGATTCTGAAGTCGCCGGCGTCTCGCGTGCACGACTGGACAATCGACGGTCCGGAGGGCAGCGTCGAAATGCAGGTCAATGGGCCAGTTCAGGTGAATATTCCAGAGGCGCTTGCCGTGGCCATCCGCGAAGGCATGGGCATCGGAATGCTGCCGGTCTACGCAGCGATCGAAGGATTGCGCAGCGGCACCCTGGTACGTGTATTGGCGCGTCATACATTGCAGAAAACCAACGTGTATGCGCTATATCCGTCCCGAAAGTATGTTGATGCAAAGACGAAGACGTGGGTGGAGTGCCTCCGTACCTATCTTCCTCAGCTGATTGCACGTGACCTCGCACTGCTTGGAAAAATTACCCAGGAGCAACTCGCGAAAGAGACGTCGTCCGATGCGTCTGAGATGGAAAATCGGTACGTGTGTCCTTAACATTAACGCACACTGTCGTCGGCCCGGATGGACAGTCGCGATCCGCGCTGGATTTGCCGACATATCCGATTGCGCCTGGTCAAGCGGACGTAACAACCAGGAATAATTTGGTCAACGTGGGTATTGGTAGACCCCCTGCCCTGATTTGCGGCCGTGCCGACCCGCCGCCACCATCTCGCGAAGCAACGTGGAGGCCCGATACTTCGAGTCTCCGAAGTCCTTCAGGAACACGTCCAGTATCGAAAGACATACGTCGAGGCCGATCAGGTCGGCGAGCGCCAGTGGCCCGATTGGATGGTTCGCGCCGAGCTTCATGCCCGCATCGATTTCCTCGGCGCTCGCGACACCTTCCGCCAGCACGAAGAATGCCTCGTTGATCATTGGCACGAGAATGCGGTTCACCACGAAGCCCGGTGAGTTCTTTACGGCGATCGGCATTTTTTCCAGACGCAGTGCAAGCTCGCGCACGTCCTCTGCGACCTGCGCACTGGTCTGCAAGCCCAAAATGACTTCGACAAGTGGCATCATCGGCACTGGATTAAAGAAATGCATGCCGATAAAACGCGACGAATCCGCGAGTGTCGTCGCCAATTCGGTAATCGAAATTGAAGATGTATTGGACGCGATGATCGTCTCAGGCCGTACCGCGACCTCGATCTGCTTGAGAATTCGCGTCTTGAGCTCAACATTCTCGGTGGCCGCTTCGATCACAATGTCGGCGCCTGCGAGAAGCTCATAGTCGGTCGACGTCACGATGCGCATGAGTGCGGCGTCCCGCGCACCCGCGTCGAGCTTCCCTTTCACGACGAGGCGTTCGAGACTGCGCTTGAGTGTTGCCAAGCCCTTCTCGAGCGCATCATCCGTCACATCGATTATCACTGCCTTCAGACCGGCTACCGCCACCGCCTGAGCGATGCCGTTTCCCATAGTGCCTGCACCCACGATCCCGACTGATTCGATTGTCATTGTGTTTGCCTCAACTGCGTGCTAATTAAGGTTGCTAACGAGTTCCGGCACGACCGTGAACAGATCACCGACCAGACCGTAATCGGCGACGCTGAAAATCGGCGCCTCCGGGTCCTTGTTGACTGCGACGATCACTTTGCTGTCTTTCATCCCGGCCAGATGCTGGATTGCGCCCGAGATGCCGACTGCCACATACAGTTGCGGCGCGACGATCTTGCCGGTTTGGCCGACCTGATAGTCGTTCGGTACGAAGCCCGCATCCACGGCTGCACGCGATGCGCCCAGCGCGGCGTTCAGCTTGTCGGCCAGCGGCTCCAACACCTTGGTGTAGTTTTCGCCGTTGCCCAGACCGCGGCCACCCGAGACGATGATCTTCGCCGACGTCAGTTCCGGGCGATCCAGCTTCGTCACTTCACGGCTGACGAACTGCGAGAGGCCACTGTCGGCTGCCGCCTGGATTTTCTCGATCGTTGCGCTGCCGCCTTCGGCTGCAACAGGATCGAAACCGGTCGAACGGACCGTGATGACCTTGATCGGATCTTGAGACTGCACCTTCGCGATCGCGTTGCCCGCGTAGATCGGGCGGTCGAATGTGTCGGCAGAATCCACTGCGATGATGTCGCTGATCTGCGCGACGTCCAGCTTCGCTGCAACGCGCGGCGCGATGTTCTTGCCGTAAGCGGTAGCTGGAGCCAGGATGTGCGTGTAGTCCTTCGCGATGTTCAGCACCGTCGCTGCGACGTTTTCCGCGAGACCTGCTTCCAGTTGCGGTGCATCGGCCAGCAGCACCTTCGCCACGCCTGCCACCTTCGCTGCCGCTTCAGCCGCAGCCTGCGCGTTGTGACCCGCGATCAACACATGAATATCGCCGCCAATCTTCTGCGCGGCGGCAACGCTGTTCAGCGTCGCGGCTTTCAGCGACCCGTTGCCCCCCAAGGGGGCGTCCTTCGGGGCATCGTGTTCGGCAATTACCAGAATCGTCATTTCGTTCGTCTCCCTCTTAACGCACCGTGGCTTCAATCTTGAGCTTCTCGACCAAGGTATGCACGTCGGCGACCATCACGCCGGCGCTGCGCTTGGGCGGCTCGCTGACCTTAAGCGTCTTCAGACGCGGCGTGACATCCACGCCGAGGTCTTCGGGCTTGAGTGTCTCGAGAGGCTTCTTCTTCGCCTTCATGATGTTCGGTAGCGTCACGTAGCGCGGATCGTTCAGGCGCAGATCAGCTGTAATTACCGCGGGCAGTTTCAGCGACAGCGTTTCCGCGCCACCGTCGATTTCGCGCGACACCTGCACCTTGCCGTCAGCGACTACCACTTTCGACGCAAAAGTAGCTTGCGGCAGACTCGCCAGCGCAGCCAGCATCTGACCTGTCTGATTCGAATCGTCGTCGATGGCCTGCTTGCCGAGGATCACCAGTTGCGGCTGTTCCTTGTCGACCAGCGCCTTCAGCAGCTTAGCGACCGCCAGCGGTTGCAGGTCTTCGTTCGACTCGATCAGGATGGCGCGGTCCGCACCAATCGCCAGCGCCGTGCGCAGCGTTTCCTGACATTGCGTGACGCCCGCCGACACCGCGATCACTTCTGTCGCGACGCCCGCTTCTTTCAGGCGCACCGCCTCTTCGACGGCAATTTCGTCGAACGGATTCATCGACATCTTCACATTGGCGATGTCGACACCCGTGTTGTCCGACTTCACGCGGACCTTCACGCTGTGGTCAACTACGCGTTTGACTGGCACAAGAATCACCATGAATTTTCTCCCAGGCAGAATTTCGCTTAATTTAGGCCACTGCAGGTAACGATTCGTCTCTACCCGACTATCGTCACCGTGCTGCGGGCATGTAATAGTGTTCCGGACACCAATCCTTTCAGGTTTCCGTTAGCGCTGGCTTGACCGCGAAAACGAAGTCACAGTTGACGGTCCATGGAGCCATGCTCGCGGCAGCGTGCATGCCACGCGAGCGCATTTTCGATCAGATGCGGTGTTTGGCCGCCGCGAATACACGCTTGCGCCACATAGTCGTGCAATGCCTATCGGTGTAGCGGAGCGGATATAAACGTGTGCCCGATGCGTTGCTCTGGCGCCGTAAGCAGATAGGCTCGCGATGGGGACGCGGCGTCGGCATTGATCTGGTTTCAGAGGATCTTGTCATTCTGGTACGGTATGCGCCGACGAATGGCACGAGCTTCAGCAAGCACGCCATCAATGTCGTAGCCTGTTGATGCTCCCGTCATTAGCGTAATGCGCATTCCATCTTGCGCCCGCGCAGCCAAAGCACGCGGGACCCGCTTGCAATCACCGGCAGCACCGAAGCGGCTCGCTGCGACGGTCATACCATCAGGGAACAACGATGCTGCTGCCTCCGCGGTCGCAACCTTCTCGCGAAGGCGTGGTATGCGAATGCGCTTCTCTAGCACTTCCATCTCCTTTTTTACGGCGCTCCCTCGTTGCCGACGAGTGCAATCTGATCTGTCGCGTGTGATCAGATCGTGCACTTAAGAGAGTTTAGAGAAAACTTGATCATTTCAAATACGACTTATTACCATACTTGGCAGTCACTTTTTTCATGCCAAGCCACCGCGAACATTTCCTTTGATATCCGTACTTTGCGCTATTTCGTCGAGACCGTGCGCCTTGGCAACTTCACACAGGCCGCGTCCGCGGTGTTTGTTACCCAATCGACTATCAGCAAGATGGTGCGCCAACTCGAGGAAGAAATTGGCCAGCCGCTCCTGATTCGCGATAGAACACAAGTCGCGCTCACCGATGTAGGACGCGTGATCTATGAGCGGGGCTGCAAAGCACAATGTGACAATCAATAACCCTCTCCCCTATCGGCCAGAACCTGTTGCTCGACGGTGGTGCGTATAGCGAACATCAGATGGCTACCGTCGCGAGTGTGCCTGTGGTCACGGACTTCCGCATGACCCGTTCAATGCGATTTTTGGCCCGCGGCCAATCGGCTGGATTTCGACGCGGGATGCCAATGGCGTCGCCAACCTGGCGCCGTATAGCTTCTTCAATCCGTTCAACTACACGCCCCCCATTGTCGGATTTTCGAGCATAGAGCCGAAGGATTCGCTGCTGAACATTCGGGAAACCGGTCTTTTCGGCTGGAACCTCACAGAAGGATGGCTCGGTGTCGACGGTCGCAAATGTGACTTCATCAAATGCCTGTACTGGCGTGACGGCGAGCTATGCCTGTTCGCCAAACTCCTGGAGCGTAGGCGCTTTGCCTGGCCTCGTGCTGACGGCGGTGTTGTTTCGCTGACCAGTGCACAACTCGGTCTTCTGCTCGAAGGATTCGACTGGCGACAGCCTGTCGATGCAGCCCGACCCTGCAGCGCTTTGTAAACGTATGTGACAACGCGCGCACATCTGAAGAACTTCAGGGGAACGTTGCAGGCCGATGCGTTTGCGGGATACAACGCGATCTACGAGGGTGGTGATATGCGCGAGGCTGGATGCATGGCACACGCGCGACGCGAATTCCATGATCTGTTCGTCGCACGCAGAAACGAGGTCAACACTGAAGCGTTGCGCCGGATCGGCGAACTGTACGCAATCGAGGCGGCGATCGCGGCAGTGGTCGGACGATTACCAAAAAAGCGGCCGCTCACCATCCCGACTATGCACGGCCAGCGAAGCCTGAACGACCATTTGTCTAACGTTTAGCTCTATCTCGGCGAACGGTCGTGCCAGCGAACAGCCGATGCATCTGTACCTCGGTTTGTCAAAACGTGCCGGCAACATGTCGAGGCCAGATCGAGGTGTCGGCGTGCATGTCGGTGTGTCAAAGCCAGATACAGATGGGCGCTGTCTTCTGTCATGTCAAGCGGTGGGATGCCGGCGGTTGAGATGCCGGCTAACCCGATGCCGTCGCTTCAATACAACGGCGATTCGTCCCGGATGCGTCCCGCATGGGATGACATACAGCACCGCGCCTTTTCTGGCAGGGATTTCATCAAAATTGTTTCGAAATTATGACGAATTACCTCAATAAAACGTAATGGTGTAATCCAGCCAGGAAATGACATCATGCAGCTTCGTGCCTTCTATACTCGCGCCGCTGTTTTCGGTCTGAATCCCAACCCGCTAGAGTTAAATCATGAAAAAAATCCCCGTCGCCCTCGCCGTATCCGCTGCACTTGCCGCATCGGCCGCCCATGCACAGAGTTCGGTCACCCTGTACGGCCTGATCGATGCCGGTCTGATGTATACCAACAACGTCAAGACCTCCGCCAC
>NZ_JBNPVT010000041.1:0-18990 GCF_050434205.1 Paraburkholderia sp. GAS348
CTCAAAGAATTTTTAGCGAAGCGGACGCGGATTTCGCGTCGTGCCTGCGCTCATCCCGGTGCGCCGCTTCCGCTCCGCTAAAAATCCTCTGCCTTAGCAACATTCTTGGTGTAAGAGCAAAGCTCTGAGCCGGATGCAGGAAATCCTGACTATCTGCCGGGTGATCGTGCCACAAACGCCGGGCGTTGCAGAGAGGCTCGCGCAGCTTGATTACCGGACCCGGGAGCTTGTTGCCTATGTCGAGGCGAACGGCGGGTCCACTATCAACTACTGATCGCGACATCGCCTCGGAAAGCCGATTTTGACCGCAACAGCCGAGTCTGCGGTCAATCAGGTGTTGAATCAGCGTATGTGCAAGCGGCAACAAATGCGCTGTTCACCACGGGCAGTCCATCTGCTTGCCCGGGTCCGATGTGCCTTCATCAACGGCGATCTCATGGATCGGCTCACGAGGTACAGAGTGCCTGAGACGCCTTTGTCCAACGAAGCTGTCGAATTCATCGAGCTCTTTGGTCGTGCGTCAGAGTTATAACCCCAAGGCTTTTAACGCTCCCGGCCCAGACGGCCGGCCAGTTCCCGGCGCCTGACGCACGCCACCCTGATGCGCTTCAGTTCGCGCGGCGGGCGCGTCCTAGTCAAAATCCGGAAAGTCTGCACTTGTTGAGCCTGGATTCGCAGGACGACGCTGGCGACCCGCGTACTGCCACCCAGGTGGCGCAGAAGCTGGTTGACGACAAGGTGGTCGGCGTCGTGGGCCACCTCAATTCGGGCACGACGATTCCGGCGTCGAAGATCTAAAGCGACGCAGGTATTGTCGAGATATCACAGGCCGCGACGAATCCCGCCTACACGCAGAAGGGATTCGCTACCGCTTATCGAGTGGTCGCGACCGATGCGCAACAAGGGCCAGCGCTCGCGCAATATGCGGCCCGGAGCCTGAAGGTGTCGACCGTTGCCATTGTCGACGACGCGACCGTGTACGGACAGGGGCTTGCCGACGAGTTCGAAAAGTCGGCCAAGGCGCTGGGTATCAAGGTCGTGTCGCATGACGCGACGAACGACAAGGCGGCCGATTTTCGAGCGATCCTCACCAAGATCAAGGGGGAACGTCCCGACGCAATCATGTACGGTGGGATGGACGCGACCGGCGGCAAGCGCCGGCTCGTCGAGCGTCGCGACATTCACGCGATCGACCGCGCTTACGCGGCAATGCAGCGTTCCCATCTAGCTATATGACATTGCCTTAAATTGAGCGCGACAGCCCCTACAAAACAGTAGCTTAAGCTATCATTCAGATTCGAATCCAAACGACGAGCGCGATTCATGACCACTTCCGATTCCATCACACGTCAGCCGCGCACCCGAGAACGGAGCACGCAGCCGTTGCCTGCGGAACGTCTCGATCACGACCTCGACAATTCGATCGGATATCTGCTCAATCTCGCGGCGAGCATCATCGCGGCACGCTTCAGCGACGACCTCAAGTCCTACGACATCAACCTTCAGGGTTGGCGCGTACTCGCGGCGCTCCGCCACGAAGACCATCAGACCTTGTCCGATCTCGCAAGTCATACTGGGTCGGAGCTATCCTATCTTTCACGCGCGGTGAGCGCCCTCGAGACAAAGGGCTATATCTGCCGCAGCGAGTCCGCCTCCGATCGACGGACCATCCGTCTGTCCTTGACCTCCGAGGGAGCTGCCATAGTCAGCGAACTCGCACCACGCGCCTGGCAAATCGAACGCGCGTCAGTAAAGGGCGTATCGGCCCGCGAACTGGAAATCACGCTCAATACCCTCCGAGCGGTCTACTCCAACCTTGTCGACAACTGCGAAGACGCGCCAGCCGTCAATCGTAAGCTCGCCGTCGCGCGTCGTGTACGCCGACGTGAAGCGGGCGGCAAAGCGCCCGACTAATACTGGCGGGCGCCCTACCTCACACCGGCTCGGCAATGACGCGATTTGTGATTGAACCAATTCCTTCTATTTCGGCCCGCATCACGTCGCCTGCCCTCAAATACACAGGAGGGCTCATCGCGACGCCCACGCCCGACGGTGTGCCCGTCGCCAGCAGATCACCCGGTTCGAGCGTAAAGGCGGTGGACAGGTGAGCGATCTGGTCGTAGATGTCGTGAATCATCGCACCGGTCATATCGTCCTGACGCAGCTCGCCGTTCACCCACATCCGCAAGCGCAAGGCGTGCGGGTCGCCGAGCTCGTCAGGGGTAACGATCCATGGGCCGGTGGGTCCGCAAGTATCGAACGACTTACCAATCGTCATGGTCTGCGTGGCGAGTTGCCAGTCGCGCACCGATACGTCGTTGCACACCATATAACCGGCGATAACCGAGCCCGCTGCTTCGCGGCTCACGTGCCGGCAGCGCCGGCCGATCACCACGCACAGTTCGACTTCGTAATCGAGCTGATCCGATACTGCGGGCAAGTGCACATCCCCGAACGGGCCGTTGATACAGGAAACCTGCTTGTTGAACCAGACCTGGGTGGGCGGGGTCTGCACGCCGACCTTGGCCGCCTCCGCCACGTGCTTCCGATAATTCATGCCGATCGCGAGATACTTGGACGGATTCGGCAGCGGAGCAAGCAGCGTGACCTCCGACAGCGCAACGGCGTGGCCGGCCTGCACGGCACGTGCACGCGCGATTGCTTCCGGACCGGCCTCGAGCAATGCCTTCATGGTGGCCGGCAAAGTCGGATCGTTGCGTGGCAGGTCAATCACAAGGTCGCCCTCCACCTTGCCGATAGAAACGTTTGCGTGGTGCTGGTAAGTAACGAGTTTCATGGATGTCAAAGAGAAGTGGATTATGCCAGGCTCGTACGGGGCGGATCTTCTGATGCGCCGCCGTGTGCAAGCGTCTGGACGGGATACGGATAACTGCGCGGCAGACGCAGCAGCAGCCATCCCGCGCAGGTCAGTACACCCACGAACGCTATCAGTGCGGGGCGGTAGGAACCCGTGGCATCGTAGGCAGCGCCCATCACGAAAGGCCCGAGTCCGGTACCGACGGTGAACACTGCGAACAGATAGCCGTAGATCTGTCCAAACGCGCGCAGGCCGAAATATCGACTCTGTAGATATGCGATGAGATCGACTTCCGCGCCCATGCCAAGGCCGACCAGCACTGCACCGATTGTCGTGAGCGAAACATCGGCACTGCCCAGCAGCGCAATCACACCTATGGCCGGCAGGATCACGAATGCGATCGCGACGTGGGGACCGAAAAACCGGTCGAGCAGATAACCGCACAACAGGCGCCCTGCGATCAACGACGCCCCGATGCCCGAAAACACGGCTACCGCCTGGCTCGCCGGAATGCCGCGGTCAGTCAGCAACGGCACAAGGTGCACGATGGTGCCGTTGACGACGATCGGAATGCACAGGAACACTACCGCAAGCTTCCAGAAATCCGGGCTGCGCACTGCCTCACCCGCGTCGAGCCCTGGCAAGCCGGCGCCGCGCATGCGCGCCTCCGCGATGCGAGGCGCGCCAACTGGATCACGGATGAACAGCCCGACCGCGAGAAACGCGATGACGAGCACGGTCAAGCCGATCGCGACGTACGCGCCTCGCCATCCGAGCCTGTCTAGATACAGCTGCGTGAGCCGGGGCACGAGTGCCGCACCCAGGCCCACGCCCGTCATGGCGATGCCCATTGCGAGGCCGCGCCGCCGATCGAATGCCGCGGCGATTGCCTTGGCATAAGGCAGCGGTGCCTGCCCGCCGCTGACCAGGCCCATCACCGCGAACATGGCCAGAAACGCCGCGGGAATGGCCGGCGCCAGCGACATGGCGGCGATGGCCAGCGCAAAGAGCGCAATGGCAACCAGCGTGACCCGCCTGATTCCGCGCCTATCGATCAGTCTGCCAGCGACGGGCGTGGCAATCGCGGCGAAGATCGATCCCAGCATGACCGCGACGGACATCACGCTGCGATTCCAGCCGAACTCCGCCATGATGGGCTTCATCAGCACCGATGTCGAAAACTGCAGGACGGTGACGTTGCCGACCGTCAGTCCCAGGAGGGAGCCAAACACGATCCACCAGCGGCTTCTGAACATCCGTTGCACGATCATCTCCAATTGTCTTTATTGTCCTCGGGTATCCGCCGACACGGGGCGGCGAATCGGGCGTTCGCCGTCATGCGGTGGCACTCTGCTCGAGGAAGCGGCCGGCATGGAACAGCAGCGGCGATTCGCTGCCGTAGGAGAAGCGCTCGACGTGGCCCAGAATCATGACATGGTCCCCGTAAGGCTCGATGCCCGACGTCCGGCACTCGAAACAGGCCAGCACGTCGCCGAGTACCGGGACGTCGCCGAGCCCCGCCTGCACGCGTTCGCTGAACGGCGCGAACTTGTCTTCCGCGAACCTCGCGAAGTGGGTCGCGAGATCTTGCTGATCGGCGGCCAGGACATGCACGGCGAAATATCCCGATTCCCTGAACACCGGCAGGCTCGGCGACCGGTCATTCAGATACCACGCCACCAGCGGTGGATCGAGCGAAACTGAGCAGAACGAATTGACAGTCAGTGCAGCCTGCCGCCCATCCTCAGTACGCGTGGTGACAATACAGACGCCGGTCGCAAAACGGCCCATTGCGTTGCGGAGTTCGCGACCATCGATAGAAACTGCGCTCATGATTTTTGTCCAGTCAAAGCGGGCGTGGCGTTCGCGCCAGCACCCGTGAAACAGCGCGGATCGCGCACGGAACCCCAGGAATCGAGATTGCTCGGAGACGGCTCCATGCGCCGTGGCTCACGAGGATGCGCTTCAGTAAATGTTTCCATCCCGAAGCTGTACTCCATCGTCAACCCATCGGGGTCAAGGAAATACAGAAAGACGCTGTCGGAAGCGGGATGCCGGCCAGGTCCAAACACCACGTCGGAGTTGGCAGCCTTCAGGCGCGTTAGCGCCCTACCGATGTCGTCAATTTCGGTCACCATGTAATTGACGTGGTGCAGGCTGCGGCGCTCGAAGCGTGCGATACCGATTCCGTGGTGATAGGGATTCGGCCAAACACGCATGAAGGTGACGAATTCGCCGAGCGAGTCAGACTCCCGGAAATTCAGCACGTCGCGCCAGAATTCAATGGCGCGCGCCGCATCAGGGGTGTTGAAGACGACATGCCCGATCCGCTGGATGCGAGCGACCGACGGCTGGAATGGACGCTCCGCGTCTGGCAGTGGGACGTAAAACTCTACCGTTGCGCCGATCAGCGGTTCGAATACACGTACGGCCCGCAACTGCGCCCGTTCCCGACACATCTCCAGCGTCGTTTCCTGCACGTCGAGACCGGCGCGCGTAAGCCGTTCGATCAGCGGCTTGAACTGCGCTTCGTCCTCCAGCATGAAACCGGCGCATCGGAGTCCTGCTTCCGACGCAGCATGCAGCACCACGTTATGGTGATCGTGATCGCAGCGCAACCGGATCTCGCCATCGACACCCGTGTCTACGTACTGGAGCCCCACCACCTCTTCATAGAAGCGGCGCGATTTTTCCAGATGAGTCACGTTAAGTTCCACGCGCCCCAACTTCCGGTATCGGACCATGACACCCTCCCCTTCAGTACTGGCCGCGCGGCGGCAGGCCGAGTCGCATCTGCCCATACATCGTGGACACCGCGTGCCAGTTGACGCTGATGTGGTGCGCAACGGCATTGATATCGCGCCAGGCACGCTGGATGCCGCTGTCCAACTGGATGCCCGTTCCGCCTACGACGTCGTACAGTGCGTTGATGGCGTCAACGCACAGACGCACCGCGTATGCGTGGCCGCGCCGTAGCGTGATGCGTTGCTCCTTGCTCAACTTGACGCCGCCATCCACCCACTCGGTGATCTGTTGCAGGTCACGTTGCAAAATGAGCTGTGCGGCGTCGACCGCGGCTTCGGCTTGCGCCACCGCGGACTGGACATGCCCGAACTGGGCAATCGAAGCGCCGCCGCCCGCAAAGGCTCCGCGTGTGGCGCGTGCGGCGATGCTCTCGACGAATTCATCAATTGCACCGCGCAGCGCCGCCACAGCCGGGTTGGCCAACAGCGGCGGGAAGCCGCTCAGGAAAGGCACCCGGTAAAGCGCCGAATCGTGAACGTCTGCGCCCGGTGCTTCCTGCTCAAGAACCTCCGAAAACGCGACGGTGCGATGCGCAGGAACGAACACTTCCTCTTCGATGAGGATGTCCTTGCTGCCGGTGCCTGCGAGACCCACCGTGAACCACGTGTCGACGATGGTGTATTCACCCTGCGGTACCAGCAGGAAGATCGGCCGGGGGGGCGCCCCTTCGGCCTGTTCGACCATCGCGCCGAGCGACAGCCACTGAGCGTTATCGCTGTTGCTACCGAAGCTCCATCGGCCCTTCAGCCGGAAGCCGCCCTCGGTTGGCGTGGCCTTGCCCGTCGGCGCAATGCAGGAGGCAATCAGCGCGTCCGGCGTCTTGCCCCACACGTCGTCCTGCGCTTGCTCCGGAAACATGCCGACCACCCATGACGCCGCGGCACTCAGTCCGTAACACCAACCGGTTGAGGTGCATCCCTTGCCAATTTCGAACGCAAGACGACGCAACGCCTCCAGGCTCAACTCATATCCGCCAAAACGCCGCGGCTGCACCACCCGGTAGAGACCGGCTTCCCTGAGCAGGTTCGTCACGTCCGACGAAACGCGCCGGTCCTGCTCGGTCTGGCGGGCACGTTTGGCGACCAGCGGCCGCAGTGCTGCAGCTGCATCCAGCAAACGCGCAAACAAGGCATCGTCAGATACCGCATCGCCCAGCGATGCGGCCTGCCGCTCGATAAAGCTCGAAGTCATGGTCATTCCTGTCACCTCCAAATTTATTGCAAAAACAACTAATCTGTGATCGAATTAAAGCTCACAAAAGTTGTTTTTGCAACTGTTTTGCGGTCTGCAAATACCAGGAGTTACCCTTATGAAAACGGCCCGCCAGCCTTCGCAATGCGGATGCATCGACATCCATACTCATGTCGTTCCGCACGACTTCCCCGCTTACGTGGGGCGCTATCCAGACGCACCATGGCCCTCGATGCGCGCAGGCCACGCTTGCCACCGGCACGTGGTCGTCTCATCCAAGGTGTATCGGACGGTTTCGCATCAGGCGTGGGACATTGACGTTCGACGCGCTGACATGGACCGGCTCGATGTCGACCGGCAAGTGCTCTCCCCGATGCCTGAGCTACTGTCGTACTGGCTTGATCCCGCAGATGGCGCAACACTGGCGCGTTATCTGAACGAAACGCTGGCGAATATGGTGGTCCGCGCCCCCAACCGCTTCAGCGCACTCGGTGCCGCGCCGCTGCAGGACATCGACCGCGCGATTCAGGAGCTCGAATTTGCGGTTAGCACACTGGGATTGGCCGGGATTGAGGTCGGCAGCAACGTGGGGGGCGTGCCGATCGGTGATCCACGCTTCTTCCCGTTCTTCGAGGCCGCCGAAGCACTCAACGCGGCGATCTTCGTGCATCCGCTGCGCCCGGCCGGTATGGACCGGCTGGTTGGGCCCCCATCCCTGGAGCAGATCGTCGCGTTCCCCGGCGAGATTGGTCTCGCAGCGACATCGCTGATCACAGGTGGCTTGCTGAAAAAATTCCCCCGCCTGCGCATTGCCCTAAGCCACGGTGGCGGTGCGATCCAGACCGTGCTGCCACGCATGCAGTTTGCCTGGGAGACACTGGACGCACTTCGGGAAGCCATGCCCGTAGCACCGGTCGAAGCGGCGCGGAGACTCTATTACGACGATCTCCTCTACAGCACCACAGCCATCCACGCCCTCATCGAAACTGTCGGCGAGGGTCGCGTAATGATTGGAACCGACTACCCGTTTGCGATCATGGACGCCGATCCGGCCGCGCGCGTCGCTAGCCTCGGCTTGAGTGCCGCGACTCTGGAAGCCTTACGGTGGAAAAACGCGGCCGCATGGCTCGGCCTGAAGTGACGGCTTGCTACACCTCGCGCGACCCAACCTTGGCTAGCGTTTGACATGGGCGCCGGTTGAACGCCATCGCGAGAAGTGGCTACGCGATGGCGACGCGCCCACCCAATCAATGACGGTCTCGTCGCTTCGCGGCGGCGTTGCTTGGGCTTGGCATCGGGCCCGCGGTTATAGTGTTCCCGAGTGGACGTGCCGCGTCGCTTTCGAGCCAAATCTCGGCAAGACGTCGCGCGGCAGTTCGGCTTCGTGCAGCCGATGGACAGACCTATAAAAGCGTACAGGCTTGATCGAATTCGAGGCGCGGCGAGCGCGCAAACAGCTTTGATTTGTCGCCATACCCGAGATTGCAAAGGAAGTTCGACTTAATGTGACCTTCGGGAAAGAATTCTTCGGCGGAATTCGGCTCGCTCTTTCCAGCACCAAAAAATTCCTCGTCGACCTTCGCGTTGTCGAACCCCGACATCGGTCCGCAATCGAGTCCTAACGCACGCGCAGCCAGAATCAGGTAAGCGCCTTGCAAACTGGAGTTGCGTTTCGCCGTAGCGTCGACTAGTTCCGGTGCATTGGCGAAGAGATCACGCATGCCAGGATCGTGCGGCAATAGCTGCGGCAGCTTCTCGTAGAATTTCAGGTCGTGAGCGATGATGGCTGTCACCGGGGCGCTCATCGTCTTGTCCACGTTCCCGGGAGCGAGTGCCGGCAACAGCCTCTCCTTTGCCGCCTTGGTGCGCAAAAAAAGGATCCGTGCGGGATTGCCGTTGGCGCTGGTGGGAGCCCATCTCATCAAGTTGTAAACCTGACGCAAGATTTCGTCCGACACCGGCTCGTCCAGCCACGCCCTGTACGAACGTGCCTCGCGAAACAGAACATCGAGCGCAACATCCTCTATAGCGTTTCTCATACATCCTCCTGAAGCAGAAGGCCGCGGCTGACTCACACGAAGTGCTCGCTCACGCGGCTACGATCAAACATTTCATATCAGCGCGACCCATCCAGACCTCAACCCGTGCATCACCACCTGCGGCGCCGGCGCGCTGGAAAGCTTGCCTGATAATAGATTGGCAGCGTGGGCGTGCACATGTCCTGAATTGCAAAGCAACTTTGCGCGCGGTAGAACGCCGAACATTCAACGCGTCCGCAATGTCTGGGTGCGGACGCAATCATGGCCCTCCTCAGTCACTCGCGTCGGGTTGTAGAATCTACACTTATAAGGATTCCTATTTTAATAAAACACATGCTACCCACCCCTACTCCGTTACGACGCATCAGAACTTCTGCTGCAGACCGACCATGACACCAAGCTGATCCGCGCCAGTTTCAACAGTGCCGCCAGCCGCAACCGCGTTGGCAGCCAGCGCACTGTTGAACATGTACCCGACCGACGTGTACACCGTCGTGCGCTTGGATATCAGGTAGTTCACGCGGCCGATCAGCAATGTCGAATTCGCGTCATTCTTCCCCGCCGGCCCGCGTTGCAGGTAACGCACCCCTTCTGCGTCGAAGTAAAACGAGGGCGTTGCATAGTACGTCGCCCCCGCGAAGAAAATGTCTGTCTGCAAATGGGTCGCGGCTGCCACGTTGTTTCTGACCCAGCCGACACCGATTTTGGTTGGACCCAAAATCACGTAGCCGTCGACGATGTTGTGCGTATCGGTGTACGCGCTGTTGTTCAGCGGCGCCGACGCGCCCGTGCCACCGCGCATCACGTCGTAGGATGCTGCCGCGCCGAAGCTCGCTGAATCATAGGCAAGCAGCGCGGTGTATTGCCGGCACGCAACGAAGTCGCCGGGCACCTGTCCTCCGCAGTTGGTCGCAGCCGGGCCCGCAGGACCGGCTGCGTCACGGCCAAAGCTGTATGTTCCGCCGAGAGTGACGCCGTGGAATTTGCCGAGATAGCCAACCGCGTTGTCGCTGCGCGAGTTCGGCAGATATGGGTCGAAGCTGGCCATCGAATGAATCGAAGGGCCGATCACATCTGCGTTCGTCAGCGCGTACATCGTCATGTTCATTTGCCGGCCGAGCGTGAGTGAGCCGTAGTCGCTGCTTACTCCGACATTCGCCTGACGGCCGAAGAGGCGCCCGCCATAGTTCAGCGAGCCGGTGCCCGGCTGAAAACCGCTCTCCAGGACGAAGAATGTCTTGTAGCCACCGCCGAGGTCCTCGATACCCTTAAAGCCCCAGCGTGACGGTACTTCACCAGTCAAAGTAGGCACCCCAACCTCCGATCCACCGTGGGCTGTTGCGTGGTTGTAGTACGACAGCCCTGTATCGACGATTCCATATAGCGTGACACTGCTTTGGGCATATGTGACCCCTGACACCGCGACGAGCAACGCCGCGCTCCATTTGATTTTCATGACGGTCAAATCTCCATTTTTGTGGCGCAATGCATGGTTTTTTAAAAGACGGGGGGAACGCTGATCAATAAGCCAATTGAAATTATTAGGATGACTTATCTTATAAATCTCAAGCGGATACGATAATCCGATCTGAACCCGTGTCATTGCGATCGACCGCCCCACGCCCGTTCGCATCTCTATGTTGCTGTTGCACGGCGCGTGGACGTGCATCGATAGCGACAGTTCGCGGCAATCGCCCAGGCCGTGCCTCAGGGCGCGGCGTTTAGTGCAAACAGTCTCTCCCTCAGCTATCCGCTCTTGTCGCGTCGTGGGTCATGAACGTGCTCTTGAGCGTGCCAATGCCTTCGACCCAGACCTCCATCTCATCGCCGGGCTCGATGAACTGGTTGTGCGGCATACCGACGCCCGCCGGCGTGCCCGACAGGATCACGTCGCCCGGGTACAGCGTGACGCGACTGCTCAGGAAGGCGAGTTGTTCGGCAACGCTGAAGATCATCTCGGCGGTACTTGAATCCTGACGCAGTTCGCCGTTACGCCAAAGACGGATTCCAAGTGACTGAACATCCGGAATGTCTTCTGCTGGCGTGATCCAGGGTCCAAGCGGACAACTTCCCTCCCAACACTTCTGGGAGATCCAGTCGAAGTGGAACGGTGAATGCACGCCAATGTAATCGCGTACGAATACATCTCGGAGGGAGAGATCGTTGGCCACGGTGTATCCGGCGACATACGACAGCGCGTCCTCGACTGCGACGTTGCGTGCCGGACGTCCAATTATCACCGCGAGCTCCGCTTCCCAATCGACGCAGCGGCTGTAAGGCGGCAACGTCACGGGTTCCCCGGTACCCACCACCACCGAGCATGACGGAGCCTTGATAAAATGCCACGGTGCTCCAGAAACCGTGTGCGGATCGGGCGACGGTGGCATATTGAACGCGCGGTCCATCTCCGCGACGTGATCATAGTAATTCGCGCCCGCGCCGTAGATGGTTCCAGGTAGCAGCGGCGCCAGCAGCTTTACCGCATCGAGCGCGAAGCCCGGCAGCGATGTCGTCGATGCGCTAATGCGAGCGGCTGCCTCGCGCAATTGCGGACCGAATTTGTCCCACCGGCCGATAAGTTCAGTGGCCGTCAGGTCATGCATGTCAAGCTGCAGCAACTCGCCAAGCTGCGGACCATACGGATAAACACGCTCGCCAATCAGCAGGCCGGCACGCGCTCGCCCTTCGTCGTTGAAACTCAGCAGATGGTAACGGTCGTTCATGTTGAATTGTCCTGCCGCTTAGAAGCGATCGCCGAAATCGAAGACGTCCTCGTCCTGGAACCCTTCGTAATACTGAAATTCCCACCAGTTGTAGTCGAGGTCCTGAAGATAGAACGAGTACACGCCATGTTGCAGCGTCACTTCGGTAATCTGACGAATCTTGTACTGATCCTTGTACTCGTGTGCCGAACGATGAGCAGCGTCGACTTCTTCACGAGTGCGCACATCGAGTCCCCAGTGGGTCAGGAACGAGACGTCGTGAATCTTGTCGCCCACTTCGACACAGAACACATGGAACTTCAAACCCAGCCGGAACGCGAACGCGGGGGCCGCATGGCGCACGGTTTCAAGACCAAGGAACTCCTCGTAGAAGCGCCGCGTTTCGGCAATGTCGCGGCACTCCAGCGTGCCGTGTCCGAGCACGTAGGGCCGATTGATCGCGCCGCTGTTTTTCAGCGGTACAACTGCCTCGCTAGGGATTTCAAGCGTCATAAGATGCCTCCATTGTGTTATGTACGGCGGGGGTATCGATCGTCGATTGCGTGGCCTTACGCTGCGGTCTCGGCCTGCGTCAGGAACGCATCGGCGTGGAAGGCCGCTGCTGGAAGACCGCACGTGCTCGTGAAGTCTTCCCGTGCTGCGTTGACCATCGCCGGCGCGCCGCACGCATAAACCTCATATCCAGAAAGGTCCGGAAAATCGTCGACCACCGCCTGGTGAACCCAACCCGTGCGCCCGGTCCAGTCGCAATCCATTCCCGGTTCGGACAGCACCGGCACGAAATGGACGTTCGGATGATCCTCCGCCCATTTGTGCGGCAGATCGGCCAGATACAGGTCGCGCCGCCGGCGGCCACCCCAGTAGATGTGGAATTCACGAGCGCTCCCGCGTTGCAGCGCATACTCGACGATGGCTTTTACAGGCGCGAAGCCGGTTCCGCCTGCGAGCAGAATGGCGGGCTTGTCGGATGATTCGCGAAGGAAGAACGAACCGAACGGGCCTTCGAAGCGAAGCATCTCCCGCGGGGCAAGCTCCGAGAATACGTGCTCGGTGAAGCGGCCGCCCGGGTGATGGCGAATATGCAACTCGATATGCGTCAGCGACACCGGATCGGGCGGCACAGCGATCGAGTAGCTGCGGCGTACGCCGTCCGGCAACAGGACGTCTATGTACTGACCCGCGCGGAAGAAGAAGTTCTCGTTCAGCGGAAGTCGCAACCGCAGAACGGCAACATCTGGCGCGGGTCTCGCGATGTCAGTCACCCGGCAGGGGTAGGTCGAAGCCTTGACGGCATCGAGGCCGGTTAACTCCTCCACCTCGATGGTCAAATCGGAAAGCGGCTTCGCCGAGCATAGCAATGCGTAGCCGTCCTCTCGCTCCTTGGGTGGCAGGGCTCGTTCGAGCACGTGACCATGCTCGACGCGCCCCTCCACGACGCGCCCCTTGCACGCGCTACAAGCGCCCGAGCGGCAGCTATAAGGAACGAAAAGACCGGCCTTCATGGCTGCCGCCAATACCGTTTCGCCCTCTTCGACGACATAGCGATTTCCGCTTGGCGTCAGTAGTATTTCAAAACTCACTCTCGCGTCTCCATTCTTGAGTCCAGCCTCCACCGGGCTGCTCTGCACGTTCCGAACCCACCGCTGGCGTAGCGCCACCGGGTCGTCGGTCAGAACATTTGCCCTATCCCGTCATCGCCGAAATTATTGCAAAAGCAACCACCCAGTGATCGAATTAAAACTCACTAAAGTTGTTTTTGCAACTATTTTGCGGTTTGCAAATACCAGGAATTACCCTAATGGAAACGGCCCGCCAGCGTTCGCAATGCGAATGCGTTCGGAGACGAGATTTCACATGTATGTGTTCCCCTAAATGACTATGAGAAACCTCGCACTCGCCGTTGCAAGCTCTACGATTTCTTCATCTGCCGTCCATGTTCGTTGCAGCCAGTTGACTCCAGGATAGTGATAACCGGCATACGTCAGGGCCTTCACGCCCTCCGGTCGATGGACGTCTAACAGAATTGACTGCCTAACCACACAGGAGTGAAAAATGGACCACAAACTTTCAACTGGTTGCGGGTTTTTTCCGGATGGTGGAATCGGCTGAAAGGCCCGCCGGGATTGGGTTCGATCAGCCTGGCACGAATCGGCTAGAATCCCGATGTTTTGAAGCTCGAAATGGCCCAAAGCCCGTCGTGGCAAGAGATTCCAACGAGATTGAGCGTCCAGGAGTTCGAGCAATTTGTCTGGCCGCATCTGAGCAAGGGCCGTCGCGGCCCGGCGCGCAAGCTCAGCGCACTTGCGATCTTCAACTACATCTTGCGGCTGCTTTACCTCGGCTGTCAGTGGAAGGAATTGCCCATCGACAAGGATCGGCATGGGCGCCCTGAAATTCACTACACTCGCATCTATCGCGCCTTCCGGCGCTGGGGAGCAGATGGCTGTTTTGATGCCCTTTTCGAGGGCTCGGTGTTCAAACTTCATCAGGACAATCGTCTGGACACGAGCGTTATTCACGGCGATGGCACCACGAGCGCAGCCAAGAAGGGCGGCGACAACCTCGGCTTCAGCGGGCACAAGAAGGTCAAGGGCTGCAAGGTCGTTGCCCTGTGCGACCGCAATTGCAACGTGATCGCGCCGTTCGTGTCGGCCCCGGGCAATCGCAATGAATCGCCGCTGTTGCGCGAAGCGCTGCCGCAACTCACGCGCATCGCCCGGGCCGTGGGGCTCGATCTGCGGGGAAGCGTCGTGAGTCTGGACGGCGTTTACGATTGCCGGCGCAACCGCAAAGCCATTTTCAATCGCGGTATGATCCCCAACATCAACCCCAATTCACGCGGACGTAAGACGCCGAAACGAGGCCGTAAGGCGCGGTTCAATCCCGCTATTTTCAAAGAGCGGTTCAGGACCATCGAGCGGGTGTTCGCCTGGGAAGACAAGTTCCGTCGCCTGCTGATGCGCTTCGAGCGACTGAGTCAGTTGCACTACGCGCTCAAAACCCTCGCCTACACGATGATCAATCTTCGGCACTACTGCCGAAGCTGATCTCGCCACCGAGACCTTTGTTTCATCGTCGGCGTATCGCGCCGTGATCCCGTTTGTCCACGCTATGCCGAAACCTTCGTGCAACGGCGCACATCATCACATCGCACGCGTCGCCGCAGCCATTTCTTCCCATCCCAAGTGCTCGTCCAACCGCGCTGCGTCGAGTCTGATCGAAACCCGCAACCATTTGAGCGTAAGGCGGCCGCCGCATTGACTGCTGTCGCGCCAATCGGCTGCTGGACTTCATGGGCGATCGAGGCCGTGAGCTGCCCCATCGTCGCGGCGCGGTTGGCGTGCGCAAGCTCCATCTGCATCTCGCGGTAGCGTCGCTCGCTCTCGCGCGCTTCGGCTTCGATGCCGCCGCGCGTATTCAGATCGACAGTCTCGAATGGGCCAATGACACTCCAGCGCCGCCCTAATCCCAGCCTGACGATTTCGTCGATATCCGCGACGGCCGCCACCCCGTCGCGTACCAGACAATACGCTTCGCGCAACAAGGCGCCTTGCAGGCGATTGAACACGAACCCCTCAACCTCGCGACCGACGAGAACTGGCTTGAGAGCAGCACGCGCGTATAGATCGATGGCACGATCCACGAACTTCTTCGCGGTATAGTTAGACGGAACAACCTCAATCACAGGCAAAAGGAACGGCGGATTGGCAGGATGACCGACGAGCATTCGAATCTTCGCATCGCAAAGCTCGGCGATATCACTAGGTTTGAGTGCCGATGTCGAACTCGCCAGGACGGCGTCTTTGCGCGTGATGGCCGATAATTGCGCGAACAACTCGCGCTTCATGCCGAGTTGTTCGGGGATGCACTCCTGAATCAGCCCTGCGTCAGACACCGCGTCATCGAGTTCTAGATGCCAGCTCACTCGCGCGAGAACCTTTTCGACGGCCGCTCCTCCGACACCGGCATTGAACAGCATCTCGAGGTTTGCGTCGAATTCGCTGCGCGCCCTGTCGAGCGCCTCGCGATACACGTCCCACACTTTTACCCGGAAAGCCGCGACTTCAGGTATCCAGATCGAGCTCAATGGTGCACGCGTGCGAGTGAGCGGGAAGGTAAACCAGGGCAAGTGATTGGGCCGCGCACTCCTGTCACCTTCCGTTGACGAATGCTGGGACGCCCAGACCATGAGCCGAAATAAGCATGGCACTGCTAACTCGGTATGCCGAACTTGGTGAATACTCCCGTGGACACCGGTCTGGTACCGATGGTTTTCCGGGGCTCTACATGAGCCAAAGGCGAACGCCAGAGTACCGGCCCTCGCCTTGATCCCGATGGATGACTGGTGCAGACCAGCGCTGCAACCAGATGATAAAAAAATCGGATGCGCACTCATGCGCTTCAACGTGAAGACGTGGCTGAAATTGCTTCAGACAAGCCGGGACAGGCCTGAGAGGTGGGTGTTTGTCTCTTGACCTTGGTCTTTCAATGGATGACAAATTTATTTCGTGTGGCTCAAACCGTTGCCCAGTAAGGCTTTGCTTTTGTTGGGTTGGCACATGGTCGAGAGGTGACACTTTTGCTGACGCAACATTGACAGATGTAATACGGTCTACGCGTCCGAACGCAGCCACCACGCTTTGCGAATTTTAGCCAATAGTGTCAAAATACACCTGATAGATAAACCGTGATTGAGGCGCACCATGGCTGGAGTCCGTCAGTTTGATGAAGAGCACGCCTTTGCGCAGGCGCTGGATGTCTTCTGGCGCAAGGGCTTTCGCGCCACCTCGATGCTGGATCTGGCAGAAGCCACCGGCGTGCAGCGCGGGTCCCTATACAACGCGTACGGCGACAAGGAAGAAATCTTCATGCGCGTGTTTGAGCGGTACACCGTCGAATTCCTCGCCGGTGCTCGCCACGCGCTGGACAAGCCTGACGCGCGCGACGCGTTGACGGCGTTTTTCACGTTCGCCATCCGCTCGATTGCACAGGGTTCGCCGGCGCGGGGCTGTCTGTCCACCAAAACGGCGATCGAAGTCGACCCCGAATCGCCTCGCTTGCGCGACGCCCTGCAAAAGATGCTAGATGAGCTGGAAGCGATCGTCCTCAGTGCGCTCGCTACGCCAGAGGCTAAAAAGAGACTCGCGATTCCGGCGCCGCAGGCCGCCCGGCTCATCGTCACCATGACACGCGGCATTGCCGTCATGGAGCGTGTCTACGCCGATCCGAAGAGTCTTAGACAGACCGCAGCGGGGCTCGTCGACGCATTGGTGCCGCAACGCTCGTAAAGCGCTGTCGTCCCGGGTCGAGCGGTGCTCCGCCAGCACCGCTCGATTGACGCCCACCCTGCCGGTTCCTGCGTGGCTTGAAGAGCCAGCCAACCCAATCACTTCTGATGTGCGGCCACGCGTAGTCACTCATCCCGCCCCCACGCCACTGATTGAGCCAAGAAATCCGACGAAACTGCTTCGTCGTCAGCAACTGCCGGTCCCCTCTGTCCTCTTCTCCCCCACCATTGGTCGCCGCCCGTTTCGGATTGCCTCGCGCGCCCCAACGAATTCGCGTGCCCGCACCGGAGGATTGGCGTACGCGGCGCCCACCGAGTGGCGCTCTTCCGGTCCGGCGACGGACTGTGGCGACCACGATCCTTGTCATTCCACCGACACACGGTGTTCAAATTTTATTCTTGTCACTAGTGTCAAATTTTATTATCATGCAAACATTGACATAAATGTCAAACATGGCGACGCCGAAAAAACTGGCGTCGTCGTCAATTGCTGCGTCGCTGCAACTTATTGTGCGGAGTCCACCATGTCGAATTCCATGAGCCGTGCGGTAACGGGCCGCCCAGCCGTGGTCTGGCCGCATATCTTTGCGGGCTTCTGCGCGAGCCTGATCAGCATCGGCCTCGCGCGTTTTGCCTATACCCCGCTACTTCCGGTCCTCATCCAGGCCCACTGGTTTTCCGCGTCGGACGTCGTGTACCTCGGTGCGGCGAACTTGGCGGGTTACCTGGTCGGTGCATTGCTGGGTCGGCCGCTCGCCGCCCGCGTCAGCAACGTCACGACGCTGCGCGCGATGAAAGTGCTGGTTACCCTGGCATTTCTCGCCTGCGCGTTCCCGGTCTCCACGAACTGGTTTTTCGTCTGGCGGTTGTTGTCTGGCGTAGCTGGCGGCGCAATCATGGTGCTGGTTGCGGCGACGGTTCTTCCGCATGTGCCCGGCGACCGCAAGGGTCTCGCAAGCGGCGCAGTGTTTCTCGGGCTCGGTCTTGGCATCGCGGCGTCGGGCACGGTCGTGCCGCTGCTGCTGAGGTTCGGTCTGCGCGAAACGTGGATCGGGCTTGCAGCACTGTCCGCCATCCTGACGGCCGCCAGTTGGTACGGCTGGCCCAGGCAGACTGCACCTGTCGCACAGCAGGCCGCGACGACACCGTCGAGCGCTTCGAACGCGCCTATCAACATCCTTTATGTGCAATATGCACTCATGGCTGCAGGTCTGGTTCCGGCCATGGTGTTTCTGGTCGACTTCGTGGCGCGCGGACTGGGTGCGGGTGCCTCTCTGGGTTCGCTGTTCTGGATTCTTTACGGCGTGGGCGCGATCTTCGGGCCACCGCTCTATGGCGTGTGCGCGGACCGGTTGGGTGCGCGTTCGGCGCTGCGCCTGTTGTTGTCGGCTCAGGCGATTACCGTGGCCGCGCTTGCCGGGGCGAGCAACCACCTGCTGATCGGTGCGCTGACCGTCATCATCGGCAGTTTTCCGCCGGGCATCGTGCCGCTGGTGCTGGCAAGAGTGCGTGAAACGGTTCCGGGCAGCGCAGCCCGACAGAACGTCATCTGGAGTCGCGCCACCACCGTGTTCGCCGCCTCTCAGGCGCTCTCCGGATACGCGTATTCAGCCATTTACAACGGTTCGGGCGGCAACCACCGGCTGCTGTTTGTGATGGGCGCCGTCGCAACCGCACTCGCCGTTCTGGTGGACATTTGCATTCCTCTGCTGTTACGCAAACAGGCCAATGCCGGTAGCGTGAACACGCCCTAGGGAAATTGAAGCAAGAGTCCAGCGACGCTCGCTTCGATACGTCCCTACAGTTCGCCGTTCGCCGTCAGGTCTTTGGCGCGTTCTACCCTTGTCGGGATTGCATCCGGTCGCTGAGTTCCCTATTCCGTTCCGGAATTGTAACTATCGCTCTGTGGCCTCTACTGCCGGGTGGCGTTGGTCGCCAACATACCACCACCGAATACTCCTTTGAGGATAACGTCATGAGCAAGCTTTTCAGTCGTACCAAAGTTGGACATTTCGAACTGCAACACCGTGTTGTGCTCGCGCCGCTCACGAGAATGCGAACTGCGCCGGGCAACGTCCCGGGTGATCTCATGGTCGAGTACTACACGCAACGTGCGACGGACGGCGG
>NZ_JBNPVT010000042.1:0-18579 GCF_050434205.1 Paraburkholderia sp. GAS348
CCCCGGGACAGCAGGGGGTGCTGGCGGACAACGACGGGCACTACTACATCACCAGTGGCGGGAAGACCTACCCCGCGCGTTTCGACAAAGACAACGGCACGTGGCGCGTCTGGCAGGCCGATAACGCGTACCGGCCTCAGTATCCGGTCAGGCTCGATGCCCAGGGCAACTGGCAGGTCCACAACGATGTCGGCCTCAGGGGCGGTATGAATCCGGCAGGCGCGGGGCCGTCCGGACTCCAGCGGCCCCAGCCGTTCGAGCGGGCCTACCAGATCTCGACGTCGACCGGCACGCCCCCCTCCACCGAGATGCTGCAAACGCTCAATCCGTCGACGTGGACATCCGCAGCGGATCGCTTACTCGACGACACGGAGTTCACCCAAAAGTACCGTACCGCATTCGACCGTCTTCCCATCGCACAACGACAAGCCCTCAGAGCCTGGACGCATCTGGATACGAGTGCCGGCTACTCATCGGACAGTTCCTACGAAGGTATCAATTTCGAGCTCAATCTGGAGTTACGCAGTCGCACCCATGAGGCCGACACCACCATACGCGCCCAGGCGTTACAGGCTGGTCTGGGCGGGCTACCGAAGCCCTCCGACGAAAGCCGCCTGCTTCGCATCGCCGACGTTCGCTCCGACTATGCAAGCAAGTTTGCACCGGGCGACTATGTGACCAATTCGCCAGCTTTCATGTCCGCATCCAGTGAGAACTTCTACCCGTTCTCGACGCTGTTGCATAACGAGATGACAGAGGACGCGGGACCCGGAAGTGCATTCGCGCTTTACGACATTCAGTCGAAGTCGGCGACGCCCTTCCTGGTCAACATCACCACTTTGGCCAAAGGCGAACGCGAATGGCTATTCCGGCCGAACACAGTATTCAGAGTTGAGGAAATTGCTACGGCAACATCTCGGGATGGAACGACGGTTCCCCGTATCGGCGTGCGTCTGGCCGAGGTCCCGATTACCACGCCTACCTACGCAAAGAACATCCACACGGGTGTGCAGGAACTGGTCTATCCACCGGCTACGTCGCCCACCTATACACCGCTCCAGCCGACCAGATCACCTTCGCTCCAGATCCCGCCGCGGCCGGCCCCCGACGAGCCACCACCACCTGCGCATGGCGATCCAAACCAGCCGGGGTGAAGTCCATGACACAAACTCGAACGTGCTATTGAGCTGCTGCGTCAGCATATGAGGCATGCAGCTATCGCCGGAGAGTTGGGGATCTCGTCGCAGCGCGTGTATCAGATCGCTTCTGAAGGGGGAATGGGTTTGGGTCGTCGCGGCACGAAGCCGCACGACGTTCTGCTCGTTCTCGTCGTTGTTCCTCGACAGATGATTCCAGTTGGACAGCGTCTTCGTGTCGTATGCGTCGAACAATCGCCGGCTGCCGCTGCACAGGCGGCGGCGCGTCGGGAAGCGGGAAGGTGTCGCAGGGCGAGTCGCGACGCTGCTCGGTCAGTGTGACGCTGGCAGTGCCAGCCAGTGGAAGTTGTCATATCAGTGCTCCTGTTCCATGCAGGGTAAAGAGCCCGCGCGATCCGGGGCTCGCGGATGGGCATCAATCGTGATGCATGCATGGGAGACCACCCCAGGTACAACCCTGGGTGTCATTCTTGTATGACGACGCGTTGCATACCGTGCCAGGGCGAAGTTCATGACAGGACGTGAGCGCTTCAGTTAACATGGGAAAGCTGCGGGCGCGAGTCAATTCAAGGGCAGAGCAACCGGTGTAAGTGACAGGTAAGTTGCTGGCGTTATCCTGGCTGCAATCTGGCAACGGGTTGCACAGATGACGAAGTGCCGCATGCGCGCCTCCGTTGTCCGTGGATCAGGAGACACGCGCCGCGTCATTACGCGCCGCACGACAGGCGCGCCACCTGCGCGCCGGCACAGGTTTTACGTTTCATCTTCACCAAGGGGTTGTCGATGTCTGCGATTGAATCGGTTCTTCAGGAACGCCGTGTTTTCCCGCCCTCCGCTGAAGCAGCGGCTGGCGCGACTATCTCCGGTATGGACGCATACCGGGCGCTTGCCGCCGAAGCGGAGCGCGATTACGAGGGTTTCTGGGGGCGCCTCGCTCGCGAGACGCTAAGCTGGAACAAGCCCTTCACCAAGGTGCTCGACGAATCGAAGGCGCCGTTCTACACGTGGTTCGAAGACGGCCTGCTGAACGCGTCGTATAACAGCATCGACCGTCATGTCGAAGCCGGCAATGGCGAGCGCGTTGCGATCATCTTCGAAGCGGACGACGGCACCGTCACCAACGTCACCTATAACGACCTGCTGCAACGCGTGTCGCGCTTTGCGAACGCGCTGAAAAAACGCGGCGTGAAGAAGGGCGATCGCGTCGTGATTTACATGCCGATGTCGATCGAAGGCATCGTCGCGATGCAGGCGTGCGCGCGGATCGGCGCCACGCATTCGGTGGTGTTCGGCGGCTTTTCGTCGAAGTCGCTCAACGAGCGCCTGGTGGATGTGGGCGCCGTCGCGCTCGTTACGTCCGACGAACAGATGCGCGGCGGCAAGGCATTGCCGCTGAAAAACATCGCCGACGAAGCCCTCGCCATGGGCGGCTGCGATGCGGTGAAGAGCGTGATCGTCTACCAGCGCACCGGCGGCAAGATCGCATGGAACGATAGCCGCGATCTGTGGATGCACGAACTCGCGCAGGCCGAATCGGATCAATGCGCGCCCGAGTGGGTCGGCGCCGAGCATCCGCTTTTCATCCTGTATACGTCGGGTTCGACCGGCAAGCCGAAGGGCGTGCAGCACAGCACCGGCGGCTATCTGCTGTGGGCCGCGCAGACGCTGAAGTGGACTTTCGACTGGAGGCCCACGGATGTGTTCTGGTGTACCGCCGACATCGGCTGGATCACCGGCCACAGCTACATTACGTATGGTCCGTTGACGCTCGGCGGCACTCAGGTCGTGTTCGAAGGCGTGCCGACCTATCCGAACGCCGGCCGCTTCTGGGACATGATCGCCAAGCACAAGGTCTCGCTGTTCTACACGGCGCCGACCGCGATCCGCTCGCTGATCAAGGCCGCGGAAGCGGACCAGAAAGTGCATCCGAAGAGCTACGACCTGTCGACGCTGCGCATCATCGGCACGGTCGGCGAGCCGATCAATCCGGAAGCGTGGGTGTGGTATCACGAGAACGTCGGCGGCGGCCGTTGCCCGATCGTCGATACGTGGTGGCAAACCGAAACCGGCGGCCACATGATCACGCCGCTGCCGGGCGCGACGCCTTTGGTGCCGGGCTCGTGCACGCTGCCGCTGCCAGGCATCATGGCGGCTGTGGTCGATGAAACCGGCCAGGACGTGCCCAACGGGCAGGGCGGTATTCTGGTGATCAAGCGCCCGTGGCCGTCGATGCTGCGCAATGTGTGGGGCGATCCGGAGCGCTACCAGAAGAGCTACTTCCCCGAAGAACTCGGCGGCAAGCTCTATCTCGCCGGCGACGGTGCGGTACGCGACAAGGAAACCGGCTACTTCACGATCATGGGCCGCATCGACGACGTGCTCAATGTGTCCGGCCACCGCCTCGGCACGATGGAGATCGAATCGGCGCTGGTGTCGAACCCGATCGTGGCTGAAGCGGCCGTGGTGGGCCGTCCCGATGCGACCACCGGCGAAGCCGTGTGCGCGTTCGTCGTGCTCAAGCGCGCGCGTCCTGAAGGCGAAGAAGCGGTGAAGCTCGCCAACGAACTGCGCAACTGGGTCGCCAAGGAGATCGGTCCGATCGCCAAGCCGAAGGACATCCGCTTCGGCGAGAATCTGCCGAAGACGCGTTCGGGCAAGATCATGCGCCGCCTGTTGCGCTCGCTCGCGAAGGGCGAAGAGATCACGCAGGACGTGTCCACGCTGGAGAACCCGGCAATTCTCGATCAGCTCGGCGAGTCGCTCTGAGCTTAGGTTGGCCTGGGTTTGCAGCAAGGGTATGTCGACTGATGTGCCTTTGAGCGGGCCCAGGTATCGACCACTTAAGTCAGGCAGTAAAGGCCACCGCGCGGACAATCCCGATTGCCTGCCCGGTGGCTTTTTGATACATAGGCGCATGGCTGCGCCGCACCCCACCTCTCACGCTACACTCAATCCCGCGCCCGAACCCCCTGCGGTCTCGGCAGCGATGGCGCGCGCGCATCAGGAGTACTGGCGCTTCAATCTTGCGTTGATCGCGACGCTGATGACGGTGGGCTTCGTGGTGTCGTTCGTTTTGCCGCTGTTCGCGCCGGCGTTGGAGCAGGTGCGCTTCATCGGTTTCAGATTGCCGTTCTACTTCGGTGCGCAAGGGGCGATTCTGATCTACGTCGCGTTGATCGTCGTTTATATCGTGCTGATGCAGCGCGCCGATCGCCGTCTGCAACGCGCTTTCGATGCGGATGCTAGTGCCAGCAGTGCCAGCAATGCCAGTGCCAATTCCACCGCGCCCGCTGCGCGCGGAAGCTGAACCGATGAAGCTCACGAACCGGCTGATCCGCTCATACGCGCTCTATACGCTCGGCTTCCTGCTATTCATCTATGTGATGTGGCGCATTGAGCGGGTCACCGGCTCCGGTGTGTGGATCGGCTATGTGTTCCTGTTCGTGCCGATCGCGGTGTATGCGGTGATCGGGTTGCTATCGCGTACTTCCGACCTCGTCGAATACTACGTAGCCGGGCGGCGCGTGCCGTCCTTCTTCAACGGCATGGCGACAGCGGCCGACTGGTTGTCCGCAGCATCGTTCATCGGCCTTGCCGGGTCGATCTATGCGACCGGATATGACGGTCTCGCGTACCTGATGGGCTGGACCGGCGGCTATTGCCTCGTCGCGTTCCTGCTTGCGCCGTACGTGCGCAAACTCGCGCGCTACACGATTCCCGACTTTCTCGGCACGCGCTTTTCGAGCAACGCGGTGCGTGGACTCGCTGCGTTAGCGGCGATCCTGTGCTCGTTCGTCTATCTGGTTGCGCAGATTCAGGGCGTCGGTTTGATCGCGACGCGTTTTATCGGCGTGGATTTCGCGGTCGGCATTTTCTGCGGACTCGCGGGCATTCTCGTGTGTTCGTTTCTGGGCGGCATGCGTGCCGTGACGTGGACCCAGGTCGCGCAATACATCATCCTGATCGCGGCGATTCTGATTCCCGTGTCGATGATCGCGCATAAGGATGGCCTCGGCTGGGTGCCGCAGTTCAATTACGGCCGCTTGATGGAACGCGTCGAAGGCCTGGAAAAGCAGGTGCGCGACGCGCCGCTCGAGCAGACCGTACGCGACGATTATCGACAGCGCGCCGCGCTGATGCAGATGCGGCTCGATACGTTGCCGCAATCGTTCGTTGACGAGAAGCTGCGCCTCACCCAGGAAGTCGCGGACTTGCGCCGCCACAATGGCCCGCTGCGCGAGATCAAGGAACGCGAGCGGGCGCTCGAACAATTTCCACGCGATGCCGCCGCCGCACAGATCGTCTGGACCCAACGCCGCGACGAGATGCTGATGCGCGCGGCCGCGCCGGTGCCGATGCACGAGCCGTTTCCTGTCACAAGCGAAGAAGACCGGCGCACCCATGAACGCAATTTCCTGTCGCTGCTGCTGTGCCTGTCGCTTGGCACGGCCAGCCTGCCGCACATCCTGACGCGCTACAACACGACGACCTCGGTGGCTTCAGCGCGACGCTCGGTTGGCTGGACGTTGTTCTTCGTCGCGCTGTTCTATCTGACGGTGCCCGTGCTGGCGGTGCTGATCAAGTACGAGATATTGACCAACCTGGTCGGTCATCACTTTGCCGATTTGCCGCAGTGGCTCACGCAGTGGCGCAAGGTCGAGCCGAGTCTGATCAGCCTTGCCGATACGAATGGCGACGGCATCGTGCGCTGGAGCGAGATCCAGATGCAGCCGGATATGGTCGTGCTCGCCGCGCCCGAGATCGCGGGCCTGCCGTATGTGATGTCAGGGCTGATCGCGGCCGGTGCGCTGGCTGCGGCGCTTTCAACCGCGGATGGCTTGCTGCTGACCATCGCTAATGCGCTATCGCACGACGTCTACTACCACATGGTCGATCCGGCCGCATCGAGCCAGCGGCGCGTGACGATCTCGAAGATTTTGTTGCTTGGGGTGGCGTTGTTCGCCTCGTATGTGGCGTCGCTGAATACGGGGAATATTCTGTTTCTGGTGGGGGCGGCGTTTTCACTGGCGGCTTCGAGCCTGTTTCCGGTGCTGGTGCTGGGCGTGTTCTGGAAGCGCACCACGCGGCTCGGGGCGGTGGCGGGCATGGTGGCGGGGCTGGTGGTGTGCATTTATTACATCGTGTCGACGTATCCGTTCTTCACGCAGATGACGGGTTTCGCGGGCGCACGGTGGTTCGGGATCGAGCCGATCAGCTCAGGCGTGTTCGGCGTGCCGGCGGGGTTTCTGGTGGCGATTGGAGTGAGTCTGGTCGACCGGAAACCGGACGCCTATACGAGGGCGCTGGTGGACTACATCCGGCATCCTTAGGCGGTTTTGCGCATGAGTGTGGCGCAGGGCGCGAAGTTTGCTATAATTCGGCTCCCCGCCGGAGAGATGGATGAGCGGTTTAAGTCGCACGCCTGGAAAGCGTGTATAGGTTAATAACCTATCCGGGGTTCGAATCCCCGTCTCTCCGCCAGTCTTCACCCAAGTGCTTGAGCAGCTTGGAAAATCCCGAAAAATCAATGGCTTCGATTCCTGCGGTCCACGAAGAGTGGTACACAACGGACTCGGAGAACATGAAAAAAACACCGGGACTGGTGCGCCGAGATGGCACCTACTATGCGCGCAAGCGTGTGCCCAAGCTGCTTGTAGACGGCGTTGGCAAGCGCGAAATCAAGATAAGCTTGGATACCAAGAATCTGGATGAGGCCCGCGCAAAACTGCCCGCCGCACTCATTGAAATCCACAAACAGCTTGCAGCAGCGACCAATATCGCGGACGCCGTCGGTGCACCTGCCGAGGAAGTCGGTCGTGGCGTCCTTGAGCAAATTGCCCGCGCGTGGTTCGCCCCACGCTGGCGTGCCACGGGTGATTCCCTCTGGAAGCCGACCCCGGCCGGAATGACCGCCGAGGACGCGTTGTGCAACATCGATCCCGAACTCGCCCGTTTGACACCACCTGACGAAGCGACGTTTGGCGAGTACCTGCATCAGGCGCGCGGCCTGCTCGCGGCAGCCGGGTATGCCGAGCCGTCGGGGAGCAGCGTCGAAGTTCTGGCACAGTTCATGGTCCGTGGCGAAATCGAGTGCCTCAACAGGAGCCGTCGGTTCTTGGTCGATGGTCGGCTCTACGATGCAATCGAAGACCCCCTCTATCGGCCCGTAGCGGGCTCCTATGAGGGCGTCGCGCGTGCGGGTGCGGATACCGTCCCGAACGGCATCACGATCGACGAGGCGATCAGGCTATTCGAGAACGACACGCAGCGCTCGAAGCTCAGCAAGAAAAACCTCAATGGCTATCAGCATAGTTTCAAGCTGCTACGGGAGATCGTCGGTGGCGACTCGCTGTTGAGTGCGGTGACCCGAGAGCACGCCCGAAAAGTGCAGCAAGTGTTCGCGCATTTGCCGACGAATGCGACGAAGCGGTTTCCGGGCATGACGCTGGTGCAAGCCGCACAGCACGCCGAAAAGAGCGGCCTCCCGCCGATTTCTGCGAAGACGGCCGAAGTCCAGCTTGGCAATTTTTCGAGCTTCTTTAGTTGGGCGGTCCGGGAGCACCTCATCGAAAGAACGCCTGCCGCCGGGTTGCAGCCGCTGCAAGAGAAGCGCAGCAAGGACGAGGGCCGCCAGCCGTTCAGTGATGCCGACCTTGTAAAGCTGTTCTCCGCCGATCTGTTTCGTGAGCCATATCGTCGTCTTGCCCCCAAGTTGCTGGGGCGACACTGGGTGCCATTGCTCGCGCTCTACCATGGCGCGCGGATGAACGAGCTATGCCAACTGGAAGTAGCAGACGCTGGCGTGACAGATGGCATTCCGTTCCTCCACATCCGGGAAGAAAGCACCGCTGACGAGGAAAAGCACCTAAAGACCCGGAACTCGGAGCGCGTCATTCCCATTCACCCGGTTCTTCAGCAGCTTGGGTTCGTCGAGTACGTTGAAGCGACGCGCAAGGCGGGACATGCGCGCTTGTTCCCGAGCTTGACGAAAAGCGCCACGGGCTACTATTCCGACAATTTCTCAAAATGGTTCGGCCGGTTCTGCGATAAGTGCGGCGTGACCGACAGCCGGCTTGCCTTCCACTCGTTCCGGCATGGCTTCAGAGACGCTGCTCGCGCGGCCGACATCCCGCGTGACGTAGCTCAGGCATTGGGCGGTTGGTCCGACGGCGGCGACTCCACAAGCGAGGACTACGGGAAAGGCTACACACTAAGCCGCAAGGCCTCCGAGCTTGCCAAGATTCGTTTCCCTGCCGTCGAACGACTGCTCCCGTTGCAGCGGGAGCGTAACGACGGATAAACCGAGAGCACGGCGGCGCGCGGCTGGACAATCGCAGCGCCGTGCCCGCGTTCGTAACGGGGTGAGTCGTCTATTCGCCGCTGGGTGGTCTGTGGGACCACTCAGCCTGGTCTGTGAGACCGTTCGGCCAATTTGGCCGGCTACAAGTTACGTCACACGCGACCGTCTATACTGCCGAACCTACGTCAGAAGTGATAGCGAAAGTTGCGTCACCGGCGACCCCAAGAAAAACGCATCCTAGAACTACACATGCCTAATAGAAAGACACATGACTGTGCGTCGCAGCTTTCGCCGCTCGCACGGCTCTTTCCTTTAAAAGAAAAATCCGGATGCTTCGCATCCCGAAGAATGGCTCCGCTTTGCTCCGCCATTCAAACAAATCTCAATGCAGATGAAATTTTGAAACTGGTTTCAACTAAATTTTCTTGTGCTCATTATCCGCAGGGCGATAGGATGAGTGCGCCCTGCTTGGACTTATCGCAGGCAAAAAAAAGCCCGAGTCGGACTCACGATCCTATCGGGCAAATATCTTTTTAAGCCCGGTCAGTATGACGAAGACGGGCGAAAATGACAATGACTAAAGCCCATCATGAGTACCGCAACCCGCTTCGAAACCATCGCCGAATACATTGATAATGGCTACCGTGTGCGCCCGCTCGCCCGGTCCGGCCTTAGCGCAGTCGATCAGCGCAACGTGTACGACTATGTTGCGCGTGACATCGCCCCTCACCACCCGCCTATCGTCGTGCGCGAATTGCTGTATCTCCTACGCTTCACAGTCGGCATGCGCAAGACCTCTTACGCGCATGGCGCACATCGTAGTTCGCGAGGCAGGGTGGCCCCCCGGTTGATCGCCCCGCCAAACGGCGCATCGGTACGTACCACGCAGCGCGTACGCGACACTATCGTGGACCTGGGATGGTTTGAGTGCGAGAGGACTGGGCGTTGTAGCGGCCGGCCTAACGAATACTCCCCTTCCGAAGATTTTCTTACTGCGGCGACTGAAAAGAGGAGCGATGCAGTTTATGGAGACATTGACGCCCTCACGATTGTGCTGGAATACGAGCGCCTTGTTGACCACGGCGGGCATCTGACGGCATCCCAGTTTGCCTGCGCGCTCTGGTGCGTTTACTCGCTCCGATCCACTGTCACGAAGCAATATCCCGACCGATTTGCTAGCTGGGACGACCTGCTTGAAGGAAAGCGGAGTCGCCAGGGTAGATTGATCTTTCCGGCGATCAAACTCGGCCGCACCACGTTGAAGAAGGCATTTGGTGAACTGGCTGAGGACGAGTTCGTGTCGATCAGGCATCGACCGGGGCTGCCGTCAGTTTTTAGACTGAACACGGCAGAGGCGGCGCTTTCGAAAGTTCGAGGTCAGCGGCCGCGAAGACAAACGATCGGTGTCGTGGGACAGGGCGGCGTGGTGGCGTCGGCGAGCGTGCCCGACTCGACTGATCAGCATATCGAAAACCTTGTACCAAATCGGGCCCTGCACGATTTAAGACGAGACGTGCCCCTCGTGTGGCTTCGGCGTGTCTGGCGCGCTGGTGTTCGCCGACGTGATCCTGACTATGCCGAGCACTACATGCTTCGGAACAGCGAGGAGCGTAGGCAGGCGGAGATATTGGTCCCCGTGCTCCGCGATTACGACGTCTGCACCGAAGTGGACCAGCGGCGGTTCCTGCTTTTTGCCGCTGCAAATAGTACCCATGAGATGTGGAACCGAGTGACGCATCTTTGTGATTATCCCGAGGTCTTCGATTCGCTTCTTGCGCAGTTCCATCACGAGAAGACGGAGCAGGCCGCATAGTTGCTGGAGGAGAAATGCGAAATCGCGTGCGTGTTCGTTTTACTGCCCCGGACGACGCAAGCCGGGCATACGAATCGGATAGCATTGCATCTGCGGCGCAAGCGCTTAACGTAGGCGTGCGGAGCTTGGCTGCTGCGTTGCCAAGGCAGACGGGGGAGTCGCGTTTGTATCGCGGATGGTTGATCGAGCGCCTGGATGATCCGCCTCGTCGGCGTACCGAGATGGCCGAAATCGAGAACTGGGCGCATGTCATGGCACTGGGGGACGCCGAGCAGGCCGTCCTCGCTCGGGACAGGCAAGAGGTCACTTCGTTAGATGACAAGTGTGTCGATGACGCAATCGCTTACGAGTACAAGGAGAGGTACGCTTCGTATCTCGCCACAGCAGTCATTGAAGAGATTCACTGGCGCACCGGCCATGAGACGACCCGAAGCCGGCCGGGTATCGCTGCTGAGCCGTCGGTGTCAGCCAATGAACGACATGCGGGAACGCCGGCTATCCGTCAAAGGAAGCGTCCGGACCGTTCATAACCCGTCGTGCCTGTCTGGCCCGTTGGCTGACCGCAACCGCGCGGTGCCGGCTTCGGTCGCGGCGGTATCGCGGAGTGCCTCGCCTTCAACCATCAAGCGCCAGGTCTTCAACAAGTTCTCGTATCAGGCGTTGCCGGTGCTCAGGTAGTTGTCGAAAGCACCGGATCAGGTCCACTTCCTGCGTTGTTAGCACCGAATTGTCTGATTCGCGCGGCCGGTGCTTCGCCCGACCCTCGCTGGGCACCTTGACGCCGAAACGGAGCCAAGTCTCGGGCACATCGAGCCATTCCGCCAACGTTCTGATCTTGTTGGCGGTCGGCCGAGCCTTGCCGGTCAGCCATTTTTGCGCGGCCTGCGGCGTGATTGGCTCGCCAAGATAGCGAAGGTTGAACTGCACGGCGAGTTCAGACGCGGTGGCGGCCGGCTTGGGGCTTCGCCGCAGTGCTTGTTTGAGGCGCTTTGAAAACGCTTGCTTGTCGTCCAGTTCTCGCATGCGGCGAGGATGCGATAAACACCCGCCCAGCAGAGAACCAGAAAGTTGATGAGACGAACCGTGTGGTTTAAAGTGACCTCGCGCGTGCCAGGTGTCGTTGGATTTTGAAACCGGTTGCACAGCGGCGCGCACGGACATTGGCAAGCCTTGCATACAACAAATTGAGAAGAGAATGGCATTCACATCGACCACACGGAAATACGCGGTTACTCTTGGGATGATTCTGGCGTGTGCCTCAACTGGCGTCCTAGCCAAGACGCCGACGAAAAAGGGATCACCCCCGGCCGCCGTCTGGGACAAGGAGCCCACATCATTTCTCGGGTTCGACTTGGGAAAGCCGCTGCGCAGTGATATCCCAACGTGCCCCGCGAGCGTCCGTGAATTCGCGGCCACGGGGGCGGCGTGCCTCCAAGGCGCTGATGGTGACCGCGTAAGAGACGTTTGGTTTGGCCCTAACCTCGGTATCCCCTACAGCGACTCGATCCTGTTGCAGGACGGCAAGGTTGCCTCCGTTACGCTAAAGACCCCGGCTGATAACTACGACGCACTCAAGCGCATGCTGGTTACTCGCTACGGGCCGCCGACCAAGACATCTGTCGCTTCCGTCCAGAGTATGGCTGGGGCCGAATTGATCTCGGAGGAGAACGAATGGGACGGCCCTCGCGTGAGCATTCGACTACGTCAGCGATACGGCCAGATCGACCAGTCTGTGGTCACCGTGGATGCCAAGGCACTTATGAAGGTCTTCGTGGACGAAATGCACGCGAAGGAAAACGGCGCGGCGTCGAAGCTTTGATATTTGCAGGTTGGTTCCCGGGTGTGGAGTCACCCAGGGGCGCTCCTCGATGTCGCCAGTACGGCGACTGGCGAACACGTCGAACCGACGGAGCCCCCGCTCGAACTCCGGGCTCAGGAGAAAGCAGCAAAAGGCTGCCTATAGGCAACAGCTGAGCAATGACAGGCAGAAGAGTTCGTCGGATTGCTTCTGTGCCTGTTTTTGAAACCGGTTGCACGTGCCTGACGGACAGGCCCACAACCTGAACTCCTTTACCTATATGCCTAGGCAACGCATCACCATTCATGAAACTCACGACGGCGCGACTGGCAGTATTTGTCGCTGGGGAGGCCGTGGTGACATTGAACCCGTCGTGCATCGCTTCCAGTTCGTCACGCTTGCCTTCGACAATCCGCAGACGGTGTTCCGCCTGCCCCAGTGGCGCTGGCCAGTCACGCGGCCGTATAACGGGTTCAGCGGGGGTGCTCGCATCCGGGGCTGGCAACTGAACCGCTTCTACCGACAGAACGGGTGGCTTCACTACGACGACGTGTGTTCGGTCACGGGCACGGCTGGCGGCGTGGGACTGCACGACGAGGACTATTTGCGGCCGTGGACCGCATACCCCGTCTCGAAGCGCGCACACACGCTGATTCACACGCGCGCTCGCTTTTCGAGAGCGTGGACCGACTTTCTCGCTAACGAGGCTTTGCCCGACACGTGGGCCAAGACTCTTTCACCTGATGGCGGCGTCTCGATCGCCGATCGAGGTTGTGATGTCGTCCACTTGCTCGAACACGCGCCGCATCCGGAATGGGTCGTCGTCCCCGAAAACGAATTCGACCGCCGATGAACCGGTGCGGCACAGGTTAGGTCTGCCGCCAGTGCACCACATCACAGGTGGGCCGACCTGCCTGCTACAGCCTCATTACCACGACGACATCTCAAACTACGGAGCAACACGATGAGATTGACCAAAGTTCTTTTCCCTCGATTGCTTGCTGCCAGCTTCACTGCCGCATTGCTGGGCGCCTCGACTGGTTGCCTCGCGAAAGTGACTTTTTTTTCGTGTGATCTAGAAGCGGGATCGAACGGTCCTGCGCGACATTTCGACTATGCGTATGACGATCAAGCCGGAACCGTCAGCTATGACCTCATCAACGTTGGAATAAGGCGCCACGACCGCGCACACGAAACACCGGATTCACTGGATTTTTCAGCAGGCAGCATTGCGCATTCAATCAACCGGGTCACTCTGGCCATTACAGAGACCTACTCAGGTTTGCCTGATCAGACTAACGGCCGTTGTTCGGTTGTGAAGGCAGCGCCGGGCGCGCAGTTCTAAGGAACGAGACGGCCGAGGCTAGTCTACCGACCAGCCGTTCGATGACTTGTCCAAAATCGTCCGTTTTTGAACATCTACCGACGAGATGTCTAAAAGCCTGCCCAGCGCCCGCGACACCCTCCTAATGTTTTGCTCATCGTTTTCGGACATGGAGCTGGGCCGATCAATCGAGTTTTTGCCCAGCAGCGCAGCAGACTTCGCTACGGTTTTGGGTGTGGCTAGACTACAGCGCGCCGCGCGTCGGTCCCAGTTCGGCCAGGGGCCGACTTTCGATGCGGTGGGATAGCTGACCGCTTCAGACCAGGTTTGTGACATTCCGCAGGTAACGGCGGATGGCGGCGTCTGCGCCGAGCTGGAGCTCTCGAACCACCACGGACGCTGCCTGTAGTTCGCTCGGCCGTCACGGACCCGTCGCAGGCGACACCTCATTGTTCTGTGGCAGTGTCTGCCAGGCGCAATGGGGCGTCATGTTCCGGCCACAAAGCCACGAAGTGGTGCGTCTTTTCGCTTACGGCGGCTACCGAACATGGGAGAATCCGTCTTCAAAAGGGGGAACACCAAACGTGCAACGACATGTCGTCAACACCGTGGAAGAGGCTGTCGATCTGGCTCTTTGTTTCAAGGAAGAGGGCCGGTACGATTGGTTCCGGGGTCAACTGCAGGCCAATTGGACGCCAGCATCGTCGATGGAGCGGGCCATCCGGCAAGGCGAGTCGCCGGAGCTTCTGGAGCAACGACTGATGCGCTTCCTGGGTTGGGCGCGCACAGTACGCTCACTGAGCTATCTCGCCGATCCCGTGAATCGTGATCAGTTGTTCGCGGTACTTCAGCATTACGGCTTCCCAACCTGCTACATCGATTTCAGCACTGAACCCGGAATCGCGGGCTTCTTTGCTTCCGATTGCAAGGAGCCACCGGCGCCGGGGACCCCCTCGGCCATTTTTTGCCTGGATACGACTGACCTGCGTCGCTTCTATGATGAGTACATAACGCCGCACTGCAACGAGGAGTCAGAACAGTTGCAGATCGACCTAGTCTCGGTAAACGTCGATAACCTGTGGCGACTTCAGGCCCAGGCCGGCCATTTCGTATTCGCCAACCACGACTGGTACCGCTTCTATGACTTGGACCGGATCGAGTTCCCCTGGACCGGATATCCCTCGTTCCCGCCGAAGAACCGGATCTATCCTGAACACCGTAGTTTCTTGGAACAGTTGCTGGACAACTATTTCGAAGACGAACGTCGTGACCTGAACCGTGAGAATTTCCTGCGAGAACAACACGAGCGGGTGGCATCCGGCCAGCCGGTGTTCAAACAGATTATCATCCGTTCGAACGGATACGACGCCGTCGTGTTCGACACCCCACCGCAGGAGCTGCCGAGCTGGAGCGAGGAGGTCCTGAAGTCCTGGCTGGAAATGCCGGCCGAATCGTTCCACGAGGCGGTGGGCCTCCGACAGACCATCACCCTGCGAAACGGCTCCAACGTGCCGTTACCGGGCAAGCAACTTGCCTACGGCATTTCCACCGCGATACGCCACGACACCTCGTTGCGCCGGCGTGCGGTGCAATGGGAGTTGCTGGGCCTGCCGGATGCGGTGAACCGTGAGCGGCTGGAGGCACTGGTGCGCGAAGCATGGAACGGCATGCGACGCCTTCCCTACACCGACGAGGACATCGCCTTCGCTTGCGGCGCCCTGCTTGAACTGTGCGCTCAGCCAGGTTGCCTGTCGCGTGATGGTAGCGAGATTCGCGAAGCATTCCGAGCTTTGTGCTCCGATGCTATGGAAGTTGAATTTGGCGCAAGAGGCGACACCGGGTCGCGGGGCTACTGTTCCGCGGAGCGCCTGCGCCAGGTCATCAGCCCGGCATGGGCCAAAGCGCGGTCCTCGGACACGTCGGCCAGCAACCCCGGCGCTGCCTTGCGCCTCTGCCGTCTGCCGCAGCGGATGCTGGACTTCCCCGGCTTCGCTAAGCTGTTCGGGCGCGAGCTGATTCCTTCGCAATTGGCCTGCGGGCGATCGTTGGTTCATTTCAATCCCGCTAGGCTGGACGTCTTCGGGTTGCCCTGAACCAGAATCTTGCGCAAGCCTCAGCGCTTTTCGGCGGCTACTCAAACTGCCTTCTGATAGCGTAGGTTCGTTTCGAGGCCGAGGAACCGGTGTGCCTTCCGGGTAGTCAAGTCCCAATATTGTGCTTACGCAGCCACGCTCTATGTTCGGTTGAGATGTCCGGGAAAATGGTCGGGTCAGCAGCATAGAGCTGTCTGAATGTCGCCAGGCAATCAGGCGTGTCCGGCTTGCGCTGGGCCAAATCAATCGACGCATCGGCCAATGTCTCGCCCGGTCCGTAGTAGATCGTCTTCATTCCGGCAACCGTTGCGTCCATTTGATCCAGTGCGCCACCTTGAAGCATGCAAATCTTCACCGCTCGGTTTGCGGCCTGTTGCAACTCCGGGGAACTCCAATTCCGATGCGAAATTGCGTCCGCAGTCAACACATCCATTGCAACTGCAACTTCGACCGTTTGCCCCTCGACGTCAAAGCCCGGTGACTCCGTCACGAGCGCAGCCCAGCCGGCAGCAGCGAACAGGACCGTTCCGAGGAGTCCTAGAAGTGAGCTCTGAACGCTATCAAAGCCCAACAGAAATGTGGCGCCAGTCATTAAGCCTGCGATCGCAAGACCCGCAGCACTCCAATAATGTCCGTGGAATAGCGCGGCCAGGCGCAGCGATAGGTGGGGATATCGATTCGCTTTAGGATGCGGAGGAAACAAAAAACTCCGACAAGTTACCTGGAGGATGCGTCGCCAATGGGGCGGCGTATCCCTACCGCCGCCGGCCTCGCCCGAGCGCATGGTGCTGGCAAGCTGTTGGGTCGGCCCCGTGCGCTCGGCGATAGGCAGGAGGAACTGGCGCGCACGCGGCTTGCGGAAGGGCGGTCCATTGCCGCAATTGCCCGCGAATTGGATACAAGCCGCCAAACGGTCATGCGCCTGCGCGCCCGCTTCGATGAGCAAGCAATTGGCTGACGTAGTATTCCCCTCGTATTGCAACCGGTTGCAAGAGGGGCGGTCCGATTCGGTCTAGATTTTCGGAAATCTGGCGGATGGTGCGACATACAAGAAAGGAGAAGAAAAAGGATGACCAAGTGCGTCGGGGAATTGGGGGCGGTGGACCCGCAAACTATTGGGATGGGTCCGATAGAACGTTGGAGCTTCAAGTTGCTCCGTTGGCTCAAAGCACAGAAACGCACAAAGCGAAAAAGCCCTTTCGAAAATATCATGGACATGGCCCGCGCTATTGCGGATCAAAATCCGGAAGCGTTGCATGATCTAGTGAAATTGGTGCTGCGGCCGGTTCAGGCTGCCGCGATGATTGGTGTAGTGGAAAATGCGGCACACGAAGCACCGGGAAATATCGAGGGTCCAACCTTTTTCTTTGAAGACCGCAACTTCTACGAAAGCGAGCCTTACGAATTCGAGCTTCCTAAAGATCAGTTTCGCGTTCGGCTCGCGACCGACGTCGTGCTGCCCTGGCCGTGGAACCGCCAACGCATCGCAAACGCGCTTGCTGGAATTGGCAACGGAAAGTCCTCCGGGCCATGGAAGCAGGACTTTGCCAATCACCATCTGTCCCTCTGGTTGCCGTGGGGAATAGCGTTTGTTGGAGGCGGCAATCATTCATTGACGGCAGGGATCGTGGCGGGCGAAGGCGAATTGGTGCCTGAGGTCGTGTACGACATGTCAGCTTTGCTGAGTAGGGTGCGTTGCGATGGACAGTATTTCCGCGATACCGAGACTGGTCGCGTGATCGCGCGCGTCATTGATCCACGCATCGCTGCTGTATTTGAAATAGGGCGTCTTATGCAGTCGCGCGGTGTGGTTCCGAATCGTCGCGGGACGGCTCGTTTTGAACCGGTTCTCGACGTGATTTAAGGGGGTGCTGTGGCACGTCATGGGAGTGAGACCGACGGAAATGAAGGCAATCGGCGCTGACGATCACACTGACCATGTGTACTACAGCGTCGATTGCACGGGCTGACATCAAGACGCAATGTCGCGCTTGTGCTCAGTCTCGTCTTGGGGGATTCGCATACGACGCACAGCAATAGCTTTGGCTTTGACTGTGCCAAGCATCTTCTCGACCCACTCTTCGTCAGCGAGCAGTGGGGCAACGTGCTGGTCCGTCAATAGCTGTCTATAACCTATTTGACTGACCAGGGTGGAAATCTCCTTGCGCACAGCCGGTAGATCATTCGGAAGGATTCCACAAGGATCGTGCGTGAACGACTTCAGAGCAGCTTCAACAAGATCGACCGGAATTTCACCGCAAGCAAGAATCTCTTCGGCAACGTCAGCAAGTGGGTCTGGCGCAAACAACCGCTTCCCACCTTCGAACATTTCAAGAAAGTGCTGCCCGACACGATGATCATGGTGAAAAGCCAGCATCTCAACACCGGGCCATCCCTCGAATCCATGACAAAAAGGGAGTTCGACAACCCACGCGCACTGTTCAGTTGGTCTCGGCAACTTCTGTGGCCCAAGAGGTATGTAGTCGTCAAATGGATTTTCAATATTCCTTATGGGATTCGCGGAACGGGGGCAAGGTCACCTTTAGCTTGCGCCGCAACGTGACGAACATAATTGAGTTGATGTTCAGTGATTTTGAAACCGGTTGCAAGCTTGACTGGTACACAGCTGCTGGTACACTGATATTTCGTCAACAGGATCAAGTTGCTGATTTTTATAGGATTTTGATGTTCTGGTAGGCTGTCCCCGTCTCTCCGCCAAAAATGAATGATAAGCCGTTGAATCTAAAAGAGATTCAACGGCTTTTTGTTTTTCAACTCACAAAGCGACTATCAATGCAGTTCGTCCGTGTCGAAAGTCGGGATGGCCGCTACGCTAGCGCATTTTATTCGCGTCAGCTGATCAGCTCGTTAGAGCATCGCTCGTCCGAATCCGGGGCGACAGTCTTATGGCGCGCCACGGCGTGCGTCGCTTGCCGCCCAGTTCGTGCGCATTCTGCGGGAGGAGGACGGAGACTATGTCGACAGGTACAGTGCAGGCTTTGAGCTTGCCCCCGAAAAACGAATCCCTTGCTGAGCAGGTAAACTCAAGCAAGGAGAAGAACGATGACAGGCAAGGCAAAGCGGGCACAGTACA
>NZ_JBNPVT010000043.1:0-18299 GCF_050434205.1 Paraburkholderia sp. GAS348
TTCTTGGTCAGCACCGTCGTGATCGCTGCCGTCAGCGTGGTCTTGCCGTGGTCAACGTGACCGATCGTGCCGACGTTCACGTGCGGCTTGGTCCGTTCGAATTTACCTTTAGCCATGTTTCTCTTCTTTCAAAAAGTTAATCGTTGAATGACTTGCCGCGCGCTTACTTCGACTTCGCGTTGATGATCGCTTCAGACACGTTGCGCGGTGCTTCCGAGTAGTGCTTGAACTCCATCGTGTACGTTGCACGACCTTGGGTCAGCGAACGCAGCGACGTCGAGTAGCCGAACATTTCCGACAGCGGCACTTCGGCGCGAACGATCTTGCCGCCACCAACCATGTCGTCCATGCCCTGAACAATACCGCGACGGCCCGACAGGTCGCCCATCACGTTGCCCATGTAATCTTCAGGCGTTTCGACTTCCACAGCCATCATCGGTTCGAGGATGACCGGCTGCGCTTTGCGCATTGCTTCCTTGAACGCCATCGAACCAGCCATGCGGAACGCATTTTCGTTCGAGTCAACGTCGTGGTACGAACCGAACGTCAGGTGAACCTTCACGTCAACGACCGGGAAGCCTGCCAGCACGCCAGCCTTCAGCGTTTCCTGGATACCCTTATCGACTGCCGGGATGTATTCACGCGGAATCACACCGCCCTTGATCTCGTCCAGGAACTCGTAGCCCTTGCCCTGCTCATTCGGCTCGAGCGTGATCACCGCGTGACCGTACTGGCCGCGACCACCCGACTGCTTGACGAACTTGCCGTCGACGTCTTCCGCCTTGCCGCGGATCGTTTCACGGTATGCCACTTGCGGCTTGCCAACCGTTGCTTCGACGCCGAATTCACGCTTCATCCGGTCAACCAGAATTTCCAGGTGGAGCTCGCCCATGCCCGAAATAATGGTTTGACCCGATTCTTCGTCCGTTTGAACGCGGAACGACGGATCTTCCTGAGCCAGACGGTTCAGGGCCAGACCCATCTTTTCCTGGTCCGGCTTCGTCTTCGGCTCAACAGCCTGCGAAATCACCGGCTCCGGGAAAATCATGCGTTCGAGCACGATCGGGTGCAGCGGATCGCACAGCGTGTCGCCCGTGGTTGCGTCTTTCAGGCCGACAGCAGCAGCGATGTCGCCTGCGTGCACTTCCTTGATTTCTTCACGCTGGTTTGCGTGCATCAGCAGAATACGACCGAGACGTTCCTTCTTGTCCTTGGTCGCGTTCAGCAGCGTGTCGCCCGACTTCGTCGTGCCGGAGTACACACGGAAGAAGATCAGCTGGCCGACAAACGGGTCGGTCATGATCTTGAATGCGAGCGACGAGAACTTCTCGTCGTCAGCTGCGCGACGCTCAGCCTTTTCACCGTTTTCGAGTTCGCCCGTAACCGGCGGAATGTCGATCGGCGACGGCAGGAAGTCGAGCACGGCGTCCAGCATGCGTTGCACGCCCTTGTTCTTGAACGCGGTACCGCACAGCATCGGCTGGATTTCGCAAGCGATCGTACGGTCGCGCAGACCCTTGACGATTTCTGCTTCCGTCAACTCGCCTTCTTCGAGGTACTTGTTCATCAAGTCTTCGCTCGATTCAGCCGCAGCTTCGACCATCTTCTCGCGCCATTCATTGCACGTGTCGACGAGTTCTGCCGGGATTTCTTCGTACGAGAACTTGGTGCCTTGGGACGCTTCGTCCCAAATGATCGCCTTCATCTTCAGCAGATCGACCACGCCCGTGAACGATTCTTCAGCGCCGATAGGCACCACGACCGGAACCGGGTTTGCCTTCAGACGCAGCTTGAGCTGGTCGTAGACCTTGAAGAAGTTCGCGCCGGTACGGTCCATCTTGTTGATGAACGCGAGACGGGGAACCTTGTACTTGTTAGCCTGACGCCACACGGTTTCCGACTGGGGCTGCACGCCGCCCACTGCGCAGTACACCATGCATGCGCCGTCGAGCACGCGCATCGAGCGCTCAACTTCAATCGTGAAGTCAACGTGGCCCGGGGTGTCGATGATGTTGATGCGGTGCTCAGCGCGGTCGCCGGCCATGCCTTTCCAGAATGCCGTGGTAGCAGCGGACGTGATCGTAATGCCGCGTTCCTGCTCCTGCTCCATCCAGTCCATGGTGGCAGCGCCGTCGTGAACTTCACCAATCTTGTGGTTCACGCCGGTATAGAACAGGATGCGCTCGGTCGTCGTCGTTTTGCCGGCGTCGATGTGAGCGCTAATACCGATGTTACGGTAGCGCTCGATAGGTGTCTTGCGAGCCACTTTGATCCTCTATTGGGATGACGCGATGCGAGAAAATACCCATCGCGCTGTAACACAAACGGGCGAGGCGCTTTGTAAGCGCACCCGCCCGGAATTTCTTTCCGCTTTTTCGGCTAAACCCGGGTTCGGGAAGCTTAGAAACGGAAGTGCGAGAACGCCTTGTTGGCTTCTGCCATCCGGTGAACTTCGTCGCGCTTCTTCATCGCGCCGCCACGGCCTTCAGCCGCTTCGGAGAGTTCACCTGCCAGACGCAGGGCCATCGACTTCTCGCTGCGCTTCTTCGCGGCTTCACGCAACCAACGCATCGCCAATGCCATACGACGCGACGGACGCACTTCGACCGGAACCTGATAGTTCGCACCACCAACGCGGCGGCTCTTGACTTCGACCACCGGCTTGACGTTGTTGAGCGCTACCGTGAACACTTCCAGCGGGTCCTTGCCACCCTTGGTCTGGATCTGTTCGAAAGCGCCGTACACGATGCGCTCAGCAACCGACTTCTTGCCGGAGAGCATCAGCACGTTCATGAACTTAGCTACATCTACGTTACCGAACTTCGGATCCGGCAACACTTCCCGCTTGGGGACTTCGCGACGACGCGGCATGTTTCTTCCTTTAACTTTTCAGTTGGAGCTGTTTAGCCCCGCGGCCACCAACTAACCCGATTCATCTCTAACGACTTACCAGCCTGGTCGGGTGACCACTTACTCGACAGCACCGGCGATTCCGGCACTACCGCTATTACCGCCTTTGCAGGCGACCTGAAACTACACTGACCGGCTAGTTGCTTGCCAGCTTATTTGCCTGCTTTTGCACGCTTCGCACCGTACTTCGAGCGAGCCTGCTTACGATCCTTGACGCCCTGGGTATCCAGCGAGCCGCGAACCATGTGGTAACGCACACCCGGCAAGTCCTTAACACGACCGCCGCGAATCAGCACGACCGAGTGTTCCTGCAGGTTGTGGCCTTCACCACCGATGTACGAAATAACTTCGAAGCCGTTCGTCAGACGAACCTTGGCAACCTTACGCAGTGCCGAGTTAGGCTTCTTAGGCGTCGTGGTGTACACACGGGTGCACACGCCGCGACGCTGGGGGCAGTCCTGCAAAGCCGGGCTCTTGCTCTTCGTCGTTTCCGACGCGCGGCCTTTGCGAACCAGTTGATTGATGGTTGGCATTGTTTATTCCTGAAATTGAACAAAATCGACGCATCTGTTTCCGGGCAAAGCAGAAACGATTGCGCATCGAACTTCCGGACCGAGGGGTCTGCGCACGAATTGACTCCGCACACAGGCATTCCAAGAACCGGAACCTAGCATAATATTCCGAAAATGCTAAGGGAGTCAACAGGTTGCGATGTTTCGTACGCCTGCCGACCTCAAACTGTGCTCGCCAACGCTCAGTCGGCGGCGACGACTTCCAGCAACTCGTCACCGAAACGGTCGAGTTTGCGAGCGCCCATGCCCGGAATACCGCGCAAATCCTCGATGGAATCTGGGCCGTTGCGAGCGATTTCGGCCAGCGTGGCGTCGTGGAAGATGACGTAGGCCGGCACGCCGTCGCTTTTCGCCGTCTCCGTGCGCCAGGCGCGCAGGCGTTCCCAGCGGGCGCGCTCGCGCGGGCCCATGCCGATCGTCGGGTCGGCGCGCTCGCTGGTGCGGCCGGATGACTGGCGGGTACGCGTCGGCTTCACGTAGCGGCGCATCGTCACGTTCTGCTCGCTCTTCAACACTGCTTTGGCGGCCTCAGTCAGGACCAGCGAGCCGAAGCCTTCATGATCGACGGCGAGGTAGCCAAATGCGACGAGCTGGCGAAAGATGGCGCGCCATTCCGGCTCGCCGAGCGCCGCCCCGATGCCAAAGGTGGTGAGCTTCTCGTGGCCGCGCTGCAGGATCTTCTCGCTACGGTTGCCACGCAGAATATCGATCAGATGTCCGGCGCCGAAGTGAAAGCCACTTGCCCGCTGAGCGCGGAACACACATGACAGCGCCATCTGCGCCTCGCGCGTCGCGTCCCACGTGTCGGGCGGTTCGATGCAGTTATCGCAGTTGCCGCACGGCTTGCTCGACTCGCCGAAATACGCGAGCAGCCGCACCCGGCGACAGGTCGCCGCCTCGCACAGCCCGAGCAACGCGTCGAGCTTGCCGGTCTGCACGCGCTTATGCGCGTCGTCGGCGTCGGACTCGTCAATCATCTTGCGCTGCTGCACGACGTCGCCCAGACCGTACGCCATCCAGGCGTTCGCCGGCATGCCGTCGCGACCGGCGCGCCCGGTTTCCTGGTAGTAACCTTCGACACTCTTCGGCAAATCAAGGTGAGCCACGAAGCGCACGTCCGGCTTGTCGATCCCCATGCCGAAAGCGATCGTCGCGCACATCACGATGCCCTCCTCGCGCTGGAACATCTCCTGATGCTTCTGGCGAATTTCGAACTCCATGCCAGCGTGGTACGGCAACGCGCGCATCCCCTTCTCTTTCAGCCATTCAGCCGTTTCTTCGACCTTGCGACGTGACAGGCAATAGACAACGCCGGCGTCGGTCGTACCGTCCGGTTTCGAGTGTTCGGCGCGAATGAAATCGAGCAATTGCGTGCGCGCATTGTCCTTTTCGACGATGCGATAGCGGATGTTCGGGCGATCGAAACTGGAGACGAAGATGCGCGCGTCGTCGAGCGCGAGACGGTGGATGATTTCGTCGCGCGTGATCGCGTCGGCGGTCGCGGTGAGCGCAATGCGCGGCACGTTCGGAAAGCGCTCGTGCAGCACCGACAACTGAATATATTCAGGACGGAAATCGTGCCCCCATTGCGACACGCAATGCGCTTCGTCGATGGCGAACAGGCCGATGCGCGTGCGCTCGAGCAACTCCTGGAAACGGGGCGTCATCAATCGTTCCGGCGCCACGTATAGCAAATCGATTTCGCCTTCGCGCAGCGCGCGCTCGGTGGCCATCGCTTCGGCGCTCGACAGCGTCGAATTTAGATACGCGGCCCTAACGCCCACTTCCTTTAACGCGGCGACCTGGTCCTGCATCAATGCGATCAGCGGGGACACGACGATCCCCGCTCCGCAGCCCGCTTCGCGCCGCACCAGCGACGGGATCTGATAGCACAACGATTTGCCGCCGCCCGTTGGCATCAGCACGAGACAATCGCCGCCGCCAGAGACGTGCTCGACAATTTCACCCTGCTGCCCTCTAAACGCGGGGTAACCAAAGACTTCGTTGAGGATTTCGAGCGAACGGGACATGAATTGGAGAGAAGCAGCGTGATGCCGGTGACACGAATTTTACCAACGCATTCGTGCTGCGCCCGCGCTTTGCGACAACGTTAGCCGTTCGGCCGACGAATCCACAAAAAACGCACAAAAATGAGGCACCCGCGGTGCGTGGAACAGGAGTAAGTGCAAAAGCACTAACTCCTGTCGACAAAAAAAAGCCGCTCAGTCGAAACTGAGCGGCTTCGCTGGCTGGTGAGCCCAAGCGGCTTGCGCCGCCGGGACTTACTCGCCTGAGTGCTGCTGTTCGGCAGCCGGCGTTTCCGGCGTACCGAATTCGAACGACTCTTCCGCTGCGATCTGATCGAAACGCTCGCGGTCGGACAGTTCCTTGCTCTTGCGTGCCTTGTGGAACGCGAGACCGGTACCAGCCGGAATCAGACGACCAACGATCACGTTTTCCTTCAGCCCGCGCAAATCGTCGCGCTTGCCCATGATCGCCGCTTCGGTCAGCACGCGAGTCGTTTCCTGGAACGACGCCGCGGAGATGAACGAATCGGTCGACAGCGATGCCTTCGTAATACCGAGCAGCACGTTGTCGTAGGTTGCCGGGATCTTGCCTTCCGCAGCCATCCGGTCGTTCTCGTCGAGCATATCCGAGCGCTCGACCTGTTCGCCCATGATGAAGCGCGTGTCACCGTTATCGACGATCTGCACGCGGCGCAGCATCTGACGGACGATCACTTCAATGTGCTTGTCATTGATCTTCACGCCCTGCAGACGATACACGTCCTGCACTTCGTCAACGATGTAGCGCGCCAGCGCTTCGACGCCCTGCAAACGCAGAATGTCGTGCGGATCAGCCGGACCGTCGACAATCATTTCGCCCTTGTTGACGACCTGACCATCGTGCACCAGAACCTGCTTTTCCTTCGCGATCAGGAACTCGTGCTGATTGCCTTCGAGGTCCGTGATAACGAGACGCTGCTTGCCCTTCGTGTCCTTACCGAACGACGTCGTGCCCGTGACTTCCGCCAGAATACCGGCGTCCTTCGGCGAGCGCGCTTCGAACAGTTCGGCCACACGCGGCAGACCACCGGTAATGTCGCGAGTCTTTTGCGATTCGACCGGGATACGTGCCAGCACTTCACCGACCTGCACTTGCTGACCGTCCTTCACGGTGATCAGAGCGCCGACCTGGAAGCCGATCTGCACCGAGTGCTCGGTGTTCGGGATCTTGACTTCTTCGCCGTTCGCGTCGAGCAGCTTGACCTGCGGGCGCACCGTCTTCGACGCTTGCGAACCGCGGCGCTTCACGTCGATCACGACCAGTGTCGAGAGACCCGTCACATCGTCGATCTGCTTGGCAACCGTCACGCCTTCTTCGACGTTTTCGAACTTCACCGTACCACCGTACTCGGTGATGATCGGACGCGTCATCGGATCCCACGTCGCCAGTTGCGTGCCGGCCTTGATCTGCGCGCCGTCCAGTTGCAACAGCGTCGCGCCGTACGGCACCTTGTGACGTTCACGCTCGCGACCGTGGTCGTCGGTAATCATCGCTTCGCCCGAACGCGAGATGACGATCTGCTCGCCCTTCGCGTTGGTGACGTAACGCATCGTTGCGGTGAAACGAACCGTACCGTTCGACTTGGCTTCAACCGACGAAGCCACTGCTGCACGCGATGCCGCACCACCGATGTGGAACGTACGCATCGTGAGCTGCGTGCCCGGTTCACCGATCGACTGAGCAGCGATCACGCCAACTGCCTCGCCAACGTTGACCGACGAGCCACGACCCAGGTCGCGGCCATAGCAGGCTGCGCACAGACCGTAACGCGTTTCGCAAGTCAGCGGCGTACGCACGCGCACTTCGTCGATGCCGAGGCGTTCGATTTCTTCGACCGCGTCTTCGTCGAGCAACGCGCCCGTTTCGTACAGCGTTTCCTGCGTTTCCGGATTGACGACGTCAGCCACCGTCACGCGACCGAGGATACGGTCACGCAGCGCTTCGACAACTTCACCGCCTTCGACCAACGCCTTCATGGCGACGCCGTTGGACGTACCGCAATCGTCCTCGACCACCACCAGATCCTGCGTCACGTCGACCAGACGACGCGTCAGGTAACCCGAGTTTGCCGTCTTCAGTGCCGTATCAGCCAGACCCTTACGTGCACCGTGGGTCGAGATGAAGTACTGCAACACGTTCAAGCCTTCACGGAAGTTCGCCGTAATCGGCGTCTCGATGATCGAGCCGTCCGGCTTCGCCATCAGGCCACGCATACCGGCCAGCTGACGAATCTGAACCGCGGAACCACGAGCACCCGAGTCAGCCATCATGTAGATGGAGTTGAACGATTCCTGACGCGTTTCGTTGCCGTCGCGATCGACCACCGGTTCCGTCGACAGCTGTTCCATCATCGCCTTGCCGACCGCTTCCGACGTTGCCGACCAGATGTCGACCACGTTGTTGTAGCGTTCTTGCGACGTGACGAGACCCGACATGTACTGACGGTCGTATTCCTTCACCTTCTTGGCTGCATCGCCGACGATCTGTTCTTTCTGCGGCGGCACGAGCATGTCGTCGACGCAAATCGAAATACCGGCGCGCGTTGCCAGACGGAAACCCGACTGCATCAACTGGTCGGCGAAAATCACCGTTTCACGCAGACCGCACTTGCGGAATGCGGTGTTGATCAGACGCGAGATTTCCTTCTTCTTCAGCGGCTTGTTCAGCACCGAGAACGGCAGACCCGGCGGAAGGATTTCCGACAGGATCGAACGGCCGACGGTCGTCGCGTACAGCGTGATCTTCGGCACGAATGCCGGCGCGCCTTCCGACTTGTCTTCGTTGTGGACCATTTCCGTGATCCGCACGTTGACGCGCGAGGCCAGCTCGACTTCCTTGTTCTCGTAAGCGCGCAGTGCTTCCGACACGCCGGTGAACGTCAGGCCTTCGCCCTTGGCGTTCACTGCTTCACGCGTCGCGTAGTACAGGCCGAGCACGATATCCTGCGACGGCACGATCGACGGATCGCCGTTGGCCGGGAACAGGATGTTGTTCGACGCCAGCATCAGCGTACGCGCTTCCATCTGCGCTTCGAGCGACAGCGGCACGTGCACAGCCATCTGGTCACCGTCGAAGTCGGCGTTGAACGCCGCGCAAACGAGCGGGTGCAGCTGGATAGCCTTACCTTCGATCAGCACCGGCTCGAAAGCCTGAATGCCAAGACGGTGCAGCGTAGGCGCACGGTTCAGCATGACCGGATGTTCGCGGATCACCTCTTCGAGGATGTCCCACACCACCGGCGTCTGGTTCTCGACTTCCTTCTTCGCGGCCTTGATGGTGGTAGCGACACCCATCACTTCGAGCTTGTTGAAGATGAACGGCTTGAACAGTTCGAGCGCCATCAGCTTCGGCAGACCGCACTGATGCAGCTTGAGCGTCGGGCCGACCACGATCACCGAACGGCCCGAGTAGTCAACGCGCTTACCGAGCAAGTTCTGACGGAAACGACCGCCCTTACCCTTGATCATGTCAGCGAGCGACTTCAGCGGACGCTTGTTCGCGCCGGTCATTGCCTTACCGCGACGACCGTTGTCGAGCAGCGAATCGACGGCTTCCTGCAGCATCCGCTTTTCGTTGCGGACGATGATTTCAGGCGCCTTCAGTTCGAGCAGACGCTTCAACCGGTTGTTACGGTTGATCACGCGGCGATACAGGTCGTTCAGGTCCGACGTCGCGAAGCGGCCGCCATCCAGCGGCACCAGCGGACGCAGTTCCGGCGGCAGCACCGGCAGCACTTCGAGCACCATCCAGTCAGGCTTGATGCCCGAACGTTGGAAAGCCTCGAGCACCTTCAGGCGCTTCGCATACTTCTTGATCTTCGCTTCCGAACCCGTGTTCTTGAGTTCAGTGCGCAGCATCTCGACCTGTTCGTCGATGTTGATCGCGCGCAGCAGTTCGCGAACGCCTTCCGCGCCCATCTCGGCACGGAATTCGTCACCGTACTCTTCGACCTTGTTGTAGTAATCCTCTTCCGTCATGATCTGCCGCGCTTTCAGCGGCGTCATGCCCGGATCGATCACCACGTATGCTTCGAAGTACAGCACGCGTTCGATGTCGCGCAGCGTCATGTCGAGCACCATGCCCAGACGCGACGGCAGCGACTTCAGGAACCAGATGTGAGCGACCGGCGAGGCCAACTCAATGTGGCCCATCCGTTCGCGACGCACCTTCGCGAGCGTCACTTCGACGCCGCACTTTTCACAGATCACGCCACGATGCTTCAGGCGCTTGTACTTGCCGCAAAGGCATTCGTAGTCTTTGATCGGCCCGAAGATCTTCGCGCAGAACAAACCATCGCGTTCCGGCTTGAACGTCCGGTAGTTGATGGTTTCCGGCTTCTTGACTTCACCGAACGACCACGAACGGATCTTGTCTGGCGAGGCCAGACCGATCTTGATCGCGTCAAAAACTTCAGGCTGTTGGACTTGCTTGAATAGATCGAGCAGAGCTTTCATTGCTTTCTCTCCGTAGTCCGATTAGTTGCGGTCGAGGTCGATATCGATACCGAGCGAGCGGATTTCCTTCACGAGCACGTTGAAGGATTCCGGCATGCCGGCGTCGATCACGTGATCACCCTTGACCAGGTTCTCATACACCTTGGTCCGGCCCGCCACGTCATCCGACTTCACCGTCAGCATTTCTTGCAACACGTACGATGCGCCGTACGCTTCGAGCGCCCACACTTCCATTTCACCGAAACGCTGGCCACCGAACTGCGCCTTACCGCCCAACGGCTGCTGCGTCACGAGCGAGTACGGGCCCGTGGAACGCGCGTGCATCTTGTCGTCGACCAAGTGGTGCAGCTTCAGGTAGTGCATGTAGCCGACAGTCACCGTACGCTCGAACATCTCACCCGTGCGACCGTCATACAGACGCACCTGGTTCTTCGACGGCGTCATGCCGAGGTTCTTCGCGATGTCGTCCGGGAATGCCAGATCCAGCGCGCGCGACATTTCTTCTTCCGTCGCACCGTCGAACACCGGCGTGGCAAACGGAACGCCTTCGCGCAGGTTCTTCGCCAGTTCGACGATTTCGTCGTCCGTGAAGCTGTCCAGCTCTTCAGCGCGGCCCGACTCGTTGTAGATCTTGGTCAGGAATTCGCGCAGTTCAGCGATCTTCGCCTGACGTTGCAGCATTTCTGCAATACGCCAGCCGAGACCCTTCGCGGCCCAACCCAGATGCACTTCGAGAACCTGACCCACGTTCATCCGCGACGGCACGCCGAGCGGGTTCAGAACGACGTCAGCCGGACGGCCATCGGCCATGTACGGCATGTCTTCGATCGGAACGATCTTCGACACCACACCCTTGTTACCGTGACGGCCGGCCATCTTGTCGCCAGGCTGCAGACGACGCTTAACAGCCAGATACACCTTGACCATCTTCAGCACGCCCGGCGGCAGTTCGTCGCCTTGCGTGAGCTTCTTGCGCTTTTCTTCGAACGCCAGATCGAACTGGTGACGCTTCTGTTCGATCGAGTCCTTGATAGCTTCGAGCTGTGCCGCTGCTTCTTCGTCCGCGAGGCGGATGTCGAACCAGTGGTAGTGGTCGAGATCTTCCAGGTAAGCCTGTTCGATCTTCGTACCCTTCGCGAGCTTCTTCGGACCACCGTTTGCGACCTTGCCGGTCAGCATACGTGCGAGACGCTGGAATGCATCGCCTTCCACGATACGCAACTGGTCGTTCAGGTCGAGGCGATAACGCTTCAGTTCATCGTCGATGATCTGTTGCGCACGCTTGTCGCGCTGAATGCCTTCACGCGTGAACACTTGCACGTCGATGACCGTGCCGCTCATGCCCGACGGCACGCGCAGCGACGTGTCCTTCACGTCCGAAGCCTTTTCACCGAAGATCGCGCGCAGCAGCTTTTCTTCCGGCGTCAGCTGGGTTTCGCCCTTCGGCGTGACCTTACCGACCAGCACGTCGCCTGCTTCGACTTCAGCGCCGATGTAGACGATGCCCGACTCATCGAGACGGCCGAGTTGCACTTCAGCCAGGTTCGAGATGTCGCGCGTGATTTCTTCCGGTCCGAGCTTCGTATCGCGAGCTACGACGTTCAGTTCTTCGATGTGGATCGACGTGTAACGGTCGTCAGCAACCACCTTCTCCGAGATCAAGATCGAATCTTCGAAGTTGTAGCCGTTCCACGGCATGAACGCGACCAGCATGTTCTGGCCGAGAGCCAGTTCGCCGAGGTCGGTCGATGCACCGTCAGCCAGCACGTCGCCACGCGACACGATATCGCCGACCTTCACGATCGGGCGCTGGTTGATGTTCGTGTTCTGGTTCGAACGCGTGTACTTGATCAGGTTGTAGATGTCCACGCCGACGTCGCCAGCAACGGCTTCATCGTCGTTCACGCGGATCACCATACGGCCTGCGTCGACGTAATCGACCACACCACCGCGGAATGCCTGAACCGTCGTACCCGAGTCGACTGCCACCGTGCGTTCGATACCCGTACCGACCACGGCCTTTTCAGGACGCAGACACGGCACAGCCTGGCGCTGCATGTTCGAACCCATCAATGCGCGGTTCGCGTCATCGTGCTCGAGGAACGGAATCAGCGATGCTGCCACCGAGACGATCTGCGACGGCGCCACGTCCATGTACTGGATGCGGTCCGGCGTAACCATCAGCGTTTCGCCTGCTTCACGCGACGACACCAGTTCGTCGGTCAGCGAGCCATCAGCAGCAACCGCCGCGTTCGCCTGAGCGATCACGTAACGGCCTTCTTCGATCGCCGACAGATAGTCGATCTGATCGGTCACCTTGCTGTCCACCACCTTGCGATACGGCGTTTCGAGGAAGCCGTATTCGTTCAAGTGCGCGTACAGTGCGAGCGAGTTGATCAGGCCGATGTTCGGACCTTCCGGCGTTTCAATCGGGCACACACGGCCGTAGTGGGTCGGGTGCACGTCGCGGACTTCAAAGCCAGCGCGCTCACGCGTCAAACCGCCAGGGCCAAGTGCCGAAACACGGCGCTTGTGGGTGATTTCCGACAGCGGGTTGGTCTGGTCCATAAACTGCGACAGCTGCGACGAACCGAAGAACTCGCGAATCGCCGACGAAATCGGCTTCGAGTTGATCAGGTCGTGCGGCATCAGGTTTTCGCTTTCGGCCTGGCCGAGGCGTTCCTTCACAGCACGTTCGACACGCACGAGACCTGCGCGGAACTGGTTTTCCGCCAGTTCGCCGACGCAACGCACACGACGATTGCCCAAGTGGTCGATGTCGTCCACTTCGCCCTTGCCGTTACGCAGTTCGACCAGGATCTTGATCGTTGCGAGGATGTCGTCGTCTTGCAGCGTCATCGGGCCGACGATTTCGTCGCGACCGACACGGCGGTTGAACTTCATACGACCCACCTTGGACAGGTCGTATGCGTCTTCGCTGTAGAACAGACGGTTGAACAGCGCCTCAACCGCTTCTTCGGTCGGCGGTTCGCCCGGACGCATCATGCGGTAGATCGCGATGCGTGCAGCCATCTTGTCCGCGGTTTCGTCGATACGCAGCGTCGACGAGATGTATGGACCTTGATCCAGATCGTTCGTGTAGAGCGTCTGGATGTCTTTGATCTTCGATTCGCGGAGCTTTTCGAGGACGGTTTCGGTGATTTCGTCGTTCGCGTTAGCGATGACTTCACCCGTGTCGCCATCGACAACGTTCTTCGCGAGCACGCGGCCGAGCAGATAGTCTTCCGGCACCGAGATGAACTTCGTTTTCGCGTTGTCGAGATCGCGAATGTGCTTGGCGTTGATCCGCTTGTCCTTCTGGACGATCACGTTGCCATCACGGTCCGTAATGTCGAAACGTGCGACTTCACCACGCAGACGCTCCGGCACGAATTCCATCTGTGCGCCTTCCGGCATCAGCGTGAAATTGTCGAACACGAAGAAGTTTGCGAGGATTTGTTCCGGCGTCAGGCCGATCGCCTTCAGCAGGATCGTGACCGGCATCTTGCGACGGCGGTCGACGCGGAAGTACAGCACGTCCTTCGGATCGAATTCGAAGTCGAGCCACGAACCGCGGTAAGGAATGATACGTGCCGAGAACAGGAGCTTGCCCGAGCTGTGCGTCTTGCCCTTGTCGTGTTCGAAGAACACGCCCGGCGAACGATGCAGCTGCGAAACGATCACACGTTCCGTGCCGTTGATGACGAACGAACCCGTCGGCGTCATGAGCGGAATTTCGCCCATGTACACTTCCTGTTCCTTCACTTCCTTGACGACCGGCTTGCTCGGCGATTCCTTGTCGAGCAGCACCAGGCGCACTTTCGCGCGCAGTGCTGAGCAGTACGTCAAACCGCGCTGCTGACATTCCTTGATGTTGAATGCCGGCGGCGACAGCATGTAGCTGACGAACTCTAGACGAGCGAACCCGTTATGCGAAACAATCGGAAAAACGGACGTGAACGCAGCCTGCAGGCCTTCCGGCTTGCGCTGCGTGGATGACGTGTCTGCTTGCAGAAACGTGCTGAATGATTCAAGCTGGGTAGCCAGCAGGAAAGGTACTTGGTGAACGATGGGGCGCTTCGCAAAACTCTTGCGAATGCGCTTCTTCTCGGTGAAGGAATATTGCATACGATCTCCGAATCACGGCGGGCATTGTTGTCGAGGCAGGATACCTTGATGAGACAACCCGAGTGTTCACCGACTGAGACCCGATGGCCGTCCGATGGCTTGAACGAGCCTAGAAGCTTGGTGGTTGGCCGCTACCAACCGCTGGCTGACGGCAGCGGATGCCTATGTTGCCCGCTACCCGACCAAACTTGCCTTCTGCAGTCGCTTCAGAAGACAAAGAGAAGCGCCGGTCAATATTGCCGATAGACGATTCTCTTTGGCTTCTCGGCCCCCTGTTCTTGCCGAAACCGGCTGACAAAAACATGGTTCCCACAAAGCACAAAAAGGCCGGCGGTGGAAAACCGCCAGCCTTCGCACAACGCGCTGAAACTTACTTGATTTCAGCCTTCGCGCCGGCTTCTTCCAACTTCTTCTTGGCTTCTTCAGCAGCAGCCTTCGGTACCGATTCCTTAACAGGCTTCGGTGCACCGTCGACCAGGTCCTTCGCTTCCTTCAGGCCGAGACCCGTCAGTTCACGAACAGCCTTAATGACCGAAACCTTGTTCGCGCCGACTTCCGTCAGGTTGACCGTGAATTCGGTTTGCTCTTCAGCAGCAGCAGCAGCGCCGCCGCCTGCCGGGCCTGCCACTGCAACAGCAGCTGCCGACACGCCAAACTTTTCTTCGAACGCCTTGACCAGCTCGTTCAGTTCCAGAACCGACATCGAGCTTACTGCCTCGAGGATGTCATCTTTTGCGATTGCCATTTGAAATACTCCTAAATTGAATTCGGATACAGCCAGCGATCAATCACGCTCGACTGAAGTGCGTTACGCAGCGGTTTCTTCGCCTTGTTTCTTTTCTGCCAGCGCGGCCAGAGCGCGCGCAAAGCCTGAAACAGGTGCTTGCATAACGTACAACAGCTTGGAGAGCAGTTCTTCGCGGCTCGGGATGTTTGCCAGCGCTTGCACGCCAGCCTTGTCCATCACCTTGCCTTCGTAGGAACCAGCCTTGATGATCAACTTGTCATTGGTTTTGCCGAAGTCGTTGACGACCTTAGCAGCAGCAATGGCATCTTCCGAGATGCCGTAGATCAGGGGACCAGTCATCTGCTCTGCCAGCGAAGCAAACGGGGTACCTTCGACAGCGCGACGCGCCAACGTGTTTTTCAACACGCGAAGGTAAACCTGTTGCTCACGCGCTTTCGCGCGCAGCTTGGTCAGATCGCCAACCGCGATTCCACGATACTCAGCCAGAACCACGGTCTGGGCTTTCGCGACTTGCGCGGCAACCTCAGCGACGACGGCCTGCTTGCTTTCTTTGTTAAGTGGCACGGTTAACCTCCAGATTCGATACACGCAGCGTGCGCCTTGTGTACCGCGTTCAATAACGGCGTCCGACCAGTCAGGAGTATTTCGACCGCCTGAAACCCGCATTGCTGCGAACTTCAACCGGCTTCATCACTACAAAACCATTCCGGGTTCGCCATCTGCGTTGGCTTTACATTAAGGGACCGCCTACCTGCTGCGCTCCCACCAACGGTCTTTGACAACCGGTCGCTCGATGCAGACTGCCATCTTGCGACCGCCCAAAGCCCATAAAACCGCCTCGACTCACATCGAGGCGATGAAATTTCTTACTGTGCTGCGAGCGATGCCTGGTCGACGCGAACGCCAACGCCCATCGTGCTCGACAGTGCAACCTTACGCAGATACACACCCTTGCTCGTTGCCGGCTTCGCCTTTTGCAGCGCGTCGACGAGAGCGTTCAGGTTGCTACGCAGAGCCGTCGGCTCGAACGAAGCACGGCCGATCGTGGCGTGGATGATACCGGCCTTGTCGACACGGAATTGCACCTGACCAGCCTTGGCGTTCTTGACTGCAGTCGCGACGTCCGGCGTAACCGTGCCAACCTTCGGGTTCGGCATCAGGCCGCGCGGGCCGAGAATCTGACCGAGCGTACCGACAACGCGCATCGTGTCCGGCGAAGCGATCACGATGTCGAAGTCCAGCTTGCCGGCCTTGACTTGTTCAGCCAGGTCTTCCATACCGACGACTTCTGCGCCGGCTGCGCGAGCTTGCTCAGCCTTTTCGCCTTGTGCAAACACGGCCACGCGAACCGACTTACCGGTACCTGCCGGCAGCACGACCGAGCCCCGAACCACTTGGTCCGACTTCTTCGCGTCGATGCCGAGTTGCACTGCAACGTCGATCGATTCGTCGAACTTCGCGCTTGCGCATTCCTTCACGAGCGACAGAGCTTCGTCGATCGCGTACAGCTTTTGACGATCAACCTTGGCTGCGAATGCTTGCAGACGTTTTGAAAGCTTAGCCATTTACACGCCCTCCACGGTGATGCCCATCGAGCGGGCGCTACCAGCGATCGTACGAACCGCTGCGTCCAGATCAGCTGCCGTCAGATCGGGCATCTTGGTCTTGGCGATGTCTTCAGCTTGAGCGCGGGTGATCTTGCCGACCTTGTCGGTATGCGGCTTAGCCGAACCCTTGTCGATCTTCGCTGCCTTCTTGATCAGAACCGTAGCCGGCGGCGTCTTCAGAACGAACGTGAAGCTCTTGTCCGCAAACGCGGTGATCACGACCGGAATCGGCAGACCCGGTTCCATAGCTTGAGTCTGCGCGTTGAACGCCTTGCAGAACTCCATGATGTTCAGGCCGCGTTGGCCCAGTGCCGGACCGACCGGCGGCGACGGGTTGGCTTTACCTGCAGGAATCTGCAGCTTGATAAAGCCGATGATTTTCTTTGCCATTTTGAAAACCTCTTAGGAACGCCGCCCTAGTACAAGCGGACATTCAGTGAGTAGTAGCGCGCGTTCGCCGAAAAACAGACTACTTACGCTCCTCAACGGCCATTACGCGGACCGTAAGCGCGAAATACGGAGCGCACCGACCAGTGCGCCCCGTAGAATTCTGGATTACAACTTTTCGACCTGGCCGAATTCCAGCTCGACCGGCGTTGCGCGGCCGAAGATTGTAACGGAAACACGGACGCGCGACTTTTCGTAGTTCACTTCTTCGACGCTGCCGTTGAAATCCGTGAACGGACCGTCCTTCACCCGCACCATCTCGCCTACTTCGAACAGGGTCTTCGGACGCGGCTTTTCCACGCCTTCCTGCATTTGCGACATGATCTTCTCGACTTCCCGCGGGGAAATCGGACTCGGACGATTACGCGCACCGCCTACGAAACCCGTCACCTTTGCCGTGTTTTTCACGAGGTGCCACGTTTCGTCTGTCATTTCCATTTCCACAAGGACATAGCCCGGGAAGAAACGACGCTCGGTCACCGATTTGTGACCGCCTTTCACCTCGACCACTTCTTCAGTCGGAACGAGGATTTGACCAAACTGGTCTTGCATGCCAGCACGTTCGATGCGCTCCTGAAGCGCACGTTGCACGCTCTTCTCCATGCCGGAGTAGGCGTGCACCACGTACCAACGTTTGCCGCTCGGGGATGCCGGAGTATCGCTCATATCATTTCCAACCCAGAATCACCGAGAAAATCGCCCATTCGATGGATTTATCGCTAATCCAAAGAAAGATCGCCATGACAAACACGAAGCCGAACACTACGAGCGTTGTCTGGGTGGCCTCTTTACGAGTCGGCCAGACAACCTTGCGAACTTCTTTGTACGAGTCTTTGGCGAAAGCGATGAAACCCTTGCCAGGCGCGGAGAGAAGACCGACTGCAACACCCGCGATAGCGCCAACAGCCAAGGCGGCTCCGCGGACGTACCATTCCTGGCCGCTGAGCCAGAAGAACCCCACGAACCCGGCCAAGACCAACAATACGCCCGCGACGAGCATCAGCTTGTCGCCGGATGTATTTACAGTTTCGACGGAAGGATTCGCCATAACACCTTAACGAAGCGTCATATACGACGCGAGAGTTGGCAGGGGCAGAGGGAATCGAACCCCCAACCTTCGGTTTTGGAGACCGACGCTCTGCCAGTTGAGCTATACCCCTAAACCATTTTGGGGTTGACGACACCGCCAACCCCGAAACTACCGATCAACGAGAACTGTCTGGCGTTACTCGAGGATCTTTGCAACCACACCTGCGCCGACCGTACGGCCGCCTTCGCGGATTGCGAAGCGCAGACCTTCTTCCATCGCGATCGGGTTGATCAGCTTCACCGTGATCGACACGTTGTCGCCCGGCATGACCATTTC
>NZ_JBNPVT010000044.1:0-17910 GCF_050434205.1 Paraburkholderia sp. GAS348
AAGCCGAAGCCGAAGCCGAAGCCGAAGCCGAAGCCGAAGCCGAAGCCGAAGCCGAAGCCGAAGCCGAAGCCGAAGCCGAAGCCGAAGCCGAAGCCAATGCCAATGCCAATGCCAATGCCAATGCCAATGCCAATGCCAATGCCAATGCCAATGCCAATGCCAATGCCAATGCCAATGCCAATGGGCGCCGCTTGAGCGCGCCGCTGCCGCCATTAAGACGCGCGACGGACAACAGACACGGAAACGGGAAACGGTGACGTTTGACGGGGAGATGCTGGATGCGGCGGTAATTTTGAGGGCGTCGAGAATATTTCCAATAAGAAACGAACCGCCGCCTGGCGATGCGTCGGCAACCTACCGCAAATCGCGCGAATCACCCAATACAGGCCGGCCCCTCGCAGCCTTCAATCAAGCGCAGCGAGCCCACCCGCACGCCCAGGCGGGCCGCTCCGGGCAAATACCCTTGCCGCCGTAAAATCCCGCGTGTATAGTTTCCGAACTTACTCTTGTTTCGCATCGGAAATTAAAGGGATTCTCATGAACGCTTCCACCATCCTCGCCGACCTCGGCATCGCCCACGCGGCGCAAGCCGGCGACATCGCGGTTCATTCGCCGATTACCGGCGAACTCATCGGCCGTGTGGCCAGCAACACGGTGGCGGAAGTCGACGCGGCCCTCGCCAATGCAAAAGAGGCGTACACGGCCTGGCGCAACGTCCCGGCGCCGCGCCGTGGCGAGTTGGTGCGCCTGCTCGGCAACCGTCTGCGTGAAAGGAAGCACGCCCTCGGCAGCATCATCACGCTCGAAACCGGCAAGATCCTGCAGGAAGGGTTGGGCGAAGTGCAGGAAATGATCGACATCTGCGACTTCGCGGTCGGTCTGTCGCGTCAGTTGTACGGTCTGACGATCGCCTCGGAACGCCCGGGCCATCGTATGGCTGAAACATGGCATCCCATGGGTACGTGCGTCGTTATCTCGGCGTTCAACTTCCCCGCAGCGGTGTGGTCGTGGAATGCGGCGCTGGCGCTGGTGTGCGGCAACGCGGTGATCTGGAAGCCGTCGGAAAAGACGCCGTTGACCGCGCTTGCCGTCAACCAGATTCTCAGCGAGGCATTGAAGGAATTCGGCGACGCACCGGCCGGCCTGACCGCGCTGATCAACGGCGGTCGCGACGTCGGCGCGAAGCTGGTGGCCGACCCGCGCGCGTCGATCGTCAGCGCGACGGGCAGCACGGAAATGGGCCGCACGGTCGGCGTTGAAGTGGCGAAGCGCTTCGGCCGCTCGCTGCTCGAACTCGGCGGCAACAACGCGGGTATCGTCGCGCAAACGGCGGATCATGAGCTCGCGATGCGCGGCATTCTGTTCTCGGCTGTGGGCACGGCGGGACAGCGGTGCACGTCGCTGCGGCGTCTGTTCGTGCACGAGAGTGTGTACGACAAGACCATTGAACGTCTGAAGCAGCTGTACAGCAAGGTGCCGATCGGCAATCCGCTCGAAAAGGGTACGCTGATGGGGCCGCTCATCGACAAGCAATCGTACGCTCGCATGCAGGAAGCGCTGCAGCAGGCTACGGCCGAAGGCGGCAAGGTGTTCGGCGGCGAGCGCGTCGAGGTGAAGGGCCATGAAGGCGGTTACTACGTGCGTCCGGCCATCGTCGAAATGCCGTCGCAAACGGCGGTGGTGTTGAAGGAAACCTTCGCTCCGATTCTCTACGTGCTCCGCTATTCGGATTTCGCGGATGCGGTCGAGGCGAACAACGCGGCGGTGCACGGTTTGTCGTCGTGCGTGTTCACGACCGATCTGCGCGAAGCCGAACGCTTCCTGTCCGACTCGGGCAGCGATTGCGGTATCGCTAACGTGAACATTGGACCGAGCGGCGCGGAAATCGGCGGCGCGTTCGGTGGCGAGAAGGAAACCGGTGGCGGTCGTGAGTCGGGTTCGGATGCGTGGAAGGCCTACATGCGCCGCGCCACCAACACGGTCAACTATTCGTCGGCGTTGCCGCTCGCTCAGGGTATCGACTTCAATATCGGCTGATCCGCTCAGTAGCAATAGAGCAATAGAGCAATAGAGCATCCAGCAGAAAGCAGCGGCGCATCCACGCGCCGCTGTTCACAACTTCTTTCAGCAATCCGTTTGCGCCGCCCGCTGTGTCCGAGCGGCCACGCTACTCGTGGAGTAAGACGTGAGTTCCAAAGTCGTGATCGTCGGCGGTGGGGTGATCGGCAGCTCGATTGCGTATTTCCTGCGGCTGTCCGATCCGACGGTCAGCGTCACGGTGATCGAACGCGATCCGACGTATGCGCGTTCGTCGTCGGCATTGTCGGCGGCATCCATTCGCCAGCAATTCTCTACACCGCTTTCCATTCAGATGTCGCTATTCGGCATCGAGTTTCTGCGCTCGATCGGCGAGCGGCTCGAGATCGACGGTGCGAAACCGTCGATCGATCTGCACGAAGGCGGCTATCTGTTTCTCGCCACGGCCGCCGGTGAGACGACGCTGCGTGAGAATCACGCGCTCCAAAAGAGTCTCGGCGCCGATATCAGCCTGCTCGACAAAGGCGCGTTGCAAGTGCGCTTTCCCTGGCTCAATACCGAAGACCTTATCGCCGGTGCTTTTGGCGAAAGCGGTGAGGGCTGGTTCGACGGTTACGGTCTCGTGCAAGCGCTGCGCAAGAAAGCGCAGTCACTCGGCGCGCGCTATGTTGCCGCCGACGTCACCGCGATGCATCGCGACGGCAAGCATGTCACGCAAGTGCAAACCGCGAATGGTGAGGTCTACGCCTGCGACTTCGTAGTGAACGCTGCGGGCGCCTGGTCGCGCAAAATCGCGCTGATGGCCGGCATCGACCTTCCGGTATTTGCACGACGCCGAAGCATATTCAATGTCACATCGCCCGCGCGGCTCGAACGGTGCCCTTTACTTATCGATCCGAGCGGTGTGTATTTCCGGCCCGAGGGCACAACGTTCATTTGCGGTACGTCGCCGTCATCGGACAACGATCCCGACGATTTGCCGCTCGACGAAGTCGATCGCGCGATATTCGACGACGTGATCTGGCCGACGCTCGCGCATCGCGTGCCGCAATTCGAAGCGCTGCGCGTGCAGAACTGCTGGTCTGGCTACTACGAATACAACGTGCTCGATCAGAACGCGATCATCGGCTATCACCCGGACGTCGATAACTGCATTTTTGCCAATGGTTTTAGCGGGCACGGTTTGCAACAGGGCCCGGCAACCGGCCGCGGCATCAGCGAATTGATTCTGCATGGCCGCTACACCACGCTCGATCTGGGTTCGCTGAGCTTTACCCGGGTACTCGAAAACCGGCCGATCGTGGAGAAGAACGTGGTTTAGCCGGCGCATTCGAGCGACATCTGCCGCGGATCGTCGATGCCTACGCCGTGAAGTGCCGCACGTTGTGCGATGCGCTCGGTGAGCATTTGGGTGACGCTATTGCGTTTCATCGATCTGGCGGCACTGCGCTTGTCATTTGCAGCGCCGGGCGTAACCGATATCGAAACCGGCGTGCAGAAAATGAAGCAGGCGCTCGCACTCGTTTGATGACGGATAACACGGCTAACTCAATATTGGCAGAAAAGCCGTAAGCGCAATACCTGAAATAACCCGGCGAGCACGCGGTGCGCAGCCGGGTTTTTTATGCAAGTGTTAAATCGTAAAGATTTAGCATAGACATCCCGATCCGGTAAAGCAGCGTAATGTGTCACACGCGTCCTGACTACGTTCGCGGGCTTTCGTCTGCTCCGCTCAAGGCAGCGGGCGCACATACCGCTTTGTATGCCGTCGCCTCCTCGCGTGCCGTTTTAACTCAAACTGCCCGCTCGATCGGACGCGTTTTTCCAATGGTTTATATCCTCCCGTTCAATATTTCCATCAAACTCCTGAAACATGGCTAATTGTTAAATGGAGAGCGCTGCCGGTTTCGATCAAAAAATATCGGTTATCATCGCTGCCATTCGGCGAATGATCCTGATGAGTTAATTCATCGGCCATCCACGTTAATACCGTCGCATCGAACCAGAAAAAATCAGATGAAGATGTCACGTAAAAAGATTGCAATCCTGGTGGTCGGTCTTCTGGTCGTGGCCGGCGTGATCATTCAGGCGGTGTGGCGTCCATTCGCGCATCGCAAAGCCGGCGAGACCGGCGAAATCGTGCTCGATATTCATCACCCGGACGCGGTCATCGACAGCGAAGCGCTCTCGCGTTTGCCGCGCGACATCTTGCGCGTGCCGCTGTTGCACGACGTGCTGACTCAGGACTTCGTCGACTATTACGAATCGAACGACACGCGGCTGTCCACAGAAGGCGCGCTGCGGCGTCTCGCATTCGAACATCAACTGGACTGGCGCGACGAACTGATCCGCCGCGTATTCGACGAACCCGCGCATGTGTTGCTGTGGCGCTCGCCGGATGGCCGCCTGGGTTACTGGGTGATGTCGATGCACCGTAACGGCCTGGCGAAGCTACTGCAAGGCTTCGGCAACGTCGCCGCGAGCGACACGCAGTTGAGCCAGGTTGCCAGGCTTTCTGGCGACGTGCCCGTTTATGCATTGAAGCTGGCGGTTGGCCGCACGATTCTGTTCGCGACGAAGGACGACCGCCTTGTCTTGATGTCCGCCCCCGGCGTGCTGCTCGACGCGAAAGGCGGCTTGCTGAGCGAGCGGGCCGACGCCGTGTCGGAGATGCTGTCGTCCGGCCGCGACGACGCGGCGCGCGCCTATCAACTCGACGCGCCCGGCGATGCGCCGAAGGGGCATCGGCTGGTGGTGTCGGCGAATTATTTGTCGTTTGGCTATCAGGCATTTTTCTCCGGTATCGATGCACTGCGATTCGATTTTTCGCCGAACGCCAATCCCCCGAGTGAACTTCCTTCGGGGCGCGCGGCCGCGAACTGGCAGACCTCCGCGCTGATCGAGCCGGGCAAGTTGCCGCAGGCGTGGAATAGCGCCGAATTGTGGCGCGCCGTGCCGGCCAATCCAGCGGCGTGCACGAGTTTGCCGGCCGACTGGAAAGAAGCGTCGGGCCTGTTGGGCAAGGTCGCGGAGGTTGGCGCGGAGGGTGCTGCTGCGATCGGCGATCAGCTCGCCGGCCCCGCGGCCGTCTGCTGGTATGCGAAGTCCACGCTGGTCGCGCCGGTGTTCATCGCTCGCGTGAAGACGCAGGACGTGGCGAGCATCGCTGCGTTGAAGACCGCGCTCGGTAAGACCTTTGGCGACGTGATCGGCGCGTATGAGGCGAAGGCCGCCAAATCCGGCGACGCCGATTCGGGCTATCGCCGTTTGCCGGTCACGAAGCACGATCAGGGCGCCGACGTCGCCGTGTGGCAACGGCCGGTTAGTGCGCGCTCGGGTACCGCTTTGTCCAGCAAGGCGTTGTTCGCGTCGCAGCTGTCGGCGGAGCGCTATTTCCCGGTGACGCTCGCTCTGGCGCACGGTTATTTAATCTTCTCCCCCGATTCACGCCTGGTCGACGACACGCTTGCCGTGCTCGATAAGCGCTATCCGGCGCTCGCCGATACGCTTGCGCCGCAACGCCTGCCACGCACGATTCTGACCCTGACGCCTTCGTCCGCGGCTGCGTTGATCGAACGCGAAGCGGGTGCGGCGTTGCCGGCGGATCAGGAAGCGGTGTTCCGCAATGCGTCGCGCACCCATCTCGTGCCGAAGTTGCATGCGCTCGCACACTACCCGCCGGTTTCGTTGACGCTGCCGCAGAACTTGCCGGGTTCGACGGGTTGGGTGCCAGTGGAGTGGTGGTTCGATCGCGCGAAGGCGGGGACGGATGGCGGTGCGGACGCGGGTGTGGCTGATGCGCCTGTGGATCAGCCCGGCACCGAGGGCGATTGAATGCGCCGCCTTCATGTTTTCAACGTGGCGTTCGCGACGTATGCACGCGAGCAGGCGCATGAATGTGAATCGCGTGAGCGGGCGCTAGCTGCGCATTCCGCCACTGGCGCGGGCGACGCACCCGCCACGACTGACGTGGCTGCTACTTCGCAGATGACCCACGCCATCACCACCACGCGCCGCGTCTGGCTCAGTCGCGCGGCTCTCTCGGTTGTGATGGCCGGCCTCGCGCCGTACGCGAACGCGCTGACCAGCACCGTCTCCGCACCCGACCCCGACGCGCTCTCGCCGCAGCAATCCGCCGCATTTCGCGCCTGGTTCGTGCGTATCGTCGACCAGCAAATGCGCCGCGGCCCGACGCCGCGCTGGACGCAACGCGATTGTGCGGGCCTTGTGCGCTTTGCCGTCGGCGAGACGCTCAAGCCGCATGACAGCAAATGGCTGCGCGCCAACGGCATGACCAGTCTCGCGGACACCAGCAGCATGCCGCCCGAACTGCAACTGTCCGCATCGCAACGCGGAATCGCTAATCGCTGGACCCAGCTCGACGGTTCCACCGGCGCGTACGCGTCGGCGATCGCGCTGATTCAACGCAATAGCCGGTTTGTTTCGAAGGACGTGAACCAGGCGCTGCCCGGCGACCTGCTGTTCTTCGACCAGGGCGACGATCAGCATCTGATGATCTGGCTGGATCGCTACATCGCTTATCACACAGGCACCGTTACGCCGACCGATACCGGTCTGCGCGCCGTGGCCGTCTCCGACCTGATGCAATGGAAAGATTCCCGCTGGCAGCCGCTCGACGGCAATCCGAATTTCGTTGGCGTGTTTCGTTTGGACTTTTTGACACCATGACCCGAATGAATTCCGTCACCGCGTCGCGCGCCTGGCTCGGCAACTTGCATCGTCGCGTGGGCGTCACGCTAGTCGCGCTCTTCGCGGCCATCACGCTCGTCATTGCACCGGCGGCCCATGCCGACGACAGCGCATCAAGCACTTCCGCCGATGCCAACATCGCCGCGAACCCGACGCTGCAAACAGCGCCGTCGAGCAGCTTCGCTTCGCAGAAGGTCGATGGCCAGCCGTTCTTCCTGCTCTCGGATGCGAGCTTCGGCAGCGATCAGTTGGCGCAGGTGCGGCTGGAGGCGCCCGGCCGCGAGTTCAAGGATGCGCTGCAAGCGTACGGCGGCGCGGACGTCGTCGTGTATCGCGTGCCGAAGCCGTTGGACTTTTTGAAGGCGCAGAAGAACCTGCATCGCCTGAATGTCGCGCCGAATTATCAGGGCGAAGGGCTGGCGAATACGCTGGCTTATCTATGGGACCGCTGGTTCACCGAAGCACGCCGCGCCTGGCAGCGCGTGCTGTCGTTCGCGACGCGCAGCAAGGCGACCCAAGCCGAGCCGCAATTCAAGCTCGGCGAGCAGACCGGCAAGCAGACGCAATTCCAGCAGAACTCGCAGTTCGCGCCGCTGAAAGGCTATGACATGGTCGCGCGCTTTCGCTATCCGATCTGGGACGCAAAGGTGATCGAGCCGCCGAAGGGCGTGAATCTTGAAGGCAGCAGCAGTAACTTCATCGAAGCGGGTTCGGGCAACGTGATGATTCCGGTCGGCAAGCTGCCGCCGGGGCTGTATATCGTCGAGGCGGTGATCGGCAACTATCGCGCGCATACTTTGCTGTTCGTGTCGGACACGGTCGCGGTCGTGAAGGCGGCGTCGAGCGGCATGCTGGTGTGGACCGCACGGCGCGACAACGGCAAGCCGGTGCCGAATACCGCCGTGAGCTGGACCGATGGCGTAGGCGTGCTGCAAAGCGGTACGACCGGCAACGACGGCGCGCTGGTGTTGCAACACGTGAGCCCCGAGCGCAGCTACGTGCTCGGTACCGATCCGCAAGGCGGCGTGTTCGTCTCGGAGAATTTCTATTACGACAGCGAGATCTACAACACCAAGATCTACGCGGTGACCGACCGTCCGATGTATCGTCCGGGCGACGCAGTGCATGTGAAGTTCATCGGCCGCACGTTCCAGAACGCGACGCAATCGACCGCGCCTGCCGATGCGGATATCAAGCTCGACGTGCTCGATCCGAACGGCTCGCCGGTGGCGAGCAGCAAAGTGCATTTCGCTTCCGATACGGGCGCGGATACGTCCTTCACGCTTCCCGCCGATGCTACCGCCGGCGGCTATACGCTGCGCTTCGATTACAACGGCGATGTATACGGCAGCGCATTTCGCGTCGCCGAATACGTGAAGCCGCATTTCGACGTCAATCTGTCGATGGATAAAGCCGACTATGCGACGGGCGAGCAACTGAAGGGCAAGATCCAGTTGCGCTATCCGGACGGCAAGCCGGTGCGCGACAGCAAGGTTTCGGTCACGCTGCGTGCGCAGAAAGTGACGATCGTCGACGGTGAACTGCGTTATGCAGGGTTGTTTCCGGTCAAGCTGGAACAGCAGGAACTCACGACCGATAGCGACGGCAACGCGAGTTTCACGCTACCGGCCGCCAAAGAACCGAGCCGTTATGCATTGACGCTGTTCGCGCAGGACGGCGCGGCCTACAAGGTGCGCGTGACGCGTGAGGTGCTGATCGCGCGCGGCGCGACGCCTTATCGGCTGTCGAGCGCCAAGTCGTTTTCGCAACCGAAGGAAGCGGTCAACTTCGATCTGCAAGCGCTCGGGTCGATCGATCCCTCTTCGCATGCGCCGGCCAAATGGGAATGGACTCGCCTCGAATCGCAGACACGCGGAGAAGGCGCACTCAAAGGCACGACGGCAGGCGGCAAGCTGTCGTTTCCGGTGCAGTTCGACGAACCGGGCTCGTACATGCTGTCGGTCACGGACGACACGGGCAATCTGCTTGCCGCCGCGAGCCATTGGGTGGCGGGCGATGGCCTGAAGGCGATTCCGGGCAGCGTCGAGATCGTGTTCGACCGCGACAGGTACAAGATTGGCGATACCGCCGAAGCGCTGATCACCTTCCCGCTGCCGGTCGACGATGCCTTGCTGACGCTGGAGCGCGACAACGTCGAACACCGCGCGTTGCTGACAGCAGGCGGCGACTGGCTGCAACTCCAACGCGTGGCTCCCTCGCAATGGAAAGCGCGCATCAAGGTCGGCGAAGCATTCGCGCCGAACATGACGTTCTCGGTGCTGTACGTGCATGCCGGCGAATACGTGTTCCAGAACGCGGGCATCGTGGTCGCGCAACCGCAGATCGAACTGAATGTGAAAAGCGACAAGCCGGTGTACGGTCCGGGCGATACGGTCACGCTGAACTTCGACAGCACGCTGAACGGCAAGCCGGAAGCGGCGAACCTGACGGTGAGCGTGGTCGATGAAATGGTCTATGTGTTGCAGCCGGAAATCGCGCCGAATATCGTCGACTTTTTCTATCACCCGCGCCGCAACAATGTGCGGACGTCGTCGAGTCTCTCGTTCATTACGTACGACCTTGCGCGCTCGCCGTTGAAGGGCGCGCCAGGCGGCCCGCAACGCGCGAACTACAACGAGCGCGGCGTGAAAGTGCTCGAACGGCCGCGTCGTGACGATCAGGACACGGCCGCGTGGGAAGGCACGCTGAAGACCGACGTGAACGGTCACGCCACCATGACGTTCAAGATGCCGGACTCGCTTGCGCGCTGGCGAGTCACCGTGCGCGCGGCAGCGCCGGACGGCATGGTCGGTCAACGCACCGCCTATGTGCGTTCCGACAAGGCGCTGTATCTCAAGTGGAGCGGGCCTTCGCATTTCCGCGTCAACGATCAGCCGGCCATCGACATGATCGCCTTCAATCAGACCGACGCGGATATGGACGCGGAGTGGGTGGTCGACGGCGGCGGTCTCTCGTTGAACCAGAAGGTCACGTTGAAGCGTGGCGCCAACTATCTGCGTCTGCCGAGCGGCGCGCTGAAGGCGGGTGTGATCGACGCGACCTTGCGTCGTGCGGGTAAGGATGTGGATCGCTTGCAGACCACCATCCAACTCGATGCGAGTGGCTGGCTCGATCTGCATCAGAACACGGTGGCGCTCGACGGCTCGAACAAGCCGCTCAATCTGCCGCAAGATGCGCAGGACGTCAGCGTGCGTTTCATCGGCAGTGCGGCGAGCCAATTCGCACGCGTCGCCGACGATCTGATCAACTATCCGTACGGTTGCGCCGAGCAGACGTCGAGCCGCCTGATTCCGTTGGCACTTGCACACGATGCGATCGGCCGCGGCGACAACGCGAGTGCTACGCAGGGGCTCGAAGCGCTGTTGCGCAATCAGCGGCAACGTCTGGCGATGCTGGCGGGTGTCGGCGGCACGTTCGGCTGGTGGGGCGATGCGACGGGCGGCAGCTCGCTGATCACCGCCTACGCGTACTACGCCGACTGGCTCGCGAGCCGCAGCCTCGGCATTACGCTGCCCGCCGACAACTGGCAGCATGCGATGGACGTCTATCGCGATGCCGGTGCGAAAGAGCCGCTGTTGCATCGCGCGTTGGCGCTGTGGTTTATGCAGCAGATGGGCTTGCCGGTCGCGACGCCGGTGTCGGGCGTGGCGGCGGACTTGATGAGCGATGCAGCGGCCAGCGGCAATCCCCCATTCCCCCAGAATCCCCCAAAGGGACTTCCTTCGGGGCGGGCGGCTTCTGGTAACGCCGCATATGGCGCGTCGGACAGCATCGTGTTCGCGCAAGCCGATTCGCCGCGCGGCAAGCAGCTGGCGACGCTGCTGATCGCCAACATGGCGCGTAGCACGAGTGCTCAACTGCCGGACGGCTTCGATGCTGCGGCAAGTGCCGCGCGTACGGCATTGGCGAACGATCCCGCACCGCTCGTGCAAAGCCTGCTTTACATGACGGGTGGCGCTGGCGGCGCGGCGGCCGATGCGTCGGCCTTGCTCGCGAAGAGCAGCGCAGACTACCCGACGCTCGATCGTGCATTGACCTTGCTATGGGTGCGTAAGGCGCTCGGCGGTGACTCGGTGCCGGCTTCGCTGCCGTCGCTGCAAGGCGCGGGCTGGACGCGCGCCGTGACGCCGACCGGCACGCCGCTCTGGAAGTGGACCGGCGCGGCGCGTTCCGAAGGCAATCCTCTCGGGGGATTGCCGGCCACGCTCGATGCAGGCGGCGCGCGTACGGACGTGAACGCACTGGTCTCGTTCCGCAGCCATACGAGCGAGGATAGTCGCCTGAACATCACTGTCGAACGCCGTTTCTACAAGCTGGAGCCGCTCGAAGTGAAGGTCGATCCGAAGAAGGCGGGTGGCGCAGAGAGTCAATTGGGCCGCTCGGCATTCACCGCACGTCGCGTAAAACCAGGCGATGCGATCGACAGCAATGCGCTGTACGTCGATGAAGTCACGCTCACGCCGCGCTCCGGCAACGCGTACCACTATGGTCTGCTCGACGTGCCGCTGCCGCCGGGCGGCGATGTCGAGGCGACCAGCTGGGGCGTGTCGATCGACGGCTTGCCGGGTGAGAAGGAAGGGGTAAGCGGCCCGCAGCCGTTCGCGCGCGTTGCGTCGTATGAGATGGGTGAGCTGGCTTATCACCAGCCGGTGCCTTTGCTCGATCGTCCGGTAAGGCTGCGGCAACTCGTGCGTTTTGCATTGCCGGGCACGTTCGCGTTGCCGCCGGTTCGCTACTTCCGCATGTATCAGCCGGACGCCAAGGCGTTCGAAGGCGGCAAGAGCGATCGCGTGACGTCCCTGCGTATTCAGTAAGCGAGACCGCTATGTTCCGTGCTCTTCGGCATACGCGCGATCGTCTGGCAGCTAGGTTGCGGGTCGCGCTCGCGGTGGGGGCGGGGTGTTTTTTGGGTGGTGCGGCTGTGGCGGCGACTGCGGTGATGGCATCGTCGACTGCGCCACTGGCGGCGGCAAGCTCGTCGCTGATCGCGTCGTCAAGGTCGGCGCCGAGCTCATCGCTAAATGTGCCGTCAATGTCGTCTCCAAGCTCTTTGCCAAGATCGACGTCGGCCACATCGCCAACCTCGCTGTCTGCCTCACCCCCGGCAAACATGCTGCACTTCGCCTGGTTGCGCGATGGTCAATCGCAGCTTTGGCAATTCAACGCCGGCGCCGCCGGCGACGGCCTTGCGCCGCAGTCCGCACGTCCCTTGCCGGCGACGCTGGAGACGCCGCTTGGCAGCGTGTGGAAATTGTTCGTCTATGGTTATCTGGTCGATCGCAATATCGCCACGCCGGATTACACCTGCAGCGGCGGCGATCCTGAAGAAGTGTATTGCTGCATGAAGGGTGGCCACGTCGACCGCGAACATGCGCTGGTGCAATCGTGCGGACGCTTTTTCGAGCCCGCGCGTCTGCAACTCGATCCCGCCGATTGGCGCAGGTATTGGACGGCCGCGCATGCGCCTGCCTGGCTGCGCGACCTCCACGCGATGACGCCGACGCACCGCGTGCCGGTGACCGACTTGCTCGCCGCATTGCAGTCGATGCCGGCACGGCCGCGCGAAGCGGCGGCGAGCACGCTGGTGTCCGTGCTGACCAGCGGACGCGGCGAGGGCACGGTGTCGCTATACGGCAGCGTGCTGCGCGCCAAAACCTGGACCATGCCAGATCCGGCTCGGCCAGGCGCCTCGATCGGCGGCGCGGCAGGCTGGCTCGCCGACGGCACGCCGGTGTGGCTAAGCGGCCCCGGCGGCAGTGCGCGTGTGCTGGCGGCCGCCGCCCCGCGCATCGCGCCGTTGCTCACGCAAGCCGCCGTGCCCGACGACAACGCCTGTGTGCTGGTCGACTTCTTCAGCCGTTATCCGATTCGTCAGGTGCTCGGCGACAAAGGCCCTGCAGCGGCGCCCGAGGGTCCGCTGCGTGGCGATTTCCGGGTCGGCTTCGAGAACGGTAACTGGGCGCGTGTGGAAAGCCGAGGCGAGCTGCGGCTGGATCGCGACGCGGCAGGTGCGCCGCAAGTGGTCGGCCGCTTCGGCATGAACGACTACGTCGCACGGGTGGTCGAGAGGGAAGGCGACACGAGCCAGCCGGAAGCGGCGAAAGCGTTGGCGGTGGCGGCGCGGACCTACGTCGTGCAGCACGGCAATCACGACCACGGCTGCTTCCGTATCGACGACAGCAGCAGCACGCAGCGCGTCCTGCCGCGCGCGCCCACCGCTGCCGCGCGCCGTGCGGCCGATCTGACCGACGCGCTCGTGCTCACCGGCGTGCCGGTTCAGTATCACCACGACAAGGCCGCTCCCGGTCAGATGAGCTGGCTGGCCGCGAAGGCATCCGCGCAAACCGGCCTCACTTTCGACGCCATTCTCTCGCGCACCTGGCCGCAAGCGACCTTGACGTCGTTCGAGAGCCCGTTGTCCGGCGATTGCATTCAAGTGGCCGGCGCCCAGCAATGGCTGCAGCGCAACGCGCCGTTGTGGGCGCGGCGCATGGACGGCGTGGCCGGCTACGAGACGCCCGATCTGCCGGCCGTGTGCGCGGTGCGCGAAGGACGGCCCTATGCGGACGCGCAGCGCAATCGCGTGTACGTGTACCGCTTGCAGACCGAAGAGGACCGCATCGCGCTGGCGCATGAATATATTCACCTCGCGTTCCAGCATCATCCGCGTGGTCTTGATGAAGAATTTGTCGAGCGCACTGCGCGCACGCTGGTCCGGGACGGCAGCGGCTTCGACGTCGATTCGGTGGACGGCGTGGGGTCGGGCATATTTCGTCGGCGGCGCCCGAGCATGGTACGTGGCTGTTCTTTCCGCACTACTGGGGCAACTTCGATTCGACCGGCTACAACTTCGACGCCGCCGCGCATGAGCGCAATGCGGTTGCCGCGACGTTGACGCTGGTCTTCAATGAAAACACGCCGAACGAGCGGTGTGAAACGATGGTCGTGCGCGCTGCGCAAGATCGGCGATCTGCAGCTCGTGAAAAGCGAGCGACGCTGACAGAGGGATAGGAGCAGTGACGATGAAGGTCAAGACGACGGGTTGGGTGAAGGTTGGCTGGATGATATTCGTCATCGCCAGTTTGCAGGCTGCGACGGTGGCGCACGCGAGCGATATCGACTTCGGCGCGCCGCTGAACGGCTGGCGCAACACCAGCGGCGACAGCGAGCGCTATACGCAGGACGTGCACTACCCGGCGGTGTTGGTGACGACGCCGGAAGGGCAGTCGAAGTTCGCGCTGATCGAAGGGCAGATCCGCAACGCGCCGAAGAAGAAGGGCACCACGGTAGGCACGCTGGTGGTCGACGGTACGCCGTTGCCGCAGCGCGTTGAGGAAGATGGCAAGTTCTCGCGGCCTTATGCGTTTCCGTCCGGCAGCAACAGCGTCGAACTGCGGGCGCCGGATGGCTCGCGCAAGCGCGTGCAGTTTTACGACGCGTACAGCGGCAAAACGCAGCCGAAGTTGCGCGTGGTGCTCGCATGGGACACCGATGGCACCGATCTGGACTTGCACGTGGTCTCGCCAGACGGTGTGCATACCTGGTATGGCGACCGCGTTGCGCCGAACGGCGGCGCGCTCGACGTGGATGTGACGACCGGCTACGGGCCAGAGATTTACTCGTCGGCGGCGCCGTTGAAGGGCACGTATCTGGTCTATGTGAATTACTACGGCAACGGAAACAGCGGCAGCGATATGACCGTCGCGCAGGTGACGATCATCACGAACGAAAATACGCCGAACGAGAAGAGCGAAACCATTCGGGTGCCGATGCGTAAGCCGGGCGAGTTGACGCTCGTGAAGACGTTTGTGATGCCTTAAGCCTGAGCCTGGCCTGCGCGTTTTTTGCCCGCGGAGCCGCGCGCTCCACCGCTTGCGACCCGGTGCGAGCAGAGGATGAAATCCCAACGCGCTCAACGACTTGCGTGAGTCTTGCGCAGGATATCCACAGGCTTGCGAACAATTTGTGTGGATAAATGAAGCAGTTGCCGGTGAAAGTTACGCGGCCCAGCTCGGTCGAGCGCGTCAAGGACAATCGGCAGAGGCGATTCAGCCTCAATCGGAAACAGGAAACGCCTCGATGTCATCGAAGGTCAGCGGGACGGAAGGCTATGCAGAGGAGGCCGAGGCACTGTTGCTGCGACGGTGCATGCAAGAAAGCAAACGTATGACGTGGTGATGCTCACTGCGGTGTGGATGCACCTGGATGCGCAGCAGCGTGCGCGGGCGATGCCGAGGGTAGCTGCGTTGGTGCGCGAAGCGGGCGTGGCGATCATGTCGTTGCGACATGGGCCGGTGCCGTTGGGGCGCCGCATGTTCGAGGTGTCTGCGCGGGAGACGATAGATCTTGCCGCTTTGCACGGCTTGCGGCTGGTGTTGAATCTCAGCGTGGCATCGATTCAGCAGGCTAATCGCCTGAGCGGCGTACGCTGGACGCGCCTCGCTTTTGAAAAGCCCGGCGCGAACTAGCCAATCGACATGGTTCGCGATTGAACCGCGCGGTGTTCATCGTTCACGGCATGCGCTTGCCGTGCATGACACACGGCAAGCGCAACTGCTTGCTTAACGGTCGAGGAACGACTTTAGACGGTCTGCGCGGCTCGGATGCATCAGCTTACGCATTGCCTTGCTCTCGATCTGACGAATCCGCTCGCGCGTGACGTCGAACTGCTTGCCGACTTCTTCAAGCGTGTGGTCCGACTTCGTGTTGATGCCGTAGCGCATACGCAGCACCTTCGCTTCGCGCGGCGACAGCGAGTCGAGCGCGTCGTCGATGGCGGCGCGCAAGTCGGCCTGCATCGCTGCGTCGGCCGGCGAGGAAGCGGCCGAATCTTCGATCATGTCGCCGAGCGTGGCGTCGCCGTCGTCGCCGACCGGCGTTTCCATCGACACCGGCTGCTTGGCGATCTTCAGAATGCCGCGCACTTTCTCTTCCGACAGTTCCATGCGTTCAGCCAGCACCGACGGATGGGCTTCCTGACCGGTCTGCTGCAGGATCTCGCGCGAAATACGGTTGAGCTTGTTGATCGTTTCGATCATGTGCACCGGCACGCGAATCGTGCGCGCCTGGTCGGCGAGCGAGCGCGTTACGGCCTGGCGAACCCACCAGGTTGCATACGTCGAAAACTTCCAGCCGCGGCGGTATTCGAACTTGTCCACCGCCTTCATCAAACCGATATTGCCTTCCTGGATCAGGTCGAGGAACAGCATGCCGCGGTTCACGTACTTCTTCGCGATCGAGATTACGAGACGCAGATTCGCCTCGATCATCTCGCTCTTGGCCTTGCGCATCTTCGACTCGGCCGCGACCATCTGACGATTGATCTCTTTCAGATGCTTGAGCGGCAGCGAAACGGTCGCCTCGATCTCGATCAGCTTTTGCTGTTCCGACTGGATTGCCGGCAGATGGCGCTCCAGCGCTGCACCGAACGACGACGAGCCGCGCGCGGCACGCTCGGTCCAACCGAGGTCGGCTTCGTGGCCCTTGAAAGATTCGATGAACTGCTCGCGCGGCATACCGCTCTTCGTCACGACGATTTGCAGAATGTTGCGCTCGATCGCGCGAACCTGCGCGACCTGGCTTTGCACGTCGCCGCACAGGCGGTCGATCGTGCGAGCCGTGAAGCGAATCTTCGCGAGGTGCTGCTGGATCTCTTCGCGGGCGCGCAGGTAAGCCTTCGAGCTGACGTCGCCGCGCGTGTGCGAAGCGTTCATCTGATCGGACAGGATGCCAACCTGGGTGAAGATTTCGAGGCAGTCGCTCGTGAGTTGCTTCAGACGTGCTTCGTCCGCTGCCGAGGAGTCGGCCGGACCGGCATCGTCGTCGTCTTCGCTATCGCTGTCGTCATCGTCGGTCGCTTCGGTGTCAACGTCCGCCACGGCGTCCGCGCTCGCGTCTTCCGCGGCGGCCGTATCTTCATTCAGACCGTCGACCAGTTCGTCAATGCGCATTTCGCCGTCCACGACCTGTTGGGCGCTGGCCAGAATCGCGGAGATCGCGAGGGGGCAAGCGGCAATCGCCTGCACCATTTCGTGAAGACCGTCTTCGATGCGCTTCGCAATCGCGATTTCGCCCGCGCGGGTCAGCAGCTCGGTTGCGCCCATTTCGCGCATGTACATGCGCACGGGGTCAGTCGTACGGCCGAACTCGGAATCGACGGTCGACAACGCGACTTCGGTTTCCTCGTCTGCCTGATCGTCCGACACTACAGCGGGGGTGTTCGAATTGAGCAGCAGGGTTTCTGCATCCGGAGCCTGCTCATAGACCTGCACGCCCATGTCGTTGAAGGCGCTGACGATGCTGTCGATCGCCGCCGTCTGCGCGAAGTTGTCGGGCAGGTGGTCGTTGATCTGCGCGTGGGTCAGGTAGCCCTGCTCCTTGCCCAGCTGGATCAGCGCGCGCATCTGGCGCTGGCGCTCTTCGGCTTGTTGCGGCGGCAGTTCAGCCGCTACGGGGATCGCTTTGCCTGCGCCTTTGCCCTTGGCCGTACGGCCAGCGGGCACCTTGGCGGTGTATCCGGCAGTTTCGTGTTGCGAATCTTCGCGATCAAAAGGGTTCACGTATTCTCCTCTAGAGGCTTCGCTTTGAGACGCAAGACGCTACCGTCAGGCGTTTCGAGCATGGCTCAACATCACCTGAGTGACTCAACGCGGTTGTTTGGCTGTGCTCTGGGGAGCAAAAAAGATGAGCCCGCACGAAGCGGGCCGATAGAAATGCGCGAAATTCGCGCGGCTCGCATTATATACGACCTTGCGCTTTTGCGCTCATTATGAGCACACCTTTTGTCGTGCTCTCCTGCCGCAGGTGCCTTCATCGCCTGTCATCCTTACGTTCAGGTGGGGGCGGAAGGCGGCACTTCAACTGCTCGCCGTGCGCGTATGCAGGCTCTTAACTATAGGCGAAGTCGGTCGCTCTCGCACGACGGAATGATTGCCGTCGATCTTGCTACATATAGTGGTGCGCATGTTTTGCCGCCAAATCTCACTTGCCCAAAAGAAAATTCACAAAAGGGGGTTGACGACCTGTCGGTCGTTCTTCATAATCTCGTTTCTCTGCTGCTGATGCAGCGACGCAGAACGAAGCGGTGCCGGGTGGTTGTGATGTGATGCAACGCGGTGCTGGTTCGGTAGTGAATGCGTACTC
>NZ_JBNPVT010000045.1:0-17670 GCF_050434205.1 Paraburkholderia sp. GAS348
TCGTCGTCATGCAGGCCTCCCGTCAAAGGTCAGCCAGCATGACATGCGACGTTTCAGCTTTGCCCAGGTACGACATTACAGCTTTGCTCTTACACATGTCAGGTTGATAATTTATATTATGTCAAATCGCCGACGCTTCCGGCAGGAGGCAGTATTCTCGCCTGGCCGCCTCGCTGCGTCAGCGCAGTGAGTGTACGGAAACACTACCCGAGGACATGAAAACCGGTGAATAACGACCTCAGCTAGCCATTACGCTGACCTACCGCCGAGCGACGAGGCAAAAATCAACTTGCGTTCGGTGCGTGTCATTGTCTTTGATCGTGACATCTTATAACTTGAAGTGCTCATGATCCTTCTGGGTGTCTCCCGTTTGCGCTGGCCAGAATGGCGTTACCCGATACTCAGCAGATAGTCGCGATCCTCATCGCTCATGGCATTGAGCCATTCTCCTTCGCCCCCGGGTTCGGGAAGCACCTTTCCGTACTCAACCATCTGCGCTGGAGGAAGTTCAGAAATATATGCCCAAACGAACCGCGACTCTACGTTTGCCCCCTCCTGTACAACTCGCACAATATCGTTGAACAACTGCTGTTTCTGATCGGCCGTACGACCTGCACGGATGTAACCGTGCACGAATATCTGATCTGATCTGAGCGGCTTCCCACCGATGAAATGATTACCGGCGGGGACGTCGTCGAATATCACCTGAGCAAAGAATCCCTGTGCTCCGGTCGCGGTGCTGTGTGATTGCGTGATTCCAAAGGCGATCTGCTGCTTGGCCGCTGCGTCGAGACGCCCTGCTGCTGCGGAAACCAGATAGGTAGGCATTTCAAGCTCCTTTCGTCGTTTAACATTTGGATGCGTATCCATCTAAATGTACAGAGAAAATCCCACTAACGGCTGCCAGTGCGAATTTGACGTGTAAGTTCGCTATGCTCTTCTCGCCGCTGTCGGGCTCGTGTCTTCAGCGGACTGCAAACTCAGGACGCACATCGCCTGCGCGCGGAAGCCCCATGATCTCCCGTGCTTCGGCGGGCGTGGCCGGCTCATGGCCCATTTCACGCACCAGGCGCACGATCCGCTCGGACTGGTGCCGCATCTCCGGCTGACGGGTCGACCCGAGTGCGCCGGGATCGCCTTCGGTATGGGTAATGGAAGACCTTTCGGACAAAAAGCGTGCCGAGGACCAGATCCGGCGTGCAAACCAACGTCTCGAACTTAGCGTCGCACGACGAACGTTGAACCTCCGCATGAGCAACGAAGCGCTGCGAGCCGACATTGACCGCCGCCGGGCCGCGCAAACTCTATCTGCGGAAAGCCGCGAGAAATATCACGCACTCTTTCGGCATTTGCCGCCGGGGCTGCTTGTATGCGATGCAAGCGGCGACATCACCGAGGCCAACCGTACGTTTCAGCAATATCTCGGCGCCAACACCCGAGCCGCGCTCGAACAGGGACTCTCGGATCCGACGCGTGTTATCAAGGCAGACGGACACCGTACCTCGATCTCCGACCTGCTGCGGGGTCATTTACCCGGAACCAGCAGGCGCGTCGCCCGCTTCGATATCGGCCTCATCGCTCGCAACGGCGAGCGGCGCGACCTTGCGGTCGTAGTCGCTCCGATGTCGGGTCGTGGCTTCGGTGTCACCTTCGCCTTTTCCGATGTGACTGAGCAACGCCGCGCCCGCGAGCGGGAACACGCACAACAAGCCGCTCTTACGCATGCATCGCGACTTTCACTCAAGGGCCAGATGACATCTGCCTCGGCCAACGAGTTAGGACAGCCTCTTAGCGCGTGCCAGTGCTACCTCAGCGGCTTGCGCCATCGGATTGCCGGCGAATTGCCTGACCAGCCTGAACTCGCCGCCGCACTGGACAAGGCTATAGCGCTCATGGATCAGGCAGGCCAGATTATCCGCAATCGTATCGCACGGATCGCGCGGGAGCGGTATGCCACGCGTCTGCGGACTCACTCGCTCAAGGAGCAGTTGGCCCGTCTCTCCGGTCGCGAGCGCGAGGTTCTGGACGGCTTGCTGGACGGACGGACCAGCAAGGAAATCGCGCGTGTATTGAACATCAGCCCAAAGACGGTGGATGTCCATCGCACGAATGTGATACGGAAGATGATGGTTAGCAGCGGCGCCGAACTCGTTCGTTCGCTTCGGGCATTGCGCCGCGAATGACGCAATGATCGCTCGCACGCTGCCAGGAAGACAGGGTTAATACACCTGAGTTGCTCCGGTCGAACCTGACCCGCTCTGCGGGACGCTCGCGACACCCACCCGCTGTCCATTTGATCTGATCTATCGCACTTTATGACAAGTTCGCAGATTCGAGCAAAACTCCGCAGTTTCGGTCAATACAGATAAAGATGCCTAGGCATAAGATTTCACCATGCCCCGCTTCAGTCTGTCCGACGCAGAGGTCCATAGGCGTGCCTTCGCCAGCCGCGCATTCCGAGTGACATGTATGGGAGGTCAAATTGCAATGCGATCCGTGGACTCAAACACTCGACCTCCTTCACCGTCTGAACAAGCCAACGGGCGATTTCGCGACAATGGATTTCGATCGTGCCATTCGAGGCAAACCGCATGAGGGTGGTATCCGCCCCGGGCAGTTCAAGGTGTACGTAACAGGTCGACCAAGTACCAGCACAGTGACGATCAGTTGGTGCGCCGCAGGTTGCGTCTACTATGGCGACCAGAGATGGCATCACGCGATTGCGAACCGCTCTGGCGTGTGCGCAATGAGCGGAGAGACTATCCGCAAAGGGGACCCTGTCTATAAGCCGTCATGCAAGCGGGCAACACCGATCAATATGGACGCCATGATCCTGGCAGTCCACATTGATCGCCTGGCGATCGATCTATAGGCAGAAGTGTCCAGAGTGGAAATCGCCAAACCCCACTTTCTCGAGCCCATCGACACAAACCGCGTTGGAAATTTATCTGAAATCTCGCCTGCTACAGCGCTCGACCCGACAACTCAACCTGACACCCGAGGGCGCGCCGTTCTACGAACGTTGTTCAATCAACTCCGCACTGGAACCGTTCGCGCGTCGACACGCGATTGCGTGGGACACGAGACTGCCCACCGCGTCAAACATTCAGCCCGCTTCTACCTGGCTCGACCGAGGTTCGGCGATACTTTCGTGCCCCGGTCCTGGTCCGGACCAGGAAATCACGCGGACGCGCGTTTGTCCAAAATGAATGAAGCGAATGCAGGAGAAACGCTTGATGAGCGGACGCGAGATTATTGTCATCGGCTCTTACGCCCACATCATGGCTGCAAGGATCGTGACAGCTCGTGGTTAGCAACGCTCAGCAGCGTGCTTGCGATTACACCGATCACCTGTATATAACGAGTAGAAAGGCTCGTTTCGAATGCACTCCGGGCGTCTTACCTTCATACTTGACGAGGTCTAACATGTTGCCAACACGCGCGTGCGAATCGGATGCAGAGACGACCGTCCCTGTGCTGCATCGCCGCGCCCTAAGTTGTCCTTCGATGGAGGTATCACGCTTTTCTTACGATGGTGGTGCATTCGGCTTAACACCAATCATGCCTCGCGACGACGCCTATTTCATGAGTGTGAAATTGAGGCCGATGTCGTCCGGCCGCATGTGGCTTGGCGATCGCGTTGTCACGAATCTGCAGATGCCGCTTCGCGTACATGCAGTGTGTTTTGCGCATCTGAGCGATGAACCACACTCCGAGCTGTTTGAACCATTTGACCTCGTTCGATTCCGCCTTCCACGCTTCGCCCTGAAGCAGTTCATCGACGATGTGGGCGCCCCGCAGATCGAAGCGTTGCGATGCCCCACGCCGGGGACGGTGGATCCGATCGTCGGGCATCTTGCAGCCTGCCTTCTTCCGGCGCTCGAACAACCGGAAGGGGCATGCCCGCTGTTTATCGACGCAATCACGCGTGCCCTTAGCGCGCATCTGCTCCAGACTTACGGCAACGTCAAATTTAGTCCCCCTCCGACTCGCCGGGGGGGACTCGCGCTGTGGCAAGAGAAGCGGGTCAGGGAGTTGATCGATACGCATCTTGATGGATCTCTGACGGTACCGATGTTAGCCAACGAATGTGGCATGTCGGTGGGACACTTCGGCCACGCGTTCAAACAGCAGACTGGACAGTCTCCGTATCAGTTTCTGATCGCTCAGCGCCTGCTCCGCGCGAAGGCATTGATGCTTACAACTCAACTTTCCCTCGCGGAGATTGCGCTAGCCTCTGGTTTTGCCGCTCAGGCGCACTTCAATAGGCGTTTCCTCGCGGCTAACGGCTTATCCCCCGGGGCGTGGCGCCGCGCAGCCCGATAGCAACGCCAGCGCTTTCCTGCGCCGTTGTAGGCACGCATGCCGGGACATCCTTTTCCCTATGCCGAATGTCGTCAGCTGCTGCATATCCGCGGCTTTTTGCCGATGACAGCCACGCGGCCGTCGCAGTCAGCCGAATTGCCCTCCGGGTTGTTCTTATTTGCGTACCAATGGAATCTGCAGGTTCTTTTGCCGCACTCGGCCTGATTTCGGGCGCGATGCTAGCCCATGCGCCGACCAGAACCTGCTTGATCTGTTCTACGTTCATTGGGAAGCCCCTTCATTTGGATTGCTGGTAAGTGAATATGGCATTTTTAATGTATCAGCAAGGATATCGAATTCCATTGCCACGTTGGCAGCCCCACTACGTGAAGCGCTCGGAATTGCGACCGACACAAGCAATACGCCACGTTGGCGGAAAACGCAGCATGCACCGATGAATCAGTCCCATCCCACGCAGGATTCAACGGTATCTCGAAGATTGGAAGCTAACGCAAAATGTTCCCTGTCAGAATCTATATTGTTCCTCCCGGCGACAATTTCATCGACCAGATAGGGGAGCATTGCATTGCGGTTGCGAATCCCGGGCGATCAAGCAAGTGTGTCTGGAAATGAGCAGATCATGCTGGTTCTTCCCGTTGCTTTCGAGCGAGTAATCACCGATCGACACGACCGCTACGCTGCGGTGATGTCATGAATTATGGATGACCAAATAATAATTTGAATGCGAAACCGAATCGATTCCACGCGAGCGGTGCTCCCGGCCTCCAGCGTTTCTGGTTTGCAACCCTCAAGCATCTCGTCGGCCATGAGCCGGCGAGATCACCTTATTGGGCGAGCATGCCTCCGTCGATCGGAAGCGTATGGCCCGTGACCATCGCCGCCGCAAGTCGTCCGCAGCCCTCCCCCACCAACGAGTCGAACCAATTACCTTCTCACATCTACAGGTTCGTGGCTTCGCTCCCCCTGGGAGCGCTTTCCTCTTATGGATATTGTATAGGCGAGAGACATAGCTAGCGGGTGAGCAACACGCGCATGAACTGGACCATTTTTCGAGAAGACGAACGGTTGCGGGATCGACCTGGGGTAAACAACGATCGAAGCAGACAAAGATGTCCGAAACGGTGCTTCTCTGGATCGACATCCAGCACTACACGCTTGAGACAGACGGAATATTTTCCCGCTGACGGTTAGGAATTCGAACCTACCAACACCTTGCAAGGCTCGAATACACGGACGTCGGGGGCATTTCCCCGTGGCAAAAAAATATTGACAGATACACTTTCTCGCACTACTGTTGATCGCGTGATAAATACAAATAAAGGAGGCAATCAATGGATATGTTAAAAATTAGATCATTGCTAATTTCGCTGGTCATGCTATTGGATGTAGGCCCATCGGGCGCGTTCGCGCAGTCTTTTGACGCTATTCCGACCGTGCTTGCTTTTGAGAAGGGGGCAAAGCCACTCGCCACGAAGTACAAAGTGGCCTATGTGGTCCAATGCGTTAACAACCCGTATTGTGAGGCGGGTGTGAGAGGCATGACAGATGCGGCGAGGAAATTCGGGTTTGAACTCAAAGTTTTCGACTCGAACTTCAACGCCGGTGAACAGCTGAAAAAAGTTCAAAACGCCGTCACTGACGGCTTTGACGGGTACGTTTTTACTCCGCTTGCAGCCGCCTCTGGGTGCAGCATGTATAAAAACATCCTCAAACCCACTGGCAAACCCGTAGTAACAGTCGGTACGATGATGTGCGGTGACAAAGACTACACGCCTGGAACGGCGGCCGCGGCGATTATGGCAACGCAGGACTACTATGACAAGTTCGTAGATAAGGCCTTTTCGGAGTGCCCAAATAAATGCGTTGCAGCGGCCGTTGGAGGATATGTCGGATCCGACTTATTTACTATTTGGGAGACGGCTCTCTCCGCCGCAGCAAAGAAGCATCCGAATGTGAAGCTCGTCGTTGACCAGCCGGGCAATTTCAACCCTCAGATGGCGCTGAGGGTCGTTCAGGATGCCTTAAGTTCTCACCCAGATATTAATCTGGTCATATCGTCTTGGGACGATATGTCGCGAGGCGTTGTTCAAGCTGTAATTAATGCCAATAGAGTGCCGGGCAAGGATGTCAAAATCATCTCCGCAGGTGCTACAAAAGACGGCGTTGATAGAGTAAAACGAGGTGAGATCAATATGACCAGTATCTACCTTCCTTATGAAGAAGCTTACTATGCAGGCGTAGCGATGGCTATGGCGCTGTCACGAAATCCTCCCAACGGCTTTATAGACGAGGCAAAATTGCCGCAAGTCTTAGGTGGTCCGAAGACGGTGTACTTGACCAAGGAAAATGCCGACAAATTCGATCCAAAGTATTGAAATCGGCATTCAATTCCCAAAGAAAATCTCATCGGGGGAGGAAAGATGACGCTCGAGACAACTGAACGGGTAATCATTGCCCGAAATGTCAGTAAAACCTTTCCTGGCATTCAAGCTCTGGCAGGGGTGGACTTTGAACTCCGAGCGGGCGAGGTGCATGGATTGGTCGGCGGCAATGGAGCCGGAAAATCAACACTCATCAAAGTGATATCCGGCCTTATCAGGCCAGACACCGGAACGGTGCAAACCAAGGTCGGTACTGATAGGAAAGGAGGCCTGGCGACCATTCACCAGGAGCTGACCATCGTACCGGAGATGTCGGCAGTTTCGAACGTCTTCCTGGCTTCGCCTTTGTCGCGACTCGGGTTCTTGAATCGGCGGGCAATGGACGGTCAATACGCGGAGGTTTCTCGCCGTCTGGGTGCCAGGATTCCGCCCGATATCCGAAGCGGCAGCCTTTCAGTCGCCGATCAACAGTTGATCGAAATTATGCGCGCTTTGATCGCTGAGAGAAGCGCGATCATTATGGATGAACCAACAGCGTCGCTTGGCGAAGCGGAGCGCCAAAATCTGTTTCGGGTCGTTAAGGAATTAAGCCAAAACGGCACGGCTATAGTTTACATTGCCCACAATCTCGACGAAGTTCTGCAACTATGCGGTCGCATCTCCGTCATGCGAAACGGGAGACTCGTGGAGTCGCGGTCCAGTAACAGCTGGACGAAGAACGAGCTTATCCACGCGATGCTGGGACATCAGCCACAGCGCACACCGAGAAATTTCGACAAAAGCGCAACCGGAATGCCACCGGTCTTGAAGGTACGTGGCTTGAGAGTAACGCGTAATGCGCCCCGGGTTTCGTTCGATCTTCAAGCAGGAGAAGTCCTCGGAATAGCCGGATTGGTAGGTTCCGGGAGATCTGAAGTACTGGAAGCAATAGCAGGAGTGCGTCCCGCAAGCGACGGTCAAATCCACGTCAGGGGTCGAGAAAAGCCAATGCCCAAATCCGTAAGAACGGCATTAGCGGAGGGCATTGTACTGACACCCGAAGACCGCAAGCGATCGGGTCTTGTTCTGTCGCTGTCGGGCCATGAGAACATACTTGTTACCAACGCGCGTCGCGTACAGCGGCTTGGTTTTGTTTTGCGAGCCACAGCCACGGCAATGTCAACCGCGACCTGTCATTCGGTCGGCATGTCGCCGGAGCGTTCGAATGCCGCCGCGATCACCTTGTCTGGCGGAAATCAGCAGAAGCTTGTGATTGGTAAATGGCTGCCAACACGCCCCACCGTTTTGTTGCTGGATGAGCCTACACGCGGCATCGACGTAGGCGCAAAGGCCGAAATTTTTCGTACGATCCGCGCCTTATGTGAAAAAGGCATGGGCGCAATCGTGGTCTCTACCGAATTCGAAGAGCTGGTTGACAACTGCGATCGGGTTGCCGTCATGGCCGCAGGAAAAATCCGAGGCATTCTATCCGGGGCCGAAATCAGCGAAAGTCGCATTCTCGGCCTAATTTTTGAAAATGAATCGTGACAGGAACTGCCAGATGACTTCGTCGAAACTACCGAAAAATGTCACTAGAGAAGGAGTTGATGAGTTGCACTTCAATCTGGGCGAACGCTTTAAACCTTATAATTATCAGAAGGTAGGAATTCTTTTAGCAAGCGTGCTCCTGGTCACGATAGTTACGATAGGAAATGCAGACTTCCTGTCGGCGGGAAACATCGCCAACATGCTTTCGCAATGGGCGCCAGCCGGCATCGTAGCGGTAGGTATGACGTTTGTCGTCATCGCCGGTGGCTTCGATCTGTCGGTCGCATCTACGTTTTCGTTTGCCGCGGTGGTGGCTGCCTTTGCGGGACAAGCATTGCCGCCCTCGGTCGCAATGAGTTGTGCCATCCTGGTGGGTGGTGTCATAGGTTTGGCTAATGCTCTCCTGATTTTAGGTATAGGTATCAATCCCTTCATTGCGACCGTCGGCTCCGCCTTCGTGGTGAACGGTTTATCTTTCGTACTTACAAAGAACGCCGCATTCATTGTCCAGGCCAGCGACTTTAGCATACTCGGTTCGGGTCGCTTCCACGGTATTCCCTATTCCGGCATGCTTCTTCTGGGTCTGATCTTTGTAGCGACCTTAATTCTGAAACGGACGGTCTATGGTCATATGCTATACGCGGTTGGCGGAAACTCCGAAGCCTCCAGATTATCCGGCATTCCGATTAAGTGGATTAGTAGCGTTACGTACGTAGGACTTGGTCTTTGCTGCGGTCTGGCAGGTTTTCTATCCGCCTCGCAACTTAGCTCCGCCCAGTCGAGCGTCGATCAAAATTTCCTTTTTGATGTCATGACAATAGTAATTGTCGGCGGCACATCACTAGGGGGAGGTGCGGGTTCAATATTTCAGACGACAATTGGGCTTATGATTGTGGCGACAATAACCAATGGTTTCGTGCTTCTGGATATAAGCCCATTTTACCAAGATATTCTTAAAGGAATCATCATACTTTCCGCCTTGACTTTTGATAGCATCTTCAAGCGTTTCCGGAATTAGTTACGATTCCAGAATAACGCAGTTTTTTACACACAATTTTTCCATATTCCGCTGGGCCAGCCAAATAGTAGCCGGGCGCCGATTTTAATTAACAGGAGAGAGAAGTGGCAGAACTAACTTTAGAGCAACGACTGCAAGCAATTGAGGACCAGCTTGAGATTTACAGATTAATCGCATCCCATCCGCCCAGCGCTGACACTGGGGCGGATTTTTATACACAACAAGTTTATACACCGGATGGCGTTTTTGATTTGGGAGACGAATTGGGCCGGGCGCGTGGAAACCTGGCAATTGCGGCGATAACCAGGACGCCTGGGCACCAGCAAGCTATCGCTGGCGGTCTCATTCACTTCACGGGCTTGCCTATTATCGAATTGGAAGGTGACACAGCGAACGTTACCTCGTATCTCCAAATAATTACACCGGATTCACATGGAGAACCTCGTGAACTGCCAAACCATGGCATTACAAACGGGTTTCGGATACACGGCGTATGGGCAAACCGGTGGTCTCTGGTGCGAACCTCAGAAGGGTGGAAGATAAATAATCGAAGCTTGCGTCTGCTGGACGGCTCCAGTGCCGGACGAGAAATACTGGAGAAAGCGCTTGAACGGTATCGATCCGACGATGCCCCTGATTAAAATTCTTTAACAGAATTCGACCCGATATTGTTTGTCGTTACGCGGGCTTTTTCCGTAAATCTGTGATCGCTCGATAACTTATAGGGTGATCAGAGTACCCGATATGTATCGGGCAATTTTTTTCGGTCGGGAAATGCGGTCAGCTTCAGAAAATGCCATCGCGCGAAGCGATGGCTTCAGCGTCCCGGTCGATCCGGGTGTCGCCTCTACGCGGCGCTTCGTCGGAGTGTGACGGAGACGCCGGTACGACGAAAGGCCACCCGGATCGTGAAGGTTTAGTAATGGCGGTTCGGGACGTCGGTCAATAGTCCTTTGGAGGCACGATCGGAAGAAGAATATAGTTTTCTCGGCCTTCTCCAAAGTGAAGGGTTGTTCTGCCACCGAAGAGTTCAACGGGACGATCACGCGGATCATCGTGCAAAAATGGCCCGCATCCGGTGAACTCGTTCTTCATGTTCGACAGCCGCCCTCCACTGCCACCTGGGTAGACATAGTCCCGTCCCCTGACGCTCAAGGCAATGCGGGCTCCCTTCGGGACCACGATTGAGGTGGGCCAGACTTCGATATCAAGCTCGTACACATCGCCGGGCGTGAGGGGCTGAATCTCGTCATGCGAGTGATAAGGTCTATAAGGGAGAGTCTTTTCCTTATCCAGCTTTCGGTGGGAAGCGCGCAGCCATCCTTGCGCTACGGGAGTATGCGGATCAAGTGCGCCGATAAAGGTGATTTCGCTAAAGTCGGCAGAAAAGACTCGAAGGACCAGGAAAAGGTCCGCATCCTTTGTGGTCGAAGATACGTGCAGTTTCGCTGCAATCGGTCCGGTGAGTTCCGTAGGTTCGTCGAGTGGCGGAGTAACGAAGGTGATCCCGTCCCCTAGGGCATCGAAGGAAACGGACGCGGTTTCTTCGGTGCGTTCAGATTCAAGCGAATGGGTAACCGGGTCAATGTGAAAACGTGTCCATTGAGTACGGGGGATGGGCCAATCCTCTTCAAAACGTTCCTCGAATCGCTCACCGGGATGCCGGACCTGTAGCCTCACCTTCGGTTCCCGATCCCAACCGTTATCCTCTCCTTTCAGAAAATGATCAAAGAAGCGTCTTTGGATGTCAATACCGTAGTCCGTGTAGTAGTGCGTCCAATGCTCGATTCCGTGAACTTCGAGCCATTTGTTCTTTGACCCAGAATTGACAAATCCTTCGAAATTTCCCCGTGGGTGAAGCCCTTGTCCACCCCAATTGGCTGCTGATAGCACTGGCACATCTATATCGCTCAATCGCGCCGTACGGCTCTTGTAAAAGTCGTCGACGAGCGGGTGGCGTAGCACCTCACTCCATAGGTCCAGACGATTAGCGCCAAGCTCTTCCTCAGTGAGCGTCTCCGGGCCTGAAACCCACTCACCGGTGAAACGGCTTCGATGCCCTCTCGTTCCTTTGCCATTTTGCACCGATTTGATCTGCATATCGTACCAATTCTGGCCAAAGGTGCAGTAGATGCCTCCGTGAAAGAACATCTCGCGATAGGAGTCGTTGAAACCTTCCCAGACACAAATGGCCGCAAGATGGGTTGGACGCTTCGCAGCGACCTGCCATTGATTCGCTCCATAGTAGGAAATGCCACTCAAACCCACCTTTCCACTAGACCACGGTTGGACACCGGCCCAGTCGATGCAGGCAGCGTAGTCCTGAGTCTCCTGCGGCGACCACACTTCGAGGTAACCCGGCGATCTACCGGCACCGCGGCAGTCGACGCGTATGCAGACGTAACCATGGGGAACCCATTTTTCGGGATCCGCTACTTCCCAGCTCTGATACGCGTTCGTCGATCCAGCAACGACATCGGGGTGCTCGCCGACCATCTTTTCCCATGCAGTGGTGTACCCATCGGCGAAGTGCAGCATCTTCGCGTATGGTCCAAGTGACATCAGGACGGGAAAACGGCCTTCTTTCTCAGGGCGGAAGATATCCGCCCGCAGTACCACACCATCGGCCATCCGGATAGGGACATCCCATTCAATGATCATACCGAGACGAACCTCTTTCTTTCCGGATAATTCAATTGACTCTTCGTTTCTCACGTTCATTTAAAATTTCCTCCTCGGGAGTGTTTGGGTTTTTTAACGGGACGGTACGAATGCGCAGTTCAGTGTGCGATTCCTTCATCAAGTGAATTCGTTCCGGCGGTTGTGTTCTTCTCGCGGTCAATTGCAGTGGCCCTGCGCTCCGACGCGTCCGCTGGAGCGAGAAAGGCAAAGAGCAACCCGATGACTAGTCCGCAGACGCTCAGGAACAGGAAGGCGGGCAATACTGCATCTATGGTCGCAGCTGGCGAGACCAGGTTCCCTGAACCGGCTGCGACCGCAATACACAGTGGACCCAGAATCTTCCCCACGCCATTGGCGGCTTGGCCCATGCCTATTGCGCGCGCGGCTAAGCGGGTTGGAAAGATCTCTGCGGTATATGGCACGATCACACACCAACCACCGTCAAAGAATAGTGCGCCGAGCGCGACCATAATCACAAATACTGGAAAACCGAACACAAACCGGGTCGCGTATATAGCAGCGCATCCCAGCGTAATAAGCATGCCAAATCCAAAAATCGAACAAATCGCACGGCGCGTCAACCATATCGGTAAAACACTGAACAACAGGCGCCCGATAATCCCGAAAGCTGGCACAAGGATAAAATATCGAGCAGCAGATGAGACGGGAATGTGGAGAAGCAACGAAACAATTGTCGGCCCCCAGAGATAGACCGCGTACGTGACAGTGCTAAGGGCTGCCCAGGTGACTATGACAAGCACAATACGTTTAGGAAAAGCCAACGTGTCGCTCACTTTCGCGGTGGATGCCTTCGAAATCGCATATTGCTTCTCTGTCGCGAAGACCGGTAACTTGCTCGAACTCGTTCCCAGGAAATAAAGTAGTACTTTGCGCGCCTCCTCGATGCGCCCACGGCTCACGAGCCACACAGCCGATTCGGGAACAAGGTACCACGCAGACAGAGTGACCAATAGCGGCGCAAATCCGAGGGCCGCCACACCGCGCCATCCAAGAGAGTGCAACAGGGTCGCGGCAGAGATTGAGGCAACCAGCGGGCCGATCGAAGCCGCCACGAAGGGAAATCCGGTAAGCCGAGTGCTGAACCTGGATGGGGTATGCTCAACCAGCAGCACCGCTTCACTAGTCGCAATTCCCCCAATGGCGAAGCCTACGAAAAAGCGCAACGCGGCCAGTATCATCCAGGCTCCATCGGGAACAAGGGCGACTGCACCGGCTGCGATTCCGCAAACTGAGGTACTAACAAGCAGGACAGGCCGTCTGCCGAATGCGTCGGCTAAAGTGCCACTGATAATCGAACCCAGTATTGCGCCAACCCCAGCGCTCAGCAGCACGAGAGCGGACTTGCCATAGGTTAAATGCCATTCGGGGCCCAACACGGCAAGAAGGAATCCGACGAGGTACAGGTCAAAGTAGTCCAGTACGAAGCCGAGACAGAACACCGAGAACGCAGAAAAGTACCTCGAGTTGGGCTTGGAATTCGCATAATGGCTCAACAGATCGGGTTGGTTCATTTATTGTCTCCGATACCTTGGCGTCACGCGAAGGCGTTTATTATCGAACGATAATTTCAAATTCGACAAAGGGGAAGTCAAACGACATAGATAGGAATATCACCTACCCCGCAAATAATTGTATTGGTACGGCCGTTTCTCGCATGACAGCCTCAGGTGTCCTGTAACGTTCAGCCATTTTGCGTTCAGTGTCGCTTCTGAGTTGCGCCTGCATATACGCTCCGAGGTGCCGCGCATGCTGAACAATGGCCTTGCCGATTGGTGTGCGAACGTCGCTGTACGCGACAAGCGCACGGCGAACGTCAGTTTCCCTGCTCAAGGCCGCGACTAACGCCATGGCGTCGCCGCCGGCTTTCGTGACGCCCATGCCGCGGTGTGGGCGGGTGACAAATGCGGCATCACCCAGTAGCGCGATGCGTCCGAACGCCATTTGCTGTACTTCCAGGTCATAGATTGGCTGAAAGAGCGATTGTTTCGCTTTCCGGACAACTTCTGCGAACTGCGATGCGAGCAATGACATAGATGATTCTTCCATATCAGGTGCACGATGCCGTAATCCGCCTCATCGCCACCTTTGTAGAGCCAAAGACCCGGGAAGTCGAACCGGAGACAGTACCCCGCCATGAAACCGAGCACGCGTTCATAGAAGCGCCCCGATCGCTCAAGACCGAGTGTGCGGATTGAATAGTGGGCAAGTTTGGCTATCGGCACGGTGCGTTCCTTGCATTTGTCGAACCATTAATGAACAGTCGATAAATTGTAAATTGACGGATCACGCACGGGAAGCCTCTTCATGGAGGTGTTTACCCTGACGAAAGGGTCTGTAAATTGCCGCAGACATCTGGAGTGCGCTTGTACGCCAGATAAGCTCGACTATTTGGACAGGGCGAACAGAGTCTTTGCGATCGTTCCATTTATCCGTCTTACCTAGTCCTTTAGGATGTACGCATTGATTGCACGGGACAGAGAACGAAGAGACGTTCAAACTATGACCGTTCTGCTTCACGGTGTTTCAGCTTACGCATCTGCAGCCTTCGGCGACGTCTTTCTGTTTTAGGCAGATGATGGGTCGGTCGTGTCACAACCGACATCAAACGCCGCTCTCATGGATGGTGTTTATACGCCTGAAATGGGGGAATCATCGTCATCGACCTGGGCGATCGCAGCGGTGAAGGCGCCCTGCTTCAGTCAAACCGCGCCCCTAAGTAATGTGCCGTCAGAGGTTAGAAGATATTCCTCCACCCTGACGGTTTTTCGGTTCATGAAGTTATCAGTGGAGACTGTGATGCGCGCAATTCAACTTTCGAAGTACGGTGACGTCGCCAACGGCATGGGGGTCGTCGAACTCCCCGAACCGGCCGCGCCTGGCAACGGTGAGGTGCTTATTGCGGTGGAATATGTGCCTGTCAACCAGAATGACCTCCTGGTGCTGGCAGGACAGTTCCCCGTGCATCCCGAGTTGCCTAGCGTTGTGGGTAACGAAGGAGTCGGTACCGTGCTCCAGGTGGGCCCCGGCGTTGAGAACGTCAAGGTCGGTGACCGCGTCGTACCGCCCCTTTATAGCCTGACGTGGCGAGAAAAGATGATCGTCCCGGCTGACGGTCTGTTCGCCCTTCCTCCCGAAGCAGACGTCCAACAACTTGCGATGCTGCGCATCAATCCCGCCTCCGCAGCGTTGCTTTTGAGCGAATACGCCGAGCTTCAACCGGGTGACTGGGTAGCGCAGAACGCCGCGAATTCCGCTGTTGGCCGCTCGGTCATCGCAATCGCCAAGTCGCGCGGACTGCGTACGGTCAATCTTGTTCGCCGGGCCGAGCTGGTGGGCGAACTCAAGGCATATGGCGCGGACGTAGTCGTTCTTGACGATGAGAACGCCTCAGAGGCTGTTCGGCAGGCGGCCGGTAACGCAACGATAAAGCTTGCATTGTGCGGAATCAGTGGCGCGGCGACCGCCCGTCTCGGCAGGCTGCTCGCGCCGAAAGGTAAGCTGGTCAGCTATGCGGTCATGAGCGGCGACATCAACGTTACCTTCAACGTGCTCGACTTCATCTTCGGGGATATATCCCTGCACGGCTTCTATGAGGATCGTCGCGAGTACGAGCCCAAGATGCCAGAGATCCTCTCGGAGTCGGCCAGACTTATTGCTGAAGGAAAGTTGCACGTTCCGGTCGCGGCCGTCTATCCGATGGCGCAATTCAAGGAAGCAATCGCGCACGTTCAACGTGGTGGCAAAGTTCTTCTAAAGATCAAGGAAGACTGACTCTTGAATCTCTTCTGAAAAAATCGCGGCACGGGTTCCGGTTGCCATGCCCCCACAACCGCACAGAACCCGGCGCACCCGACTCGGGCACCGGGTTCCTGCCATAAGTACTCGACGGCCAAAGGCCGCTCATGCCGTGGGTGAAGGATGCGAGAGCCCGGAAGCGAGGTGTCGGCCAAGCGACTCATTTGCGCCCACGTCCCCCAGCCCTTCTGGCTACGACACCCCAGAGCGCATCGCCAAAGGTCAGTAACGAGGTGAGTTGCGCTCTACGTGGTAAGTCAAGACCTCACGTTGCTTCAATCGCTATTCCTGCCTCACCAGCAAAACGCAGCAAGATATCCTCAACGCCTGCATTTGCAATTTTCCCGTATCGCCCTTCTATTTCCAATCCCGCAGCACGAATGCCGGATGCCGCGAGCCGCACTCTGTCTTCTCCACTGGGAGTCATTTCAAGAAGAATCCGACGTTGGTTGGAGGGGGCTGCAGTCGACTGGAGCAGCCCGGCAGTCGACAATGGCTTCAAAGCTCTTAGCAAAGCTGAACGCTCGATGACAAGTGCATCGCCGAGGTCACGCAGCGTGATGGGGCCGCTCTTCAAAACAGCGGTCAAGATGCAATATTGGCCAACGGTCAGCGAAGCCCATATCAAATGGCGATTATAAAGTCGTGATATGGCGCGCGCTGCCCGGTTGAACAGGAGGCGGTACCCATCGGGTGTCAATTCGTGATTCATGTAGGTGAGTTCCATGCGCCCAACACCTTGCTTCATTGTCATCAAATGGCAAGTGTTTGTCGGTCATTGAACCCTCGCCCCCAAAACAGGGGGATCGGCGCAGGAATTCAGCGGATTCAATGACTTTTGTTCCGTTGAGGATTACAATGCAGCTCCTGGAGCATCGAGCCAAGACAATGGGACATTCTCAAGCTGACAAGATCGCCACGCATCAGCGTATTGTCGACGTCGCCGCCAAACGTTTCCGCGAGCACGGAATCGAGGGCATCAGCATAGCTGACCTGATGAAGGAAGCTGGCTTGACCGTTGGTGGTTTTTATAAGCATTTTTCCTCCAGGGAAGAGCTGGTCGCTGAGGCTTTCGAGCATGCGCTGCATGACATCGGCCCATGGGAAGCATCGATTGCGACAGCCCCGCGCCAGGCGATGCGGACCTATATTTCAGAAACACACCGCGATACTGTCGCAACCGGCTGCCCGATTTCGGCGCTGGCCAACGACATGAGCCGCAGCACCGGCGAGAGCCGCGATATCTACACAACCCGCGTCAGGCGCATTCTTGAGCAGATATCGAAGGCACTCCCTGCGGAAGACAATGCGAGCAAGCGTTCGGAAGCCGCGCTTATACTCAGTGCATGTGTCGGCTCAATTACGCTCTCCCGTGCTGTCTCCGACCCAAAACTCTCAAAGCAGATATTGGATGGTACTTTGACCAAGGTCCTCGAGCTGCTTTCGACGAAGCGCAGTCGGAAATAGAAGGGATTCCTTGACAGGGTTTTCGGCCGCCCGCCGTCGAAGACACCAATGCTAGAAAACGGCCGAAGTTCAACCTCGCGAGCGAATCGCGAACCAGCTGAACTCAGCCGCTCTTCTCGAGTCAGCCTAAGTCAATGACCGCATAGACTGCCTGGCCGGGTGTTCATTTGACGAACTGTTTCGTCTGGACATCGTCGCCGGAAACGAATGAAGCGCGTCGCCGTGCGGCAACGGTTGGACCCGCTGAGAAGTTTTCCACCTCTGCATGGTTCAACGCCTTGATTGCGCGTGCACCGCGCGCTCTGCGACAGAGCCGCTCGGTGGCTGACCTTTCATTTCGGCAATGGCAAGCTCCGACGCTCATGCGATAAGTTCTAGCAGGCCAGGCAGCCTGCCAATCGCATCGGGCTATAGTCCGACCTGGCTCGTCAGAAGAACCACACCATTCTTCCC
>NZ_JBNPVT010000046.1:0-16895 GCF_050434205.1 Paraburkholderia sp. GAS348
GACTACAAGGGCATTACCCGCAATCATTTGGTCTCACAGGTGACCGGTTTCAGCCTGGGCGACAAGCAGGCCTACAAGCGGGCCGATGACTTGGCAGACTGCGTTTTTTACGGCGTGCTGGTGGCGCTAGAAGGGGAATCGCCTCTTTTGTTTTGAGCTAAAAATATAGGAGAACTGAGATGGCAAGTATCAATGTACCAACACCGATCAATGGCCCACGCGCCAGCCAACTGGTTATCGGCAGTGGCACCCTCACGTCAGTGGCAAACGTCATGCCGATACTGAGCAACCCCGGTAACGCAATTCCGCCAGTAGGTAGTGGTCCGCTGTACACCGGCAGTTTTACCGGCACCGCGCCAATCGACGTTTCATTTTTCGATAGCGCCGCTGGCACGCTCGCCAGTCCCGGCACCCTCATTGCCACGGTGCGCTCTACGAATGGTTATCCGCCGTGCAATCCGAACGCCGCGTACACACACGGGTTGTTCGTCATCCAACGCTCTAGCAGCAGCGTAGCAATCACAGCCTAAGGGAGAACATCATGGCCGACAGCAGCAGCGGAAGAAACGAATTCAACGCCGGTTCCGATTCGGCAATCCATCACCGCAAGGGCAGTGCGTTCGAACAACATGAAGCCACGCCCAAGACCGAACGCAGTACACCGGTACAGGGTCCGGGCGGAAGTTCGATTGTTGGAACGGGTAAGCCGCCCAAGGCCGATGAACGCAGCGCAGTGAAGTAGGCCAGGTTAATCGTTGTGTGTGCAACTAAGGAGAGCGTCATGAGCATCAGGGACTATCTGAGCGGGTGGACAGCGCCGCCCAAGACCGCGCCGGTTGTTGGCGGTAGCGAGGCGGCATCGGACAGCGTGGAAACCGCTTCAATGGCTTCAGGCAACCCCGGTGAGGTGGCACTACCGCTCACACGGGAAGACCGGGCCAAGGCCCGTGCTGACAGCCGCAACAGCCCTTCTACAGACCGGGCAGAGGCAGCGCGCCGGTTTCGCATGCGCGTGCGTTAGGAGGGGTCATGCGCAAATCCAAAGAATCAATTCTTTCGCTGGCATCAGCCGCAAGGCGTACGGGATCGGTAATCGTCGTGCTGGGACCGGAGAACACGCGACTGTGCTGCACCTACCACGTACCCACAGACACGTTTCAATGGCATGTGGACGACAGCCCATGCCCAGCCAGCCGCGTTAGCTGGATTCTGGAGTCGTTGCAGGATGAACAGGTTTAGGAACGACCATGGAATCCTTACGCTTTGGCCTGATTCAGCAGCAGGAACTGCACGATCATCGTGTCTACGAAGGCCGCCCGTTAGAGTTCTTTCCGCACAAAGTGAGTCTCCCCCCACCGCCTGATAAGCCGCCGAAGAAACAGCAGAGCCAGCCACCGCAGAGCCAGCCCCAGCACGACCGGGTGTCCCCAAGCGCTAGTCCCAACATGGTGAGGACGGTCACGCCCACGGGCAAAGTCCGGTGGGCCAACTCACCAGAGACAATCTCAGAGGTGCGGCGGCGCATTGCCGCGTGTGATTCGCTGGGAGCTATTGCCCGCTCCATGAGATTGTCAGTTGCCACCGTGTCCAAGATAAAGCGGGAAATGCGGGCAGAGGCATTAGGGCCAGTGGTGGCAGCATCATCATCTGAGCCAGAGGCATCATCTGAGCCAGCGGCATCAGCAGCAGAGTCACCAGCGCCCGCCTGTGAGGCCACAGACCCATTGCCAGCACCGCCAGCGCCTGAGCCAATGCAATTGATTGCGCAAGCGCCGCTACAGGGTGCACAGCAATCGGTGATTGCGCCAACGCCAGCGGGGGAGCCGCAGAGGTTGCATATTCTCGATTGGGGGCGGCGCATGGCCGGTTATGAATTCAGCACCGCCCCCGAACACTGCCAGCCAGGCAAAGGCCGATCACATGGCAAGGGCATGACGCACCATCAGTTAAATCTGTTCATCAGGTCAGACCGTGGACCTAGCTCAGGCATGAACATCAACGCCCACAGCGAGCGCAAGCCCCAGTCCATGCAATCAATTGCATTGCTGTTTGCGGGCGCATAGGTGTTGACAGCCACCGGCAGGGCGCTGAACGCCTGACGACAGCAGCATGAAAAGCCCGCTTTTTGCCCCAAAATTCAATTTTTTTTGTGGGCGGCCAAAGGCCGGAGAGAAGCTGTTGAAGTACCACCGTAGAACACCGTAGAGCAGCTAAAGAGCTCTCCAATATGCTGATAAAGCAGTCGAATACGGCAGACGGTGCAAATACCGGAAGCCCGTCCGTCTGGAACGTACTTCCATCGTTTTACCCGCAAATACCGCTCAATGTCTGTTGTCTGCATCCGACATTCAGGATAGTCCACGCACAGCGTGCGTACCAATAGTGCCCATAACACGACCATCCCCGCGCGTCCGCTCAACGAAATTTTCAGCGCCTGCCGCTGCTGTTGCGAGCCTGCATGAAAACCGCAACAAATGATGAGAAAACAGGGCAGGGCGACGGCCAGCGCTTACGGTGTTCAATGTGGGCGAAAACGACCATATGCGCCCACGTATGAGCAGGCCGGTTCAGTATGGGCTAAATATAGGGTTTTCTTATTTCGCCCATGGGCTATACTATCTACTCGTATTAGCCCACATGACTGCATTGCAATCAATTGCATAGGGAACCGACATGAAGGCCAAAGACAAATTGACGCTTGAGGAAGCGAACAAACTAATTTATCGCCATACCGGCTCGTTTAGCTGTTTGGTGGGGTTACTTTCTCTGTCGTATGCCAACCATCTTGGCGGTCCCGGACACTGGCTTGAGCAGCGAGACTGGCTAACCTTGCTGGGTCAGCATTGGTCTAGTTGTGACAACGTGTGGGAGTACACAAAGGAACTGAAATACGCGCTGTTTCTCAATGCAACCCCATGCACCGTACCGGAAATGATGAATGACAGCGAACGGCAGGCGCTCGCCGCGCTGCCTGACACCGTGACGATTTACAGGGGGTGCGGGCCGTTGAACATGAAAGGCTGTTGCTGGACGCTCGACCGCAACATAGCCGAAGAATTTACGGTAATGGGCAGATACGAACAGCGCGAACCACTGCTAATAACCGCCACGGTCAAGCGTAATCGTATTGTCGCGCTGAAACTGGACCGCGATGAACAGGAAGTACTTACGTTCAACGCGAAGCGGGTTTCAGTTGATCCACTATCAGCAGAGGACCAGCAACGGGCTTTGGACAGGGTGGGGGAGAGAAGCCAGCGTGATCACGCCGAGTTTATGGCAGAGCTAGACAAGAATAAGGCCAGACTCGCTGCGCAATCAATTGCACAAAAATAGGAGTTCATCATGAGCCGCGTATTCGCCTATTGCCGGGTATCCACCGCCGATCAACATCCGGAGAATCAGATAGCCGAGATCAAGGCCGCTGGGTTCGATATCAAGGCCCAGCGGGTCATCACCGAACATATCAGCGGTAGCACGCCTGCCCGTGAGCGCCCGCAGTTCGCGCTACTGCTGCAAAAGATCGAAGCCACTGACGTGCTGGTGGTGACCAAACTCGACCGGCTGGGCCGCAATGCCATGGACGTGCGAGCCACTGTAGAGGCGCTGGCGGGCATGGGCGTACGCGTACACTGCCTGGCCCTTGGTGGCGTGGACCTGACCAGTAGCGCCGGGAAAATGACCATGCAGGTACTGTGCGCGGTGGCCGAGTTCGAACGTGACCTACTCATTGAACGCACCAACAGCGGACTGGCCCGCGTGAAGGCCGAGGGCCGCAAGCTGGGCCGACCATCGGCCCTCACTGACGAACAGCAAGCCGAAGTACTGCGCAAGCTGTCAGAGGGTGCGACGGTGTACGGGCTGGCACAGGAATTCAATGTAGACCGCCGCAGCATCCGCCGTGTACGTGACAACGCTAACGCCACTGCTGCTGTTGACGCTTGAGCGCATCAGGCACAGGTGTTGGGCGGTGGCAGCACCTGTGCGGGTCATTTTTGCTGTTTTTTTGTACGGATGCCAACGTATTTTTGTCCTATAAAGAGTAAAACGGCGTAAACGAGCCCGACGAGGGGCCCTTGCGGCAATTTCGTGCTCGCATGATGCTTGCTTCTACCTTTTCGGGATCAGCAGATGCGCACACGTGAACTACGTTTGTTGGGGCTCGTTGCCTTCCTGATTTTTTTCTACACATGGATGGTCGTCTTGCCCGATGAGGGGCACGGGCCACATGTGAAGCTGGACCACGTGTTTTTCTGGATGCAAATGCTTTCGGGGTCTGCATGGCCGGAGTGGAAAGATTACACTGATAGCCCGTTCTGGCTGGCAATCGGTGCCACGTTGCAGGTGATGATCGGCGCGGGGCCTGCAATAGCTGTTTTGTGGATCGTCGTACGAATAATGACCAACAGGAGCAACAAGATGAACCTGACCGTAGTTCTGAGCGAGCACGACGCGGCATTGAAGGCGTCTATTTTGTCATTGATCTCCCGGACGTTCGGAGAGGATGCGGCCCGCAAACTGACTCCCGGCGTTAGGGATATCTTCAGGAAAGAACAGGCTGACCTGTTAGACAAGGTGGAACGGATATGGGGCAAGGACGCGCGGGAGGAAGTCTCAAAGCGTATCAGCGAGTTGGTATAACGGAGCCGCGCCATGGCCCTCAACGACGCCGAAATAGAGCAGCTAGAAGAATATGCCGATGACATAGAGGCTGGGGGTGTCGAACCCGCAGACGCCCGGCGAAAGGCTGTTATCGATCAGTCTCACAAAATGGGCAATCCCGGCCCTACGGACGACCAGCTAGAGAAGGTCTTGCGGAAAAAGGGGTTATGGGACGACACGAAGACCCGAAGGCAGAATCTGAGTCCTCACTGAGCGCCGTGAAGCACTGCATGCTGCGCAATCAATTGCACGGCCCTACCCGCGAAGCGTTAGCCCGTTACGACTTTCCACTCTGGATGCTTTTCTGCTGCGCTTTCCGGGACTTCATAGCGCCAGTAGGCTTCACTGAGGGTGTTGGTGGTCTGTGCGGGGTTCTCGACCACTTGAATGGGCCGTTCTAGCCCCGGTATTCCCGCACAGGCCCGGTCTGCATCGGCCTTCTGTTCTGCCGTTACCCACACGATTACAGTTTTCACGCTTCACCCTCGCATAGTCAGGTGTTCGCCAACTATGCAGCGGGATCGTCAAAAGGTAAACGGCGCTCATGCAATTGATTGCACGGCCAGAGACTCAGCCCCGCCGACCAGCGCCCATCCAAACCATGCACGGCAGACCGCAGCAGGCCAGCCACAGCCCGCGTGGACAGCACTAGCGGGTTATCTGAAGGTCATATGCTTCGCCAGCGTCAGTGAGGCATACGCCGGTTCCTGACTGGCTCCAGCCGCTGAAACTGAAAACGCATCGCAGGTTGTGCAGACCATCGGTGGATTCCGCGAGTACGTTGCCATTGCCCACGGCGCTGACGCCTACCGCCGTGCCAGTGTATGCCTGCCCGCCACCGAAGCCGTTTGCCAGCGAGAACGACCCGCCTTGCACGTACACATAGCGCCCGTTGTACGTGCGACCGTCCAGCGTAATCGCCACCGACTTGTCAATCTGCTTGGCCGTGCCGTGGGCCATTGGTCCGGCTGTACGCGGCAATAGCGAGAGATCGTATGTGGCGCACCCTTGCAAGGTCAGCGCCGCCACTGCCGCGCAAACCGCTATCGTTTTTTTAACCACTATTCACCCCGATACACTCTTTGATGGACGGCGAATCCTGTGCTGTAGAACCCGCCGCATGAGCATATCGCAAATACGGCTCACCTCGCCCGCCGTTGCCTGCACACCCTCACGTCACCCCTGGTGACAGCGCAATCAATTGCACGACCGGCGCTCACCCCGCACCACCTCCGCTTTCCTTAAACTTGCGGATTGTGCTGGCTTCCCAGTACGGGCGTGGGTCTCGCCCATCAGGTGCAGGTAGTAACCCGCCCTTCTGGCGTTTGTAAAACTCCGGGGCTGAAACTCCGAATACCGTCAGCAGATGACCGGTTCTCAATCTCCCGCACTGGTGCAGATCAGGAAACGGCAAGGGCAGAGGCCGGGTGTTGCCATTGCGCGTCTTTGCCTGCTTGTCTTTGTCAGCCACGGCTTTCGCTGACGGCGGTGCATCAGGATTGACAATATGGAATCCCATAACTAGCTCCTAAACATTGCGGGACTCCTTTCCCTGAATTGAAAAATCAAATTAAAAAGCAGACGCCCACAAAGGCGTCCGCGCCGATAATCACACCGTACTAATAATCAAACGGACGGCTTCGACCAGTTTCTCTATCCTTTCGACATCAATAGCCGGTTTGGGCTGAATGCGGGCTGATTCGGCTTCGAGCAGATGAGTGATCTTGTAAGCCCGTGCAGCTTCATGGTCTGCTACCTGCATTCGTAGCTCTGAACGCTTCACCTTGAGCACTGCACGTTTTTCGGGACTCAGGCGACCCGATTTAAGTTCACGCTGGACGAACCACAGTTCATGCTGGGCGAACCACAGTTTACGTTCGACCAACTGATAATTACGGTAAAGGTCTGGGTGAAAATCGAACAACACACGATGAATAGGGTCAGAGGGAACCCCGCTTACCCAGTCCCTTTCCCCGGGGCTAAGTCCATCGTCTTCTGGCTTGGGTCTTTCCTCTGTTTCTTCCTGAGTATCAGAGTCGTTGGTGACTGCTTGTAGATAGGTCATGTCATGCTCCTTGGAAAAATCACACAAGGGAGCCGATCATCGGACCAATAAAAAAGGAGTCCGCCCAGCACCAGGCTGGTTGATCGGACTCCTTCCGGGGATATTGCGAGGGCGTCTGTCTAACGTCCCGCACAGCTAATATGCGCCTCCATGCATCAGAATGCAATAGCGTGTAGGAGAATATTTATAGTTGTGTTAGTTACTGCACATTCGTGGCTTTCAGGTTATCCAGATAATCGCCCCACGCGTCCATCATCTTGACCCGCTCAAGCCAGAACTGTTCTGCGTTTTCAGCCAGATACGCGGCTTTCACTGGATCACGCTCTTTGTGGGCAAGTTGCTGGTCTGCCGCTTCACTCTGATACTTGTTTCTCAACGCCCACGAATAGAACGTGCCACGTACGCCGTGTGCCCTGAACCAGTTACCGGTATCACCACCAAAACCCATATTCGCCAGCGCACTGTTAATGGTGGTAGTAGCCATGAAATCAACGGGACGGCGCTGATTAGGCAATAACCACCCTTTACCACCAGTCAGAACCCGCAGCTTTTCCAGTACTGACAGCGCTTGACTGCTGAGTGGTACGGAATGCGCTATACGGCGTTTCATCCGGCTGGCCGGAACATTCCACGTGTGTTTTTCCCAATCAATTTCTTTCCAGTCTGCACCTCTCACCTCGACCGTACGCAACGCCGTCAACGTCAGAAGTTCAATTGCGAGTTTGGTTAGCCGCTGACCACGATATTTTTCGACAGCCGTCAGCAATTCACTCAAACCCGCGTCGTTCAGTTTGGTGTTATGCCGGGTAGCTGGCTTTTCGATCACTTCGGAGGTGCGTAGATCGACCATAGGATTGGTCTTGGTCTTGCCTTTCATGATCGCCAGCCGGAACACCGCATCTAGCGCACGCCGGATGACAATTGCATTATGCGGGGCTTCGCTTTTACGCTCACCGCCGATGAGTGCCCGATCTTTCCTGACGGCCACGCTGGTGACGAGTTCGTATAAGTCGCCGGTCTGCACGTCCTGCACAGGCAGCGCACCTAGTGGAGTATCCCGTACGTACCGTTCTAGCAACTTGCGCACCTTGGCAGCGTGATCGACTCCCCAGCCGGGAGTTTTCTTACCCAGCCACTCACGGGCAATGCCTGCCAGACTGCCGGGGATCACGTTCTCCCAGCCGCTCTCCCAATCATTGGCGCTGGCACTGGCTGGTGCAGTCAATTGCACAGCCATTGGCGTGTGCACAGAACTGCCCGGCACGGGCGTGGTCTTGACCTTGGCAGGCTTGATCTTAAGCGGTGGGGGCTGGAGGCCCTGTCCTACCAGCTTGGCAGCATCGGCACGGAGTTCGCGGGCACGCAGCAACCCCACTTCTGGATACTCGCCTATGGTGTACGTCGCATCTTTGTCACCAAGCCGGTACGACCAGTACCAGCGGCGGCTACCTGACGTGCCGACCAGCACATACAATCTGTCTCTATCGTAGAGCTTGCGCGGTTTGGCACCGGGCTTGGCATTTTTTATCTGGGTATCGGTCAGACCTTTGGCGGTGGGCATGGCGACCTCTCTTGGGGTAAAACGAACTAGGGGGTAAAACTGGACTTTTCACCCCGAAAGTTTACCCCAAAACCCAAAAATGTGCCCGCGTGCGTCAACATGAAATTTATGGAAAAACCCAGTGTTTACAAGGCTTTGAACATGAAGTGGCATGCACAGGAATGCAGATGTTAGGCTCCATCAAGAACGAACATTGTATGCGTTTTGTCCGCACGGTCGGAGCATGGCTTGGCGCGCTTTCGGTTGCGGTGATGCTGGCTTCCTGCGGCGGCGGCGCGGTCCGACCCTCGGTTTCGCCGCCCACGGGTGCCGCGATCATACCCGGGCAGATTGCCGCGACGCGGCTCACAGCGGTAGCCTGGCAGCAGGTGCCGGGGTGGCAGGACGATTCGCTGATCGGCGCAACGGCGGCGTTGCGGCAAAACTGCCTGAGGCTTGCGCGTCAACCGAACTGGGCCCGCGCATGCGCGGCGGCCTCGCAGATCGACGATCTGGACGTTACCAGTGCGCGGGCGTTTTTCGAGGCGTATTTCACGCCGTTTCAGTTAGCTAACAACGACGGCACCCTCGATGGCCTCGTCACCGGCTACTACGAGCCGTTGCTGCGCGGTTCGCGCACGCGGCACGGCGTGTATCAGACGGCGCTGTACCGCTGGCCATCCGGTTATCGCTCGGGTGCTCCGCTGCCGGCGCGTGCGCAACTCGAGCGTGCGGGCGTGCTCAACGGCAACGAACTCGTGTGGGTCGACGATCCGATCGAAGCCTTCTTCCTGCAAGTGCAGGGGTCCGGGCGCGTTGTGATGGAAGACGGCAGCGTTATGCGGGTCGGCTTTGGCGGCACGAACAATCAACCGTACAAATCGATCGGGCGGTGGTTGCTCGATCGCGGCGAACTGACGCCGGCACAGGCGACCATGCAGGGGATTAAGGCATGGGCGCGCGCGAATCCCACGCGGGTCGACGCATTGCTCGATACCAATCCGCGCTTCGTGTTTTTCCGTGAGATGCCATCTGGCGAAAGTGCACCGAGCGGTGGCGCGGACGGCCCGATCGGCGCGCTGGGTGTGCCGTTGACGCCGGAGCGGTCGATCGCGGTGGATCCGACCTCGATTCCGCTGGGTACGCCGGTGTTCTTGCAGACCACGCGTCCGTTGACGAACTCTCCGATGAATCGCCTCGTCTTTGCGCAGGACACGGGGTCCGCGATCAAAGGCGGCGTGCGCGCGGACTACTTTTGGGGTCTTGGCGACGATGCCGGCGATCTGGCCGGCAAGATGAAGCAGGGCGGTCGGATGTGGCTGTTGTTACCGAATTCGTGAGGGTTTGGCGGGGGCCGGGCGGCGGATTTCCTGGTTGAGAACCTGAGAACTGCCGTGTCTAATTTGCCTGGCGTCTGGCGTCTGGCACCCGACACCCGACACCCGACACCCGACACCCGACACCCGACACCCGACACCCGACACCCGACACCCGACACCCGACACCCGACACCCGACACCCGGCAGCGGCGCGACTTCCAGATACGGACGCTGCCGCGTGAGTCGGCTCTCTCCGCTTCCGCTTGTCCAACACTCGCGTGCTTTGTCGACAGCGCTGTCAGCCCTGTTTACGGCGAGCACTTTTGATAACGGCGCTGACGCCGATCAGCGCCGTTATCAAGCATCGACCTTCGGCAATCTGGCGCTTCGCTTAAAGCTCCGACTTCCGCTTGTCCACCACCCGTCGAGCCTTGCCCACTGAACGCTCGATGCCGTTTACACCCAGCACGTTCACGATCGCGCTGACGCCGATCAGCGCCTTGATGTCATAGGTCAATGCCTGCTTCGCCGTGGTCAGCGCGGCAGTATCCGGTGCCGACTCCGGGCACGGTTCGACGTTCAACGTCAGGACATCAAGCGGCCCTTCCTTGGTTAACACGATCTGATAGTGAGGCGCGAGGGCGTGCTGCTTGAGCAGCAGTTCTTCAATCTGCGTCGGGAACACGTTGACGCCGCGCACGATCATCATGTCGTCCGAACGCCCCGTGATCTTTTCCATTCGGCGCATGGTGCGCGCGCTGCCCGGCAAGAGACGCGTCAGATCGCGCGTCCGGTATCGGACGATCGGCAGCGCTTCCTTGGTCAACGATGTGAATACCAGTTCGCCGAGTTCGCCGTCCGGCAGCACTTCGCCGGTTTCGGGGTCGATGATCTCGGGATAGAAATGGTCTTCCCAGATGGTTGGGCCGTCTTTGGTCTCGACGCATTCCGACGCGACACCAGGTCCCATCACTTCAGATAGGCCGTAGATATCGACAGCATCGATGCCCATGCGCTTTTCGATCGCCTGGCGCATGTCGTTGGTCCACGGTTCCGCGCCGAAGATGCCGATGCGCAGCGAGCAATTCGCCGGATCGACGCCCTGCCGTTCGAGTTCGTCGGCGATCGACAACATATAGCTCGGTGTCACCATGATGATGTCGGGCCGGAAGTCCTGAATCAGTTGCACCTGCTTTTCAGTCTGACCACCGCCAAACGGGATCACCGTCAGCCCCGCGCGCTCGGCGCCGTAATGTGCGCCCAGGCCGCCTGTGAACAAACCATAGCCGTAGCTGATGTGAACCTTGTCGCCGCGCTTTGCTCCTGCGGCGCGGATCGAACGTGCGACGAGATTCGCCCACGTATCGATATCGCGCGCCGTGTAGCCGACGACGGTCGGCTTGCCCGTCGTACCGGACGACGCGTGGATCCGCGAAATCTGCTCTTGCGGCACCGCGAACATGCCAAACGGGTAGTTGTCGCGCAGATCCTTTTTGGTGGTGAATGGGAAACGCGCCAGGTCCGCGAGGGTCTTCACTTCGCTTGGGTGGACGCCGGCTTCATCGAATTTTTGCCGATAGACCGGCGAATTCTCGTAAGCGTGGTTCAGCGACCACTTGAGCCGTTCGAGTTGGAGCGCGGCGAGTTCGTCGCGGCTGGCTGTCTCGATGGGATCGAGCGGAAGGGCGGTGGTCATCGAATGTCTCCTTGCTGCCTCAATGCTTGGGTCTGGGGTGCGGTGCGCTAGCGCGCAAAAACCCGGGACTCGTTGCTATATCTGGGGGCGCTGCCAATGTTGTCGCGGACGTACCGCGACTCTGCTGCGAATTTGGCGCGACTCTGCTGTTCAATCTGTTATTCAATCGCCTGTAGGAATCAGGTTGCCTTTGATCTGTGCAGATTTGCCGCGAAACATCGCCACGGTTTCTTCTGCGCGATTCGTGACGCGAATATCGTAAATGCCGGTGCGGCCGCTCAACGTTTGCTCAAACGCTTCGGCCGTCAACACGTCGCCGCCTTTTACCGGCCTCAGGAATTCGATCGAGCAGCCGGCTGCGACGGTGTTGATGTTGTGTGTGTTGCAGGCGAAAGCGAAGGTCGAATCAGCGAGCGTGAAAATCAGGCCGCCGTGGCAAATTTGATGGCCGTTCAGGAAGTCGTCGCGCACGGCCATGCGCAGGCGCGCGTACCCTGGGCGCACTTCTACGATTTCGAGTCCGAGTGCCCGGCTGCACGCGTCGTTTTCGTACATGGCGACCGCGGTTGCACGAGCGAGTTCGTCGGGTGTCATTTGGGCCGGGTGGTTCGACTGTGCGGACATATCAGCGACCCTCGAAGCGCGGCGCGCGTTTTTCCACGAATGCTTGCACACCTTCCGCGTAATCGTGCGAAGCGCCGAGTTCGCGTTGCAGATCGCGCTCGAGATCGAGCTGCTGATCCAGGGTTTGCGTCACGCCAGCGCGCATCGCCTGCTTGATTGCGGCGATGGCGCGCGTGGGTTGCTGCGCCAGTTGTGCTGCGAGTTTGCTTGCCGCGACGGCCAGTTCTGTGTCATCAACCGTTTGCCAGATCAGGCCCCAGCTTTCGGCTTTCTCCGCGCTCAGTTTGTCGCCGGTGATGGCGAGCCCCAAGGCGCGCGCCATGCCGACGCGTTGCGGCAGGAACCAGGTGCCGCCCGAGTCCGGTACGAGACCGATCTTCACGAATGCCTGGATGAAACTCGCCGAACGGGCGGCAAGCACCAGATCGCAAGCCAGCGCGAGATTGGCGCCGGCGCCTGCGGCCGTGCCGTTGACCGCAGCAATCACGGGCAATGACAGTGCTTGCAGGCGGCGAATCAGCGGATTGAAATGCTTGTCGATCAGCGCGCCCAGATCGGTCATCGCGCCCGGCGTGAAGTCGAGATCCGCGAGATCCTGTCCCGCGCAGAAGCCGCGGCCCGCGCCGGTCAGCACGAGCGCACGGGCGCTGGACGCCTCGACCTGGTCGAGTGCGGTGCTCAATTCCCGGTGCATCGCGCGCGTAAAGCTGTTGAGCTTGTCAGGGCGGTTCAGCGTGATGGTCGCTACGCGACTCGATGTATCTATGTCGAGGCGAATCGCTTCATATGACATTGGGTGTCTCCTCAAAGTCTCTTTGATCGGCGGCGCGGCGTTGGTGTCAGAGCCGCTCGATCACCAAGGCGATGCCTTGACCTACGCCGATACACATCGTGCAAAGCGCAAAGCGGCCGTTGATCCGCTCCAGCTGGTAAAGCGCGGTGGTGATCAAGCGCGCGCCCGATGCGCCGAGCGGGTGGCCGAGCGCGATCGCTCCGCCATTCGGATTGACGCGCGGATCGTCGTCGCGCAGACCGAGTGTGCGCAGGACGGCAAGCCCTTGCGATGCGAAGGCTTCGTTCAACTCGATCACGTCGAATTGCTCGAATGTCATGTTCAGTTGCTTCAACAGCTTTTGCGTGGCTGGCGCCGGGCCGATGCCCATGATGCGCGGCTCCACGCCCGCCGTCGCCATGCCCGCCACACGTGCACGGCGACGCAATCCATATTGATCGGCAGCCGCCTGATTCGCGAGCAGCAGTGCGCATGCGCCGTCGTTCACGCCCGATGCATTGCCGGCGGTCACGCTGCCGTCCGGGCGGACCACACCCTTGAGCTTGCCCAGGCTTTCGAGCGTCGTTTCGCGTGGATGCTCGTCGAGCGTCACGCGTACGGGGTCGCCTTTCTTCTGCGCAATTTCAACGCCGACGATTTCCTGTGCCAAAGTGCCATCGCGCTGCGCGCGGGCCGCTTTTTGCTGGCTCGACAGCGCAAAGGCGTCTTGATCCGCACGGCTTACGCTGAATTCGACGGCGACGTTTTCCGCGGTCTCCGGCATCGAATCGACGCCATATTGGCGCTTCATTAGCGGATTGATGAAGCGCCAGCCGATGGTCGTGTCGTAAATGTCGGCCTGCCGCGAGAACGCACTGGTGGCCTTGCCCATCACGAACGGCGCGCGGGTCATGCTTTCCACCCCGCCAGCGATCATCAACCGCGCTTCACCCGCTTTGATGGCGCGAGCAGCGGTGCCGACCGCGTCCATGCCCGAGCCGCACAGGCGGTTGATGGTTGCGCCGGGTGTGTCCGTGGGCAAGCCGGCCAGCAATGCGGACATGCGGGCGACGTTGCGGTTGTCTTCGCCGGCCTGATTGGCGCAGCCATAGATCACGTCGTCAATTGCCCGCCAGTCGACACCGGGATTGCGCTCGATCAGCGCTTTGATCGGCACCGCACCCAGGTCATCGGCGCGGACATCTTTCAGGGCGCCGCCGTAACGGCCGATTGGGGTGCGAATCGCGTCGCAAATGAAGGCGTCGTTCATGTGGGTTCCTACTGGGACGGTTCGGCGGGACATGCCGAACCGATGTCTCATGTTAGTTGGGGCGCACGGCTCGGTCCATTCGGCCAAACGGCATAGGACGAAAGCCGTGCTTTTGTCTTACGCCATTCAGCCAGCTACCGCCGGTGCCGCTTTCGGTTCAACATGAACTCGACTTTGAACGACGCGGAAGCGGTTCGCGACAAAGGCCGCATCGGCCAGCGCGGCATTTGCTGCCGGGTTTGCGCCCGTGCCGTGGAAGTCGGAGAAAGCAGCGGACTGATTGACGAAAACGCTGCCCGTCAAATTGATCGAGAGTGCTACGCCACCGCGGATCGATGCTTCGTGCGCCTCGTCGAGCACAGCTTCATCCGTGCTGTAGACCGACAGCGTCAGCGCGCCGTGCTCGGCGGCGATCGCGCCAGCAAGGTCGAGCGACTGAGCTGTAGAGTCCGTCGCGATCACGAACGAGATCGGGCCGAACCATTCTTTGGTGAACTGCGCGTGGTCGGTTGCAGCATCCAGTTGGAGCACGAGCGGTGTGCGTACGCGGGCGCCGGCAAAAGCTGGATGCTCGAGCGATTGGCTTTCTACCAGAACGCGGCCGAGCTTGACGGCTTCGTCGATACGTTGGGTTACGCCTTCGTTCTGGATCGCGCCGAGCAGTTCGACGGCGCGCGCCGGGTCTGCAACCAGTTTTTGCACTGCGCCGGCGATAGCTTGAGCAACTTCGTCGAAACCCAGTGTGCCTTCAGCGGTGCGGATGCCGGCGCGCGGTACGTAGATGTTTTGCGGCGCGGTGCACATCTGGCCCGAGTACAGCGCGAGTGAGAAGGCGATATTGCGAGCGGCGGCTTTGATGTCGTCCACCGAGTCGATCACGATCTGGTTGACGCCGGCCTTTTCGGTGTAGACCTGAGCCTGATGCGCATTGCGCTCAAGCCAGGTGCCGTTTTGTGTGCTACCCGTGAAGTCGATCAATTTGATTTCCGGACGCAGCGCCAGATCTTGGACGAGCGGGCCATCGTTCGGTTCGGTCGCCAGCAGCGTGACGATGTTCGGATCGAAACCGGCTTCGCGCAGCACGTCACGCGCGATTCGTACGGTCAGCGCGAGCGGCAGGATCGCGCCCGGATGCGGCTTGACGATGACCGTGTTGCCTGTTGCCAGATCAGCGAAGAGGCCCGGATAGCCGTTCCACGTCGGAAAGGTGCAGCAGCCGAGCACGAGACCGGTGCCGCGCGGTACGACGGTGTAGCGTTTGTGCATCGCGAGCGGCGGATTTTTGCCTTGCGGCTTTTCCCAATGGGCACCGGCGGGAATGCCGCGCAGTTGATCCCATGCGTACACGACCGCTTCGAGTGCACGGTCTTGCGCATGCGGGCCGCCGGCCTGGAAGGCCATCATGAATGCCTGACCGGTTGTGTGCATCACGCTGTAGCCGATTTCGAAGCTGGCGCGATTCACGCGCGCGAGGATTTCGAGGCATACGCCGATCCATGCCTGCGGGCCGGCTTTGCGCCAATCGCGCTGTGCCGCGGCGGCGGCGGAGATCAGCGCATCGGGATCGGCTTTCGGATAGCGCACGCCAAGCGGGAACCCGAACGGCGAGACTTCAGCGCCGACGGTTTCCCCAGTTGACGGCTGGTCGAGTTCGAACGTCTTGTTCAGGTGCGCTTTGAATGCGGTTTCGCCGTCGGCGCTGGCTGTTTCCCCGTACACTTTCGGACTGGGCATCTCGACGAACGGACTCCAGTAGCCGCGCGTCTCAATCGCGGTGAGTGCCTTTTGCAGCGTGTCTTCGTGCTTGGTGAATAGCGGATGTGTCATGGCAGAGGGGCTTGTCTGTACGTTGGGAAAAGCCTGTCGAATAATTGACCGACCGGTTGGTTGGTGAATGGTAGCATTATTAAGACGGCCGCGCGAAGCGTTTTCGCGCGCCATTAACCATTAGGAGGCGGCATGGCTTACGAGAACATTCAGGTTGAGACGCGGGGGCGGGTCGGTTTGGTCACGTTGAATCGCCCGAAGGCGTTGAACGCGCTGAACGACGCGTTGATGGACGAACTGGGCGCTGCGCTGCGCGAGTTCGATGCCGACGAAGCGATTGGTGCGATCGTGGTGACGGGCAGCGAGAAAGCGTTTGCCGCCGGCGCCGACATCGGCATGATGGCGACCTACACCTATATGGATGTCTACAAAGGCGACTACATCACTCGCAACTGGGAAACGGTGCGCTCCATCCGCAAGCCGATCATTGCGGCGGTGGCGGGCTTCGCGCTTGGCGGTGGTTGCGAGTTGGCGATGATGTGCGACATTATTTTCGCCGCCGACACTGCGAAATTCGGCCAGCCGGAAATCAAGCTCGGCATCATGCCGGGTGCTGGCGGTACGCAGCGACTGCCGCGCGCCGTCTCAAAGGCGAAGGCGATGGACCTATGCCTGACCGCCCGCTTCATGGACGCTGCTGAGGCGGAGCGCGCTGGATTGGTCTCGCGGGTGATTCCCGCGGCTTCGCTGCTCGACGAGGCAGTGGCTGCGGCCGCAACCATCGCTGAATTCCCGCTGCCGGCGGTGATGATGGTCAAGGAGTCGGTTAACCGTGCGTACGAAACGACGCTTGCGGAAGGCGTGCATTTCGAGCGCCGTCTCTTCCATTCGCTCTTCGCTACGGAGGATCAGAAGGAGGGGATGGCCGCGTTTGTTGAGAAGCGCAAACCGGTTTTCAAGCATCGTTAATACGCTTGTCAAAATAACGCTTGCAAGGGGCCGTGCGGCTCGCTAGAATCTCGCTCTTTCGTGCTTCGGACACCGGGGCACGGGAGGCGGGAGAGCCAGTAGTGGCAAGGCTTTGCGCGAAGTGAGCGGGTTGAGAAAGTTGGAAAAACCTGTTGACGGCGTAGCGAAAGTTCTTCATAATCTCGTTTCTCTGCTGCTGATGCAGCGACGCAGA
>NZ_JBNPVT010000047.1:0-16327 GCF_050434205.1 Paraburkholderia sp. GAS348
TGTGCAACTAAGGAGAGCGTCATGAGCATCAGGGACTATCTGAGCGGGTGGACAGCGCCGCCCAAGACCGCGCCGGTTGTTGGCGGTAGCGAGGCAGCATCGGACAGCGTGCAGACCTCTGAGATGGCTTCAGGCAATCCCGGTGAGGTGGCACTACCGCTCACACGGGAAGACCGGGCCAAGGCCCGTGCTGACAGCCGCAACAGCCCTTCAGATCGGGCAGAGGCAGCGCGCCGGTTTCGCATGCGTCAACGGTGAGGGGCTATGGAACACCTGGACGAGGCTGGAATGTTGATGCTGGTGGAGGGCGTGCCAGCGGCGGCGGGTGGTTGTGAGCGCAATCAATTGCATGAAGGAGCGGGGAAGGTGCGTAAGGAATCGGTGTTGAGTATCGCGCAAGCGGCAAGGCGAAGCGGTTCAGTGGTTGTAGTGGTGGGGCCGCAGAATCTGCGGATTCTGTGTGAAGTCTGCATGCAAAAACCATCAGGTCTGCGGTGGTTCGCGGACAATTTTGAAGTACCAGCCAGCAAGGTTTCGTATTTGCTGGAGCAGGCACAGGGAGAATAGCAATGACGTTACTATCGGTAGATCAAACGATGGCCGTGTTGCACAGGCAGGCACGCGCACACAGCGGAGGTCACGCACAGTTCGTTCGGGCAGCAACGGGGCAGGGCGAACATGGCCTGTGTGTGCACGTGCAGTGGAGCCGCACAGCCCTTGGTGGGTCTGGCTATACGTACCTCCTCAACGGCCAGCGCGTAGACGAACAGGCGGTACGTACAGCCCTCACAGCAGCACGCACAGCGTGAGCGATCATGGAACGCTTAAATCTGCTATTGGAGCGTGAGCGGTTCGACGCCATTCGTTTTGAGGGTAGGCCGGTTGAATTCTTTCCGAGCAATATCAGTCTCCCACCACCAGCCGATCCGCCGACCAAGGCGAAGACGCAGACGCAGACGCAGCAGCAACCGGACATACCGACACTCACCAAGGGAAACTCAACGGTGGGGCTGGTCCTGCGTCCACTACTCGACGGCCCGAAGAAAGGACTGCTGTGCTGGCAGTATCCGCTGGCACTGGTGGACGAGGCAGAGCGCATGCTGGTGGAGGGCGTGCCCAGGCCGGAAGTAGCGCGCCGTACAGACCTCAGTTATAACGCGGTGGTCCGCATTGACCGGCAGATGAAATCGCGGGCAGCAGCAGAACAACCGCCAGCCGCAGAGCCAGCACCTACTATCGCCGCAGACCCGCCAGAGGCACCAGCGCCCGCTGTTGAGGCCATACGCCTATCAACGGCAGAGCCGCAGCGTCTTGGTGTACTTCAATGGGCAGACCGGATGCGCCGGTATGAATTCAGCACCGCCCCCGAACACTGCCAGCCAGGCAAAGGCCGATCACATGGCAAGGGCATGACGCACCATCAGTTAACTCAGTTCATCAGGTCAGACCGTGGACCTAGCTCAGGCATGAACATCAACACCACTCCCCGCGCGCCCGTGCAATCAATTGCACAACTCTTTGCCTGAGTGGCAGAGCACGGGCGGGGCCGCAGTGGTGTTGACCGAGCATCAGCAGTGCGCTGAATAACGAGAGCAATTGCCAGCTTTTTTGCCCAAAACAGCATATTTTTTGCGGGGGCGAAGCAGCGATGTTGACGTATCAAGCATATCAACTACAGAACACAAAGAGGGAGTAAAGAGCGCGCAAAGTGGGGTTAAGCACCTCGAATATCGTGCGTGGTGCAAATACGATCAGCGGCTATTCCAGAAATCAACCTGCACGCTTTCACCCGCAAATACCGCGTGATAGATGCTGTTAGCGCCTGCCGTCTACTGTAGTCCACGCGCGGCAGTGCGTACGACAACCCCCAATAAGTGGACCATCAGCCCGTGGCCGAGCCGTGAAATTTTCAGCGCCTGTATGTCGTTGCGTGTGCAACGAGTCCGCGTTTTCGAACAGGGTGAAAATCTGGTGAGCAGCGCGACAGTGCGGACAGGCCGGTTGATGGTAAAAATGATGGTAAAACCGCGCATCCGCAATTCAACACCAACCGCGAAGTCAAGCCAGATAAGCCTATACGGTACAAATGCTAATGATGGGCAGTCACCAGCATCAGCAGATGCAGGCTAATCACGCCGTTTCGGCGTTGGCGTCGCCAGTCACTGGCATTCATTCTGATACACGTCTTTGGCTTGCGCGCAATTCGCGGCGATATCAATAGGGGCCAGCGAGTCGGACCCGCCGCCATTGCAGTAGAACCGTGCTTGCTGGGCAATCAGTTCGCAGCGGTGCTGGTGTTCCTGCATATCGAGCTTTTGCACACACCCCGCCAGTTCCGGTGAGCCGGGAGCGAAACCATAGGCCGCGCATTGAGCCCTGTACGCGTCTAGCTGGGTTTGGGCATCTGCTGGTAAGGCCGCAACCGCAGAAGCGGCACACATGGCCCATGCGGCTAGTCCTGTGTTGATTTTCATGGCTCACCCTTTTGATTCTGTTTGCGCGGATTGTACCTCCGCGCAGGCCGGTTACTGGTGGTGTGTGGGCCTGATATCCTGCTGTGCATCCGCATCAGAACGGGCAGAGCACAATGAACGAGAAACTAGGGGTTTCGACTCTTTTGGGTTTGTACGGGCTGGTGGTATCCGCGTGCTACCTGATGGCTTACTGGGGCGCTTTTGATATCGACATATTCCAGCTTGCCGGGTTGACCGATTTTGTGAAGCTGGCGATCTTTCCAGTTGCGCTGGTGGCGATTAGCGGCGCGGTGGTCATGCTGGCGTCATCGCTCGCTGTTCCGTTCATGCCTGATTACGAACGGATTCTCAGCCAACCACGTAACGGAAAGGTCTTGCGGGCGGGCGCGCTGTTTTCAATGGTTGCCATAGGTCTGTTACTAACTTTCGTCCACGGTGACTGGAAGTGGGCAGCAGGGTTTTCGTTGGGCGTCTTTCCGGTTATGTATGTCTGCATGCACCCAAAGGCACGGACGTACGTGCCGAATACGGGCATCCGGTTCATCGCGGCGATGTTCCTGCTATGCATGCCGCTGATGGCCGCATTTTCCGGCAGTCGTAAGGCTGAGATCGTCAAAGACGGCAAGGCACAGAGAGTAGTGGACAACACAGGGGTGGCCGCTGGCCTGATGGCGACGCCCGAGCATCCCCTTATGTACGTTGGTTTCGTCAGTGAGACTTTCGTGATTTACGAGACACAGACGCACAGTGTCGTGCTGCTGAAGCAGGTTGATAACGCGTCGCTGGTGCTGAAGCCTAACCCTAAAGCTTTCAGCGCGGCTCATGCAAGCTGGGGGGAAATCCTTGGGTTCAATCGCCATGACCGGCCCTGAAGCCGATATCACCGTCCCCGCACACACTCACGCCGCTGCTTAGTGACAAATGCAATCAGTTGCGCCCGCAACCATCGGCCAACCAAAGGCGCAACGACTAACCGCCGCTCTGCTTGACCTTGCCGCTTTCCAGAAACTCCCTGATGGTCCTGGTGTTCCAGTACGGACTACGGCCCATGTAACCATCGGGCTTGGGGTACAGGTACGGCCTCGCCGGATCGTCGTTCAGGTTGAGGCCCTTGTACAGCGTCACACTGCTAATCGAAAGCAGCGTGAGCAGATGACCCACGCGCAGCCGTCCGGGTTGATCGAGCGACACCATCACCGGACGCGGCTTGGTGTTGCCTGTGCGCGGTCCACGCCGGGGCTTCGCTTGCTTGCTGGTGACGGGCGCAACGACCTTTGTCCCTGCCAGTGCATCAGGGTTCGTGATATGGAATCCCACAGCTTTCTCCCAAAAGTACGGGACTCCGTTCCCTGAATTGAAATTGACGCGGTTACGCGGCCTGCCTGACGCACTCCCACTCAAACGAGGGAGTCATCACGTCCACCGCCAGATCATCAATCAGCATCGGCTCGACCACGCCGCGCCAGTCATCAGGATTGGCGTGCTGGCGCTTTCCTGCCTCGATCAGACCGCGCCATACAGCATGACTCATGTGGGCCTTGTGGCGCAGCGCTTCACCCGCCAGCAGGCGCACAGGATCGACACCAAAGCGCACAAGCCCATGACCGCGTTCGGCAGTCTCGCGCATGCTCAACGTACGTATCCCGGTGCTGCTGGTGTTATCCGTTACGGCCTTGTTTGCCGTGGTTTCCCAGTACTGGTTTAGCGAAAACCACAAAATCGGCTTTTCGGGCGGTAGCACATACGCACCTGCCGGAACGAGGATTCCACTCGCGCAGATGCGTTTGAAACGCTCGCCGGTGGTGTAATGCCACGCCAGTTTGATTTGCGTTTGATCATTCATTTCCAGCCCCTTATTCCGTATCGTCCGTGCACCAGTCGATTACGTCCTGTGCTGTCAGTTCGTAATTCCAACCGTAAACAGGAAAGCCGCTGAATGCATCCAGCACCTGAAATCCCAACTGGTTACTAAAGCAGTAGGTCCGTGCACGCGACTTGATGGCCCTGAAACCGGCTCGTTTGGCGGCGCGACGTGCACGGGCCTCAAGCGCTCTTTCTTTGAGGGTTTCTTGGATGCGTTCGGCTTCTGCGTAGACCTCTGCTGTAACGTCTTTGCCGTTTTCATCGACAAATGTATAGCGATGTTCCGGCGCTACATCGGCCTGCTGTTGTTCCTGAGTACCGCCGTCCGCATATTTCTTCATGAGCCGGTTTGTTTCGCGGGTTGAGATACCAAGCTCTTTCTCTGCAAACTGATAAACCGACTTGTAACCGTGTTCCTTATACGATTCATCGTCACGAATGCCAGACAGCAGGCGTCCCTGTTCAAGCTCTTGGGTTTCCATTCTGGCAACAGACGAAGTGAGGCCCGCAAGTAGTTCTTCGGGCGACATATCCGCAATTTCCGCCTTGATTTGCGCCATGAGGCCGCAAGCGGTATGGTCCTTGCGGGCGTTCAGTGAGATAACAGTCATATGTTGCTCCTAATGCAGGGCGCGCAAAAGCGCCACGTTTATGCAGTGGAGCCGATCAGGCGGGCTTTTACAGGAGGGCGGAACAAAAAAATAGAGTCCGTCCAAGCTGTAAAGGCTTGGTGATCGGACTCCATTCCGGGGGTGTTCAAAGGACGCCTGTCTAACGTCCCGTACAGCTAATGTGATCCCGAATGGCAGCGAATACAAGGGGGTGACAGCCCTTTTTTCCGAGAAGTGTGCGTTACCCCGCATTAGTGACCTTGAGGCCGGACAACCAGTCTGCATAGGTCTGCATCATCGCTCGCCGGGAATCCAGATAGTCACCCTGGTTGTAAATACCGGCCACGCCCTTTTGCTTATGGGCCAGCGCCGCCTCAACCATCAGCGGGTCATGCTTGGTACTGTGAAGGTGTGTTGAGGCCGTACCGCGCGTGCCGTGGGCGCGAAACAGCTTGTCTCCGTTGAAACCCATATTGCCCAGCGCCCGGTTAATCGTCGTGGCCGACATCGAATCAACGCTACCGCGCCGACGATTCGGAAACAGCCAGCCCGTGCCATTTTTTGCGGGGGGATTAATCAGCCGCAACTCGTTGAGTAATTCAATCGCCTGTGCGGGGAGCGGTACAACGTGTTCCGCGCCTTTCTTCATTCTGCTGGCCGGGATCGTCCACAGTGCGTCTGTCAGATTGAATTCCTGCCACTGGGCCTTTCTCAATTCGACCGTCCGCACCATCAGCAGCATCAGCAATTCAATGGCAATAACGGTATCGCGCTGGCCCGCGTAAGCCTGACCTGGCTTTTTCACTGAATAACCCTGTAACTTGGCGAGTAGTTCGCGTAGTTCCTTTTCACCCAGCGCCTTATTGTTTTTCGTTTTGGGTTTGTTCACCCCGGCATCTTTCAGATCGAAACCGTTAGCCGGATTGTTGTGTTCATATCGGCCCGTGGCAATCGCCAGACTGAAAATCTTGCCGCACCACTGTTTAAGCAGAATCGCAATAGACGGTGCGCCTTTGGCTTTGCGTTCATCGCCAGTGGCCTTGTCGCGCACACCCACGGACTTACACAGTGCGGCGATATCGGGGCTTTTAATGTCGCTGATGGGCCGTCCGCCGATGGGCGCATTGAGTACGTAACGGCCCATGAAGTTATGCACCTGCTGAGCGTAGTATTTCGACCATTTACCCGGCTGTTTGTCGTTCGGATCATTTTCGTCCGGGACGTTCGCGGCGATCCATTCCTGAGCAATGCCCGCGAAAGTGGTTGCCAGCTTGACCTCATTTTTGGTCTTTTCGGCCCGGTGAAACTCAATCGGATTGATGCCGGATTTAACCCGGTCTGCCTCAACGTCACGCAGCTTGCGGGCCTTGAGCAGATCAACCTCAGGATACGTGCCGAGGGTGAAGCTGTACTGCACCGGGCCAATCGTGCCGTCTTTCTTCAGGCCGGGTAGGCGGTAGTTGAAACGCCAAGTTTTCGACCCGCTCTTATCGACCAGCAGATACATCGAATCGCGGTCTGTGAGCTTGTACGGACCATCGGGGCGGGGCTTGGCGTCGCGTACCTGATCCTTGGTGAGACCCTTGGCGGTTTTCATGATGGTAACGCCCCTCCGTGGCGGGTTGTTACCATCAAATTTACCATCAAACCGGCGAGTGCGAGCTAGTGACCGGAAGTGCAAATCTCCCGGAAACCCCCGTAAACAAAGGCTTTGCTAGTGACGGCTAGTGACCAGAAATGCCCATGCTGATTTTCGATCATTAGCAGCATGGTGTATCTCCGGTCAGAAGTCGCTATCGAGGCCGTCTTGAACCTGCTCGGCGGCGCGCAGCACAGCACGCGCTTTGTTCTCGGTCTCTTGCCATTCGGATTCCGGCACCGAATCCGCGACTACACCCGCTGCCGCCTGCACATACAGATTGCCGTTTGCGATCACGCCGGTGCGGATCGTAATGGCGAGATCCATTTCGCCGGTGAACGATAGATAGCCGACGGCGCCGCCGTAGAGGCCACGCTTGACCGGTTCCAGTTCGTCGATCAATTCCATCGCGCGAACCTTCGGCGCGCCGGATAGCGTGCCGGCCGGGAAGGTGGCGCGCAGCACGTCGAAATTGGTGGTGCCCGGCTTCAGCTTGCCTTCGACCGAACTCACAATGTGCTGCACGTGCGAGTACTTTTCGATCACCATCTTGTCGGTGACGACCACCGAGCCGATCTGGGCGATGCGGCCCACGTCGTTACGCGCGAGGTCGATCAGCATGACGTGTTCGGCGATTTCCTTCGGATCGTTCAGCAGTTCGGTGGCGAGTTCTGCGTCGCGTTCCGGCGTGTTGCCGCGCGGACGCGTGCCGGCGAGCGGCCGGATCGTCACGATGCGATCTTCGCCGCGCTTTTCCTGGCGCACCAGAATTTCCGGCGACGCGCCGACCACGTGGAAGTCGCCGAAGTTGTAGTAGTACATGTACGGCGACGGATTCAACGAGCGCAGCGCGCGATACAGCGACAGCGGATTGTCGCGGTAAGGCTTGATCAGACGCTGGCCGACCTGCACCTGCATCAACTCGCCGGCGGCGATGTATTCCTTCGCCTTGCGCACGGCGGCCAGGTAATCGTCTTTGGCGAACTCGCGGTAGGTGTCGGTGCGCACGCTGGCCGATGTGACCGGCGGTTGCACGGTCGTGCGCAAACGCTGACGCAATTCACGCAGACGCTGCTTGGCTTTTGTGTATGCCTCGGGCTGCGTCGGATCCGAGTACACCACCAGGTAGAGCTTGCCCGCGAGGTTGTCGATCACCGCGACTTCTTCGGTGAGCAGCAACTGAATGTCCGGCAAGTTCAGATCGTCTTTCGGTGCGGTGTGCGCGAGCTTTTTCTCGATGTAGCGCACCGCGTCATAGCCGAAGTAGCCTGCGAGCCCGCCCGCGAAACGCGGCAGACCGGGGCGCTGCGCCACTTTGAAGCGGCCCTGGAATTGCTGGATGAACTCGAGCGGATCGCCCTCATGCGTTTCGACGACTTTGCCGTCCTGCACCACTTCCGACACGCCGTTGCGGGTGCGCAGCAGCGTGCGCGCCGGCAGGCCGATGAACGAATAGCGGCCAAAGCGTTCGCCGCCCACCACCGATTCCAGCAGGAACGAGTTGGCGCCGTTGCGTTCGCTCTGCGCGAGCTTCAGGTACAGCGAGAGCGGCGTTTCGAGGTCGGCGAGCGCTTCGGCGATCAGCGGAATGCGGTTGAAACCCTCGTTGGCGAGGGACTGGAATTCGAGTTCGGTCATGTTCCGATCCTGTACGTACGTCAGACGACACTATGCGTCGGACAAAGCGGGGCGTTGCGCAGCCGGTCAGGCGTTCGTTCGACGTTTCGACACGATGATACCGACCGGCGCGAGTTTCCCATCGACGCATGCAAGGGGTTTCAGCGCATACATGTACTTTGCGGGTACACGAACGCCAAATCAACCAGTGCAGCGAAACAAGGTGATGGAAAAAACGCGTGAGCGCAGCGAAGTAAAAAACGGTTGCCGAAGACGAGCTTCAGCGTACCTCAGACGAGGTTAGCGCGACCAGCGACGCCAGGGCCAGGCTCCCCGGTCGATGCTAATCAGACTCCGTTTTTTATTCAGAAACATGAGGATGAGGGACTTTTCAAGTCGTGGAATGGTGCGCTGCAATAGCCTTCGCGGCGTCGAGCAGCGTGGCAACTATACCATCGGATTTTATTTCTTGTATAGATCGGCCGTGGTTGTAGCCGTACGGCAGCGTCAGCGTGGCCATGCCCGCCGCGCGGCCTGCCAGCGCATCGTTTTCCGAATCGCCGATGGCCACCGCGGTTTCCGGCGCGACGCGTAGCTGCGCCGCGGCGGTGAGCATCGGCAGCGGATCCGGCTTCTTTTTCGGCAGGCTATCGCCGCCGAGCACGACGCTGAAATACTGGCTGAGCCCGTATTGCTCCAGCAATTCGACCGCGAAACGGTGCGGCTTGTTGGTGACGCAGGCGAGTTTGAGGCCGGCATCGCGCATGGCGCTGAGACCGGCTTCGACCTCGGGGTACAGCCGCGTGTGCACGCCGTTGATCCTGGCGTACTCCTCTTGATAGATCGCGAGCGCTTCGTCGAAACGGTCCTGTGCGTGGTCCGTTTCGAAGCGCTGAGCCAGCACATTGCGAATCAGATTCTCCGAGCCCTTGCCGATGTAGCCGATCACTTCCTCGCGCGAGGTTTCCGCAGCGTCGAGTTGCGCAAGCATGCCGTTCAGGCCGGCGGTGAAATCGTCGACTGTATCGATCATCGTGCCGTCCAGATCGATGATCGCAGCTTGCAGGCGCGGGCCGGTGAAGGCCGGGGCAGGGTATGAAGTCGTCATGCTTGGTGCGTGCGGGATCCCGGTGATCGATCGGTGTCCGATCAGTGCTCGATATTGGCGAGTGCGGCGCGCATCTTGTCGATCACCGCCTTGTGGTCCGGCGCGCCGAAGATCGCAGAGCCTGCCACGAATGTGTCCGCGCCAGCCGCTGCGATTTCGGCGATGTTGTCGACCTTCACGCCACCGTCCACTTCGAGATGAATCTCGCGACCGGTCTTTTCCTTGTAGGCATCGATCCGCTTGCGCGCTTCGCGCAGTTTGACGAGCGCTTCAGGAATGAACGATTGACCGCCGAAGCCCGGATTCACCGACATGATCAGCACCAGATCGATCTTGTCCATCACGTAGTCCAGATGGCTCAGCGATGTGGCCGGGTTGAACACGAGGCCGGCCTTGCAACCGTGGTCGCGAATCAGCGACAGCGTGCGGTCGATATGGTCCGAGCCTTCCGGGTGAAAGCTGATCAGGTTCGCGCCGGCCTTGGCGAAGTCCGGCACGATGCGGTCGACGGGGCGCACCATCAGGTGCACGTCGATCGGCACGTCCACGTGCGGGCGGATCGCTTCGCAGACGAGCGGGCCGATCGTCAGGTTCGGCACGTAGTGGTTGTCCATCACGTCGAAGTGAATCCAGTCGGCGCCGGCGGCGACAACGTTGCGGACTTCTTCGCCGAGGCGGGCGAAATCGGCGGACAGGATGCTGGGGGCAATACGGAATTGCGTCATGGCGGGGGCGGATGCAAGCGGGAAAACGCCATTTTACCGTTTTGTGCGCGTCTGACCCGGCTCGCAAGCGGTTTGAGGCTGGCATCGACCAAGCGCGGCAAAAGGGACAAAACGTCTTACCGGCCCTTGGCCAGAGGGATTTGTCCGGTTGCGGGCGTGCCGCGCATCAAGCAGAATGCCAAACCATAAGCGCCGCCTAGCTAATGCGCCCGCAAACCATTGGCGTTCGGGGCTTCCCGCGATTTTTTAGCTTGTTTCACCAGACCGGAATCAGGATGAGCCAGTACGAATTCAGCGTCTCGGCGCAGGTGCAGTATCTGCCCGAAGAGTCGGACCCGGAGCGCCGCCAGTATGCGTTTGCATACACGCTGACTATCCGTAACAGCGGCCAGATGCCCGCGCAGTTGATTGCGCGTCACTGGGTGATTACCGACAGCGACAACAACGTGCAGGAAGTAAAAGGCCTGGGCGTGGTCGGACATCAGCCCCTGCTAAAACCGGGCGAGCACTTCGAATATACGAGTTGGGCGGTGATCGCCACGCCCGTCGGCACCATGCGCGGCGAGTATTTCTGCGTGGCGGAGGACGGCGAGCGCTTTGACGCACCCGTGCCCGAGTTCATTCTGCGTATGCCGCGTACTTTGCATTGAACCGGGAGCGCGGCTCGCGGTCTTTAACAAGCTTTACGGCGCAGCTTTACTGGCTTTTTTGCTGCTTTTGCTGTTCATTGGTAGCGGCGCGCGCGGCTTTTTTCTTGCCGGACGACGTCCATACAACGATAAAGACCAGCAGGAAGAGCGCGAGGAGCGATTCCAGCGCGAAGATGAGCATCGGGTATTCGTCGAACAGATCAGACATGGCGGTTTCCATCAAGAACTATCATCATCGGCCTGCAAGCCTTGTCCAATAAGGGGTTAACGGTTTGGTGGGATTCCGTTTTACCCCAATTTCACCCCAAACGCCTGCCCCATAGGATACCCCGGCTGTCCAATCAATTGCGTGGCGGCTCCCTAGGCTGGAACGCGAACCTGAAAACCCAAAATTCTTCGCTCAGGCCACGCCGCGTACTCCCTGCCTTTGTCTGATACGGTGATCGCGGGTCCATCGACCTGAATACACAGGTGCATTTGCAGCGCGTGAATAATTGACTGACGCTCACCGGCTTGTGGGATGCGATTCATCCAGAATGCTTCGTAGGCGTCGAAGGTCGTCGCTTGCCCGAGGCTGATTAGCCAGTTCAGTACGTGTTGGGTTGTGGGGGCGAAAAAGTAGTTCAGATAGTGGTATTCCCACATTCTTGCCGCTGCACGCTCAGCGTCAAATACGGCTTTCAGAGTTGCTTGTTCTGCGGGGGAGAGGCGCAGGCCGTCGAGCACCGGCGGAGCAATGTCACCCGCTGGCACCGGTGGAACTACATCGGATACCGCGCTTTCCTCCTCTATCTTGGCTTGCTGCGTAACCAGCTTTCCACCGGGAAATTCGAAACTGGCAATGCGGTTAATGAGTGCCCGCAGTTCAGTCCTGAACCACGCTGTGCCGATGGTTGCGCCGAATCCGACGACAACCGGCCATGACAGCAGCACTTTGAGGTATTCCAGTATGAGTTTCCAATCGGCGGCGCAAGCGTTGCCCATATGGCATACCCCGTAGTTTTGTTAGCGATCAATGTACCACGCACATACGCTGGATTCAGGAGTGTTACGGCTTTGTCAATTCAGCCAGACAAGCCATTTTTACATCCTGCAAGCGGAGTTGAACGGCGGTGACTACCTGAAATTGAGCAAAAACATCGATTGGCATGCACATGCCATAGCAGGATATTCCTGAAATTCCTGTTTTGCGTATTTCGACCGCCTACCGCCGCATTCAATTGCACAGCCTGCCCCAATCCTTAGACTAGCGGCCCGCGCCTGCTATGATCGGCCAGACAAAGAATCTGAGTACGCGGCGGGGTAGCAATGAGCGAAGCCATGAAGCAGGAAGCGGCGGTTTGTGGTCAGTGCGGAAAGCCAGCCATAGCCGCCATCAATAGCGTTGCGGTATGCATCGCTTGCTATCACATGTTCCAAGTTGCCAGAACGCTTGATTTTCGTATCAACGCCATAGGTATAAATCACGCCGCAGCGAATATGGACGCCGTGGTTGGCCTTGGACCTCTCACTCCGCGCATTCAAGTTCCTGACATTCCGAAAGGGCCTATCATCTTGAACAATATCAAAGTGGACAACAGCACGGTCGGTTCCATCAACACCGGCAACGTGGCGTCAATCGACGTAAATATCACCTACCTCAAAGAAGGCGGTAACGAAAAGATCAGTGAGGCCCTGAAGCAGTTGACAGAGGCAATTGTTAATGACGGACTGCTTTCGACGGAAGACAAGGAACCCTTGCTGGATCAGGTCGCATTTCTAACCGAACAGGCAGCAGCGGGAGCTAAGGACCGTCGCCCCGGAATGATTAAGGCGGCCTTTGGCGCGTTGAATTCTGCGGCACCGGCTATCTCTGCCTTAGCTGCGGTATGGACCGCTGTTGCCCCGTTGCTCAATTCACATTTTGGTATCAGATAGAACTGGACCATCACACGGCGAATGCCAGAGATCATCGTGAAGTACGCCGGGAGCTTTAGGCTCCCTTCTTATTGTTGGCTGCAATCAAATGCACAGCGGTTTGCGAACTGGCGACGCCTAAAAACCCTTATAGGGTAAACACCTAGTGGTGAAAAAGTGCGATTTTCGCCTTTTTTTGCCCATCTTCGGTTTTGTCGAAAAGCGCGATTCTGCTGGTGGTCTAAAGTTGAATGTGCCGAGTGACACCGGCATGCGTGCAGTTCGTAGCACCGACCCCGCTTGAAAGATTTTGGTTCATTAGCTTGCCCGTAGTGTCTGGTCAGTAGGTCACCCTCTGCACGCAAGACCGGATGCTATAGCCCCGTCAAGGCCCAAGCTAATGACCCAAGCCCTTTTGCGGGGTTTTTCATTCTGAACGTTGAGCATCACCGAGCCGCGCACGCGGACGGCAAAGAGTTGTAACACAGACACGGCATACAAAGAAAAGGCCCGATCTTTTGGATCAGGCCTTGAAATTCCTTGGGCGTCTTAGCAGGACGGTCCCGAGGCGTCGCATAGGACTACTATTCTACGGCCTATGCGACGTTCGATCAACGTGCCTTTGTTGCGTAGGAGTTACCGTGAATCACTCAGAAGACGAAACCCAAGCCGTCGCCGAAGCTTCGCAAAATGCTGCGCAAGCAATTGCAAGCAGTCCTACGTTTGACAATCCGCAAACTTGCGCTACAGCGCCAGCCGCACCGACGCCAGCCGGAAAGGCTACGGCAGTCCGTCCGAAATCCGAGTACGCCGAATTCTTTTCCCAACATTGCCGCGCCGGGTATGGTGTGGCGAAAGTGTTTTCATATCTCGTTCTACGCAACCAGCGCAACAAACCCGGAGCCAACCCCGCACGCCTCGAAGTGCAGCGGCAGGGCGGGCGCTGGGGTGAGCGTGCGTACTGGTGGCTGGATACCCTTCAGGAAATCGCGGGTGCATGCGGGATGACCGTCAAGCAGGTGCGGACGGCCTTGGAAATCCTCGACCGCCTCAACCAGATCGAAGCACATCAGGGACGACACCCCATCAATGGCGTGGTCGGAAAATACCGCAACAAGTCGGTGTTGCATATCCGCCTAATTGTCTGCGAGCGAGCCAACGGACTCGACGGCTGGCCGACAGTGGAGCAAATGAGAACGATTCTTGAGTGCCCTAAAGGGCATTTGATCACTTGCCCTCAAGGGCATCCATTAGTACCAGATGCAGAAGTAGGTTTAGATGCTTTAGAAGTAAAAGACTCAAACACGGGTTTCCATTCGGAAGACCCGACAGGGGCAATTCCTGAAATCCAACAGGCGAACAGCGAGAGTCAAAACCCGGAATCACCCCCTGACGCCGTTGAGGTAGTTCCGAAATTTGAAAAGAAGAAAACCGGACCCAAACCCAAGGCGGTTACCTCGAATGGTGACTGGCAGCATTACAACCGTCTGGCTATGAAACACGACATGGATGCACTTCTCCAGACCTGTATCGGTGCCGGGTTAGTAGCCGGTCACCGGAAGATGCTTGATGACGATGAGTGCAGCATGATCGAACGCATCGAGCACGGCCTGAAGACCAGTCCGCATGACAAGACTGACACGCTTGAGAGCTTGATTCTGGGGGCGAGGGACTGGCCGGGTATTTGTGCCGTGTTCGAATATCTGGAGGAGAAAGACCTTAACGCACCGGCAGAACCCAATTTCAAGTTCTTCACCAAACACATCCTTGTCTTTCTGGCTGACCCTGAGTTACTTGAATGCTACCCCAAGGCCACGCCAGCGACCGCCACGCCGTCCGCTGAGCCTGCCGTATGTGCTGGTGCAGTCGATACCGCAGAGCCTGTCTCAGAGGCCGTGGTATGCCCGCAGATTCCCCAGGTATCGGTGGAGACACCAGCGCTCACACCATACGCTGACGATGACGACGACGAGGGCTACAGCCACCAGGAAAAACTAGATGCGATGCGCCATATGGCGATGCTCGAAGCGAGGCAGCAAGCCGCACTTGCAGCAGCGGCAGCGAAGACCAAGGCAACGATGTTCCAGGGGCTGAAGCACGCGGAGGCCGTTGCGGCCTGATTCTGGCCTCGCCATGCTTCTGCCGTGAGGAGGCTGGTGTGGTAGTGAAGGTGGTTGGCACGAGCGGCTTAGGCGGCGTTTTGTTAGGAATGCAATTGATTGCATGAGCGACGGCGGCATCGGGTGAAAGTGTCGATTGCCACATATCTTGCAAGTTGGCATTCCAATTTAAGTTTGGGTCCGGGACAATTGATACATAGCACACCTGTACATCTGGAGTCCGCTGTGATTGAAGAAACTCACGCCGTACCACACCGCATGGTTCCCGATGCCGTAGTGGATTCAATCCTGGCAGCAGTGGCGAACGGCAAGCCGCTTTTTCAGGCATGCGAACAGGCAGGCGTCGCACGAACCAGTTTCTACCGGTGGCTCGACTCCGACCCGGCACTCGTAAGTGCGTACGCGCAAGCCGTGGCCGCACAAGTTCATAGCCGCTTCACAAAGTAGGAGTCGCACCATGAGCAATGGCTATTTTGAGTATCAGGCGTTCTCTCCTTCCGAATGGAAGGCATTTGAAGCACGCCACGCTGAACGTGGTGGACGCGCCATCGCTGCACCTGCCGCCGTCCGATCCGACAGCGGCACAAAGCAGGCTGACGGACTGGTTATGACTGAAACGCTCGACGGCGCGAACCGGCCTATAAGGACATTCGCTTACTCGACACCCGATCATCGCAAAGACTGGATGAACGCCTATCGTGCCGTCCCGCAATTGCAACTAGGTCTTAACAAAGACAACGTTGACCAGAAGACGTTTGAGCGTCGTGGAAAGCAACGGTACGCCGAGCAACAGACAGTTGCCAGGGCGATTGCTGAACACGGTATGCAGGGTGTGCCGAGCTTCAGTATCGGTCACGCACTTGCCGAGTGCGGGGAAGCTGCATATACGAAATTCGGTGGAGGTGGAGCGTGATCAATCCGACGATGGCGCAACTGGCACGGCAAGAATCGTTTGATGCCGTGCAGCGGGAATTCAGCCCTTTCCTGCAAGCGGCAGGATTGCCGGTCATCGCGGGCGATGCATTCGACACGCCAGAACAGTATCGAAGCGGGATGCTGAAAATGCTGCAAAAGGCTTTGCCAGAATCTACTTCAATGGCTTTGCGGGCCGATGCTTCTGTGCTTCAGCACAATGCACCTGAAGCATTTGCCAAGATCGAACGTCACGTCAAGGCAGTAACGATTGAGACAGCGCGTGCGGGTAGTGAACTGCGGCCCATAGTTGAGCGTGATATCACGGGCCGGGAATCGACCTCGTTTTATGGGCCGAAAGCGCAATGGATGGGTCAGTTTCGAGATAAGCCGCGTCTTATGGTCGGGCTAGGTGGCGAGCCGTTCGGCGATGGTTGATGGTGAACATCATGTCAGGAAAAAGGTATGACGGTAGTGCTTATTTCAGGATCGTCCAACTGGTTCGCGACGGTATGCCGTTGGTCAAGGCATGTCAGATGGCAGGCGTACCGAGCAAGACACCTTTTGAAGTGCGCTTGCGTCACGACCGGGTACTGGCAGAGGCATTTTGTGAGGCGTCCAAGGTAGCAATGCTTCGTCGTTTGGGTTACGTGTGAGACACATCATGAGCAACAGCAGTGCGCGACGGTGGCCGACACCGATACCACGGGAG
>NZ_JBNPVT010000048.1:0-15056 GCF_050434205.1 Paraburkholderia sp. GAS348
TGAACATGAGGTCACGTGGATCATGTTTGATGTTGCCTTCATCGTCCAGGTTACCAACATCGATCAACTCGCGCCGACCAAAACGAGGTGGCTTACCCGGGCGGATGGGGGCAAGTTCGAGTTGGCCAAAGATCCGGCTAAACGCAATGTGGGCGTCATTATCAAGGTTGGTCTGGCGGAACACACAGACGCCCCAGGTGCTGGCTGCGCGCAGAAGTTCTGCCTGGACAGTTGCGTCAAGCGGGGCGGAAATGTCCACGCCGGAAATTTCGGCTCCAAAGCGTGGCAGGATGGGTTCAACAGTCAGCGTCATGATGCTCCTCCTAGTTCTTGATGATGGAGCAGCAAGATTAACTTGAAATCAGGCGCGTGATAATCGACTATATGGTTCCCAGATGTGTTCTCAGGAGTTGCAAATGAGCGACATGCTCGAAACGATGCGGGCCGCAGTGTTAGTCGCCGAGACACGCAACTTGTCTGCTGCCGCGCGTCGTCTTGGGATCACACATACCGCTGTCAGCAAGCGTATCAACGAGCTTGAATGGCGCCTTGGTGCCGCCCTATTCACGCGTACCACGCGACACATAGGACTCACCGATGTCGGTGAGATTCGTCTTCGATCGATCAAACGTGTGCTCGCCGAGGTTGACGAAATGTTGTCTCAGACCAGCGACCCAAGTGTGCAATATACCGGTCGTTTGGTAGTCAAATGTCCGACAACACCTTTCGAAGCCCTATTCGAAGAAATATTTCTGAGATTTCGGCGGCGATTTCCCGGTGTCATCGTCGATGCACAGTTTGTCAACCGACAGGTTCATCCACTGCAGGAAGGATTTGACGTCGTGTTTTCGGTGCTCCCCACCCGCTTCCCGGGAGTTGTGGAGGAGAAAATTGGCCTGTTTGAGCAGAGCATCGTGATAGGTGGCACTGAGGACGCGCATCGCCGCATACCGACCTGTCCGGATGACTTGACGGGCTGCGAGTGCGTGGTCTTTACTCCGTTCGGCACACACTGGACCTTTTCACGCGACGGCCATCAGTCGACGGTCCGGATACAGCCGGTTTTTTCAACCAACAGTATGGATCTACTGATGAAGCTCGTTAGAGCTGGCACCGGCATTGCATTGGTACCGTCCGTACTACTCGATAAGTCGGAGGAGACTGATTTGAAGGTTTTACTAACCGAATGGCGTATTGAACCGCTTCTGCTTAAAGCCATGGTGCCTGACTATCGACTCGGTGCACAACCCATTCAGGGACTATTGTCGATCGCGCGTGAGATATTGGAGCACCCACAAGCATGAGCCTGTTGGTGTTCTAGTGTGCTGAATGAGCTACCTTTGAAAATTTGGTAATTCCGGTTCCTCGCGTCTAAACAAGCGCTTGCAAATGGAACTGGAAATCGCAAAATGAGTAGCAGCGTTCTTCGCCAAGTACCACCGGTGAAGTTTGCCTGGATTGACGCACAGTGCCGGCACGATCCGCCGTCGGCTCTGTGCGAGATCTTTTGCGTGAGCGTCAATGGCTATCGTGCCGGGAAGCGCGGCGACTCTCCCGCCGGTGCTCGACAGGATCATGCCGAAGTCATGACATGCGCGTGCCTGCCACGTTTGCTTTCCTGGGGTTTGTCGGCGTGCTTTTCATACGCTCGTGCCATACGACGGGCGTCGATGTCTGGTCGCTTAAACGGGTGAGTGACGATCCCTGTGCTTCAGCGTTGCCTCTCACGATGTTCTGCTCGAACAGGCCAATTTTCTCCTCCACAGCTCCCGGGAGTCGCTTGGGCAGCACCGAAAACACGACGTCAAATCCTTCCTGCAACGGATGAACCTGTCGGTTGATAAACGGTACATCGACGATGACACTGGGAAATACGGCGGGCGCGTGTCGTTTCGGGTACATCGCTCATTTGCAACTCCTGGGAACATATCTGGGAACGATATAGCTAATTATCACGCGTCTCATTTCAGGTTAGTCTTGCTGCTCCATGATCAAGATTGAGTGACGCCGGATTCGGCACGAAACGACGGTCGAGCTTGCGGCTCGACGATTGACGGACGTACCAGGTCCTCACCCAGCTACGCGATCAGCAGGCGCACACGCATCCGGTAGGCCGTCGGTTGGGGCAGGGCGGGTGATGTGATTCGGCAGGCGATGTATCGCAGCCGCGAGCGGGTCGAGCGATTGCTCCCGCTGACTCAGGCGTCCTAAAACCTCATCCGTATGCTTACGCTTGCCGCGAAAGCGGGATAGAGGCAGATATTGGCGACGAAATTTTCATAGCTCCGCAGGAATTAAGGATGCCAAACGTAAAATTGAACTAGGCCAGCGCGGCAACTCTTTTGGAATGGCGTGCTGGGTATGGGCAAGGTGTATTTCAACAGCCCGCTGAACCTGTGCGATCGATGAAATTGAAATGATGCTTCACTCGCCATCTGCAATGTTTGGACGAAAGCAGCCAAATGTGGGAGGAGACTGGAGATGAAGGGCTTGCCGTGTGTCGTCGCTTCGCTATGTGTCGCATCCGTATCGGCGTATGGACGGAGCAGTGTGACGTTATATGGAATCGTTGACAAGGGCATCACCTACACCGCCAGTCAGAGGGGCAATGGGTCTTTTTTGCGGACCCTTTCCAAACGGACAGACATCTATGCCGCCGCCGAATTGATGAAAGTGGGCGGTTCGGTGACGGCAGCGCAAATTACATAGGTCACTAGCCCATCAAACGGGTGATCGCAAGGCATTTTTCGTGTGGGATTGCATCATCCGTTTTAATTTGAGCGGAGGGTTTGCGAGACTCGCCTTCCCGCCAGTTGGAAGAGCAGTTCAGGAGGCGATGGTTATGTCGAAGCGAAGGATCGAACACACCAGCATTTACTCGCTACGTCGCACGCAGCAGAACGTGGTTGTTCAATTGATGTTGATAAAAATAGCATTTTTTTCGTGATGAAGATGCATGAACGGTGGGTACCTACAAAGACCCCCATACGTTGTTACCAGTCATCATGGAAGATTCGCATTCCTACAAAATATGATGACCCGACCTGATTTCCCATTGCTCTAACGCTAGATCGAACTTATGAAATGTTGATTGCAATGGGCACCAGGTGGAGGTCGACATGACGCAAGTATCTTGCGACGCATGTGCCGCTGTGAGTGCCGCTACTTAAAAATATAACTTGGAGAAAACTATGCAACCTACAGAAACAGGGTTGAATAAAATAGGAGGATATCTAACGATATCACTGTGTCTTGCGACTGCTTTGTTAGAGGGGCTCGATCTCCAGTCGATCGGCGTTGTTGCTCCACGCATAGCGCGCGAGTTTCATCTCGGTGCCGCGCAGCTAGGATGGGTTTTTGGATTCGGAGGGCTTGGCATGCTTCCCGGCGCCGTTTTCGGAGGGATGCTGGCTGATCGAATTGGTCGAAAGCGAGTGCTAATGCTGTCTGCTGCACTGTTTGGCATTTTCTCGCTGGCAACGACGCAAGTTAGCGAGATTAACGCCCTTTTGACGGTGCGGTTATTGACGGGCTTGGGTCTGGGTGCCGCAATGCCAACCCTGATCGCACTATGTACCGAGGTGGCAAGCGTCGAGCGACGCGGTACGGCGGTCGGTGCAATGTACTGCGGGATGCCTACGGGCGCTGTTCTCGCAACTGTCATTGGAATGATCAGCCCGGGCGAGCACGAGTGGCGAAATATCTTTTTTGTTGGGGGATTCGGGCCTTTGCTGGTGTTGGTGCTTCTTGCAGTCTTTATGAAGGAAACGTCACGTATCAAACGTGATGAGCACGACACTCGCGATAAGCCGATGAGCGTTTCGCAGGCCCTTTGGGAGGAAGGACGCGCGCGCATTACTCTCGCGTTGTGGACCAGCTACCTTGGTACGCTGATCGTAATCTACTTTTTGATCAACTGGCTGCCATACATGGTTCAGGCCCGTGGTCTAACGCACGAGCAAGCGGGTGTTGTTCAAGTGCTTCTTACCTTGGGCGCTGCGGCCGGATCGGTTGTCATTGCAACCTTGATGGATCGTATCGGTAGCAAGCCCACCTTGCTCGGCGCTTATGTTGGTATCGCACTTTCCCTTGCAATCCTTGCTGGCGCGACCGGCAGTACCTCGATGGCTTTGGGCGGATTGTTGGCGGGCTTTTTTCTTACTGGAGCCCAGGCGATTCTTTACGCCGTGACCGGGATGGCATACCCAACTCACGTGCGTGGTACATGCGTAGGCGCGACAGTAGCGGTCGGCAGGCTCGCACCAATCATTGGACCGCTGGCAGCCGGACAGCTCCTCGCGAATGGACAAAGTTCTTCCATGCTTCTCGCAACAAGCATTCCGGTGATCGTCGTCGCGGCAGTTTGCGCACTCAGTGTTACGCGGTGCGTTTTCTCCGTGGATGGTGTTCAAACGAAGGTTTTGACCACCTGATCCTCCTCGTATCGCTTCGCTTTGTTCATGAACTGTTATTTAAGGAGACAGTGATCGAGCCAGTAAGAAGCGGAAGAGGACTCAATCGCGTGACGATGTTGTGAGGGTTGTTAGAGGTCGCGCGACGCGGTGGGTGTAGCGACCGGGAACTCCTTGGCGACATGGAGCTTGCGCCGTAAAACAAATCCACCGATACAGCGGAAACCTTGCAGCAATGATCGAACACAATCGCGTTGACGACATTCCGGATCTACACCATGAAATCGCGCATCGAAGAAGCCCACCCGACATCCGGATTGCGGTGGGCGGATTTTATGAGGTCGTGGAATTCAACGGCAGGGAGTTCAAGCTTCCGTTCGACCCTTGCTCAGTGCACGAATGAAAAAGAACGCATGGGCGAACTGCATCTTTGGTATCGCTATTTCTTGTTTGGCGAGGACTGTTACGGGGGGCGGGGCAGCCTCGAACGCAGCCCGGCCGTGCGCATTTCTCCGCAACCTGCCGCCCTTGGGAAACTAGGTTCGTGCGATGCCCCGTATGGCGTATGGTATGTGAGGCCGGCCGTGAAGTGCAGGTGTTCGATGTCGTAGCTGGCCAGGAAGTTTGAGGGGAAGACGAATTTCGCGTAGGGTCGGTTGCGCGAGTGGTGCTTGTCCAGAGTCGTGATTCACCGACGGATAACGATGTCCCGGCGTACCTCTGTTGGTTGTAAGTGTAAGGAGTATCGAATTGGCACACATAGATCCGATTCGTGACGAAGATTCGCACGGCATACTGCGCCGATCGACATGCAGCCTATGCTATTCAAGTGCTAATCTCGGCTGGGATTCGTTGTTTGCTTCCGTCCAATATGAGTTTCCGTTCCAAGCCGATATAGACCCGGTTCGGCATCATTTGCTCGTATTTCACAGAAACGGTGGTGCTCGCGTAAGCGGATATGCGGGAGACAAGGCAATTCGACGAAACGTACCAGCGGGCGGGATCTACTTCTGGCCGGCGCACCGCGGATTCGGCATTAATCTCGAGTCCAGCGTCGAGACGATGCATCTGTATCTGCATGGCGATGTGTTCGACGCATGCTTACGCGAAAGGGGTGGGGATGGAATAGAGGCGATGCAACTTCTACCGGAAATGTGCGTTCAGGATGCTTTGCTACTCGAAATTGGCACCGAGGTTTCGCGGCTGATGGAGTCAAAAGCCAAAGGTGTCGGACTCTACATCGACACGTTGGCCTTGGCGATATCCGAACGGTTGATTTCGCGCCAGCTAAAACGATACGTGTCTACACAAGGAAAATTACAGTGTCCACCTTTGTCGCCGGTCAGATTGCATGCGATTACGGAGTATGTCGATGTAAATCTGTGTGAGGAGATCAGTCTTTCCCAGTTGTGCGCGCTGGCGGGCATGAGCGCGTCGCATTTCGTGCGGCGGTTCAACGCTGCTCTCGGACAGTCTCCTTACCAGTTCGTATTAAGTCGTCGCATAGAGTCGGCGAAGCGATTACTTGCGAGAACAGATCGTCCGATAGCCGATATTGCCCTGGATTGCGGATTTTCACATCAGGAGCACTTAACCAACGCGTTTCGCCGTCGAGTGGGTACGACGCCAGCAGCCTACCGTAAAGCTTCGGGCGCACACTCTTCAGCTGACATTCTGGATAAATAAGTGAGGCAAAGGTGCCTGGTATTCAATCTCGCATTTAGAGCTGAAACACGGGGATTCCAACCGGTCATACTGGTCGCTCTGCTAACCGAATGGGACCTGTCATGGTGCATTCGATTGTGGGTATCTAACTGCCCCCAACGTGGCGCAAGAGACGGTGGGGAGTGCCCATGCGTCCCCGAGCCAGTAGATTGGCACATCGGCTGCCCAGCACGACACCAGGGCAACTCTCGCAACAATCCGCGGGGTCTACCTGCTGTCCAAATGATCCGCTGTATATGTGCAGGGGGCATATATCTTCAATAGTGCCAAGGCCGCGTACGCGGTTAGCGCGGGCGGTCCCGGAGCGTCTCCTGCCGCCGCACTCGACGACTTGCGCCGGGGTTCCATGGTTCGTGTGCTCGCGCCGTACACGCTGGAGAAAATGACCGTGTACGCGCAATTCCCTTCTCGAAGATATCTAAGCGCCAACGTGCGTAGCTGGATCGATTTCCTTCAGGCCACGCTGCCGCCAATGTTGAAATCCGATGAGCGCATACTCCGGCAACTAGCCGGGTGACTTTAGCGCTTGCTCATTCCTTTAGCAAGGAGGGCAACGACCTGTAACGCCGAGTCAACAATCGGAGCTCTGCGATGTGTGCGAAACACGCAGTTGATCGGGACTGACAGCTTCTTTGGTTCAAGCTCAATGAATGTCACGCCCGGCCATCGAACATGTGCGACTGACGCTGGCACCAATGCAGCGCCTGTCCCGGCGGCAGTCAGTGCAAGGGCCGCAGTGACGTCTTCGACCTCGGCTGCTATTTTTGGCTCCACCCCTTCCGTTCTAAACATGGAAACTACCTTGTCGGCGAAACTTGGTCGATCGCCGCGTGGATACAGGATGATGGGCACATCGACCAGGTCTGCCACTACACGGGCACCGGCAACGCGTGTGTCCCAAGGGTCCGCAACGGCGACGTGAAGCGTCTCCGACCCAATGTTCCAGCTCGTCACGCCTTCTGTCACCGGATAGAAACGCCCGAATCCAATATCCACCACTCCTGAGAGGAGAGATTCCAGCTGAGCCTCCTTGGTCATGTGAGCCACGGAGATGGTGGCGTCGGAATACGTCGCAAGGAAAGTCCTGACGAACGCCGGAACTGTCTCAAAGACAGCAGTCCCAAAGTAGACGAGATTCAGTTCACCCGATTCGCCTCTGGCCGCAGCTTGCGATCGGCGAGAAGACCGCTGCACAAGCGCGAGCAACTGACGTGCGTCGTCAAGAAACACCTTTCCCGCAGCGGTAAGTTCAACACCTCGCGCCGACCGCTCGAAGAGCTTTGCCCCAATGTCGCGCTCAAGAGCCTGGATCTGACGTGTGAGCGGTGGCTGTGATACGTGCAACCTCTGCGCCGCGGTTCCAAAACCTCCCGCTTCCGCGACGGCGACGAAGTATTTCAACTGTCTGATTTCCATGGTGTGCCCCATTTATTTTTTGGCTCTTCGGCGATTGTGAGCAAGTACCTCTCGCTCCGCAACCAGCATCGGCCATACGGAAACCGTATGAGGCACACGGAGTAAAGGTATTGGACCGCACAGGTTCCCAATCCCTATCATGACTTCGCGGGGTGGTTGTCGCCCACGCGTTCATGTTTTAGACGGAGGAGAAATGAACAACAGAATCAAGGATGTTGTCGATACCATCGTGTCGGCGGTACAGCGGGCGCTCGACGAGAAAGAGGTCACGGAGTCGGAATACAGAACCGCGGTCCATTACCTCATGGAGGTCGCGCAACAGCGTGAAATTGCGCTGCTTTGCGACGTATTCTTCAACAGCACCGTCGTGGCGACGAAGGCCCGTCTTAGCGACGGCTCAACGCCTGCAATCGAAGGGCCCTACTATCGTGACGACGCTCCGCTGGTCGAAGACCGGCTCAAGAGTTACGACACGGACGACCACAAGCCGTTGCTAATCCAGGGAACGGTCAAAGGGGTCGACGGAAGCGTGATTGAGAACGTAACGATTGATGTCTGGCATTCGACTCCCGACGGCAAGTACAGTGGTTTTCATGACGACATTCCGACCGATTTCTATCGAGGCAAACTCCGGGTTGGCACCGATGGCGGGTTCCGTGTGCGAACGACGATGCCGGTCGCCTACCAGATTCCAAATCAGGGTCCTACCGGCGCATTGCTTGAAACCATGGGTGGTCACTCGTGGCGTCCGGCCCACGTGCATTTCAAGGTGAACGCGCCGGGGTACGAAACGCTGACGACCCAGTACTACTTTGAAGGAGGGGACTGGGTCACGGACGACTGTTGCAATGGCGTCGAGTCCAGTCTGATCACACCCGACATTGTGCAAGATGGCGCTCGCGTGATGAACATCAATTTCGTAATTGAGCCCGCGCGTTCGCAGGCGGGAGCAAACGCATGAAGATCGATGCGATCGAGGCAGTAATCGTGGATGTGCCGACCAGGCGGCCGATCCAGATGTCGATCACTACCGTGCAGCAGCAGAGCTACGTCATCGTCCGGGTTTTTTCCGAGGGACTGGTTGGCGTTGGCGAGGGCGGAAGTGTTGGTGGTCCAGTCTGGAGCGCGGAATGTGCGGAGACAATCAAGATCATCGTGGAGCGGTATCTCGCTCCCCACCTCGTCGGAACTGATGCGTTCAACGTTTCGGTTGCACTGCAAACCATGGCGCGTGCCGTCACTGGAAACGCGTCCGCAAAAGCTGCAGTCGAGATGGCGTTGCTGGACCTCAAAGCCCGTGCATTGGGCGTATCGATCGCCGAGTTACTTGGCGGAAAATTGCGCACTGCGATTCCGATTGCCTGGACGTTGGCGAGCGGCGATACGAAGCGCGATATCGATTCTGCCGTCGAGATGATTGAAAGGCGACGGCACAATCGCTTCAAGGTTAAGCTAGGTTTTCGGTCCCCGCAAGACGATCTTATCCATATGGAGGCTTTGTCAAATAGTCTGGGATCGAAGGCATCGCTTCGCGTTGACGTGAATCAGGCTTGGGACGAGCAGGTGGCGTCCGTATACATCCCCGAGCTGGAAGCGCTTGGTGTGGAACTCATCGAACAGCCGGTCGCCCGCGAAAATATACATGCTTTAAAGCGGCTCTCCGGCAACAACCGGGTGGCTATCATGGCGGATGAAAGCCTGAGTACCCTGGCCTCGGCGTTCGATCTCGCGCGCGATCGAAGTGTGGATGTCTTTTCACTGAAGCTTTGCAACATGGGGGGAGTCTCAGCGACGCAAAAGATAGCAGCGGTCGCCGAGGCAAGCGGGATTGCATCGTATGGCGGCACAATGCTTGATTCGACGATCGGCACTTCGGTCGCACTTCAGCTCTATTCGACGGTTCCGTCGCTTCCGTTCGGTTGCGAACTGCTAGGCCCCTTTGTGCTGGCAGACACGCTGAGCGAGGAGCCGCTCGAGATCCGGGATTATGAATTGCAGATCCCTACTGGCGTCGGTCACGGCATGACGCTTGACGAGGACAAGGTGCGCCAATACGCACGTGTCAGCTAGCCAGGCCGCGCAGCGCAGGCCGCGGGTATGCGTCACCTTAAATGCCGCTGCGCACCTGTAACTGGAGACTAATATGTTATCAAAGGGCGTTGAAATCACGTCGCGCTCGGGGGGGCGGTTTGGTGCTTACCTTGGTAAGCCGAATGCCGTCTCCGCACCCATTGTCGTGATCGCGCAGGAGATTTTCGGGATCACACCTTTCATAAGAGAAACCGTAGATTGGCTCGTTGGCGCGGGCTTTGGCTGCGTGTGCCCGGATCTGTACTGGAGACAGGCGCCGAATATCGAGCTTGATGCAAACGTACCGTCGGAGCGGGAACAGGCGCTTGCGTTGTTTCGTGACTTTGACCTGGAAGCAGGAACCGATGATCTTGCGTGCACCATTGAATACGCTCGTGCACTTCCTTTCTCGAACGGCCGCGTCGCTGTAGTTGGGTACTGCCTGGGAGGTGCTCTGGCGTTCAACGTCGCTGCGCGATCGTTGGCCGATTGCTCAATCGGCTATTACGGTGTGGGACTTGAGAAAAAGGTTTCACTGGTGCCAGCTATTGGCCGCCCGGCCATGTTTCATATGGGTACCGAAGATCACTATGTCACGGCAGAGGCACGTAGCATTCTCGACGAACATTTTGGTCAAAACAGAAACATCAGTCTCCACTGGTATCCAGTGGGACATTCATTTGCGCGGGCATCGAGCCCAGGTTTCGATCAGGCAGCGACGACTGTGGCCAATGCGCGGACGCTCGAATTGCTTGCGACCTTGAAGGCTCTTTCATGAAGAAATTCACGTTTGACTATATGAGCCCGAGGGTCGTCTTCGGGGCGGGTACTGTGTCTGCGTTGCCAGACGAAGTTGAACGCCTTGGCTCACGTCGCCCCCTGGTATTAAGCAGCCGGGACCAACGCGAGTTAGCAAAAGATATCGTCCGTCCGATAGGTGACAGGGTAGCGGGTTATTTCGATGGTGCAACGATGCATGTTCCCGTCGAAGTCATTCAGCAAGCCGAGCGGGCTTTCAAGAATACCGAAGCAGACTCAGTCATCGCGATCGGCGGGGGATCGACTACCGGACTCGCGAAAATCCTTTCGATGAAACTTGATGTATCGAGTCTGGTTATACCGACGACCTACGCCGGTAGTGAAATGACCACCATTTGGGGTGTCACGGAAGACGGTGTGAAGAGGACCGGCAGAGACCCGAAGGTCCTCCCGAAGACAGTGATTTACGATCCGTTGCTCACGGTCGAATTGCCGCTTGCAATTTCGGTGACCAGCGCGTTGAATGCAATCGCTCACGCAGCAGAAGGTCTGTATGCGTCGGAGCTCAACCCCGTACTCGAAGCTATGTGCAAGCAAGGCATAAGCGCCTTGTTCGATGCAGTCCCGCGGCTGGTAGCAGCACCGAATGACGTGGAAGCGCGCACGGATGCCCTTTTTGGGGCATGGATGTGTGGCACTGTGCTATGCCATCTAGGCATGGGGCTACATCACAAGCTCTGCCACACGCTCGGTGGGACGCTTAATCTTCCTCACGCTGAGACGCATTCGGTCGTGCTACCACATGCTCTCGCATACAATCTGCCGTACTCCGGGGTGGCCACGCGACTGCTTCAGGAAATCGTCGGCAGCAGTGACGTCCCGGGCGCACTATATGACCTCGCCAGAGATGCCGGAACGCCTCTCAGTCTCGCGGAACTCGGTATGCGACCCGAAGATATTCCGAAAGTCCGCGATCTGGCTCTAAAGGACCAGTATCCGAATCCGCGCCCGCTGGAACCGGATGCATTGGAAACACTGTTAGCCAATGCGTTTCATGGAGCAAGACCGGACTCTCAATAACGGTCATCCCCCTGTATCGCGCCGGGTCGGGAACTGCCAAGCGAAACTTGCACACTTCGCAACGTAAAGATGGGGCGTTCCATATCATCCTGAGAGCCACGAGACGTGTGCCAATTGATACCGGCGACACGAACATCTCAGGCAGGTTTAGCTTTCGCAAATTGGACAAGTGCATTGCACCGAGCACATTCTCGACCCGCTTCAGGTTTCGACCATCGCTACGCTGCGTACTCGTGGCCAAATTGGCCAGCACCTTCTCGCGGTAGTCGGCAACAAGCTGACGTACCGTCCAGTTCGTCCGGGATTTGTCCTTGCGTTTCTCGGTCGCCGGGTTGTTGCCTTTCTGAACTTCGACGCGTTTTTCGGCCGCGAGCTTGCGTGCCGCCGACAGCGTCAGATCGGGGTAGCGTCCGAGTGTCAATTCTTCCGGTTTTCCGCCTATCCGGAAACGGAGTATCCAAGACGCAGTCCCTGTGGCTGAAAGAGTGAAGGTCAAGCCGCCGCCGTCAGTTTTTTTCGAGGGGTCGCCTTTCCCGAATCCATCGCCTTAGTTCGAGATCGGATAGGACATTCGGTCCGCGAGTTGCCATTGCACGCCTCTGTCTAGCTACACATTTTAGGCGCGCTCTGCACGGATGACAACGGATTGACGCGGATGGCTATTTATATGTATTTAAATTTTAAGGTGTTTATATGAATTCTCTGGAACTCGTCGGCCCTCGGCGGACCTACATCAGCACAATATCGTATTGTGCTGGTATGCGTATCGAGCGATATCATCTTATATCGCAAATCTCTTTAAAGTCCCTTGTGCACAAAGGGGGCTACCTTTTCGGTGTTTCATCTCGTATCATCCGAGGTCTTGTAAGCGCGCCCGGAATGGGTAGCTAGTTGGGTAGCTGGCTACCCGCTCGGATGAGGCTCATCAACATGGCAAAACGAGAGTCCAATTTGCTCAGCGATGTGCAGTTGCGCAAATGGATACGGGAGGGCGCACCTGTAGCAAAATCGGATGGGGGCGCACTGACATTCACCCTCTCTGCTGCGGGGTCCGCTTCATGGGTTCTGCGGTTTCGCCACGGTGGCCGCCGTCAAGAACTGACGTTGGGGAGCTACCCGGACCTCACCCTTACAGCGGCGCGTGCAGTGGCCGCGAAACGCCGTGTCGCTATCGCCGAAGGTGTCAACCCCGCTGATGAGGTTCGCAAGGCCAAAGCACGAAAGGATTGGACCGTCCGTCAACTCATCGCAGACTATCGCGAGAGGGTGCTTATGACGCTCGCGGCCAGCACGCAATGCAGTTACGGACGCAATTTGAAGCGAGTCGAGAACGGTATGGGTGCCATGTCCGTTCAAACTGTCGGACCAGCTGATATCGTCGCGGAAATTGAACGGCACAAACGTGGTTGGGTCGAGATCTTTACGCTTTGGTGTGTCTTACGCGGCATTTTTAAACATGCTGCTGGCAAGAAGCTGATTCTTTCCAATCCCTGTGCAGGCATTCAACTCGACGCGATCATCGGCAAGCGACCGGACGTGCGAAAACGGCTAATGCTGACGGATTCCGAACTCCATGTCCTGATGAATGCGAAGATGCGCGACGTGAACCTTTACGCTGTGCGCATTGCGCTCGCGACGGGAGTGCGGATCAGCGAGCTTTACACGGCGCTCCGCGCAGACCTTCATTTCGACGAGGCGAGGTGGCATGTGCCGGCGAGCAAGACCGGCCCGGCGATGGACATACCGCTTGCGCCTATCGTCGTCGAATGGTTCGAACGGCTGCACGTTCTCGCGGGCGCATCCGACTACATACTACCCGCGCGCTTGAGCAACCGGCTCGACCGACACGACGGCGACACGCACGTATCGAAAGATGCGATACGTGAGGCAATCGACTACTGGATCAAGAGCCACGAGCCCAAGATTCGCCGCTTTACGCCCCACGATCTTCGTAGCACGATGAAGAGCCACATGCGAAAGCTTGGCGTGCCGCGCGACATCTGCGAGATGTGCCTGAATCACAGGCTGGCAGGGGTCGAGGGCATCTATGACCAATACACGTACTGGGACGAGCGTCGGGCCGCTCTTGAGTTATGGGCGGAGTTTCTGACAACCCGGATGCGCGATGAAAAATGGAATGTGATTCCGATTCGAGAGGCCGCTTAAGCGCTAGGAGATAAATTTGATGGCAGCAACAAACAACGTTACTCCTATTGAGCGCGAATACTACCGTCTTTCAGAAGCTGCGTCGGCCTTGAGCCTCAGCGAGGACGATCTGTTGCACTTAGGCGCGACAGGGCGTGCAGAGCTGTGCGCACCGGTTTTGAATGAGGCAACGTACTCGTGGGGGAAGTTCACGCCACATCTCGTACAACGCCCCGACCTTGACGTCATCGTCATTTGGTTTTCACCCTCAGATAGAGTGATTCTTCACAAAGAGGATCTTGCGCGCATCGAGTCTACGGGCGCGGCTCGCATAACCTCGTTCGTTATGCCATCCGAGCCACTTCCGGAATACGCGGGCGAGTGGTTCTCGCATGACGAGATGACCCCGGAAATCTACGCGCAAATGGCATCAACCGAGAAGAAGCACCTCTTCGTATCAAGTGCCGAAGTTAAGCGACTACGGGCCGAATCGTTGGCTCGCTCGCACGACACTTTAGGAGAGGGTGAGCGAGCAACGCTTCAAAGGCAGATCGCCGCGTTGGCACTCGTTCTCGCCGAGAAGTCTAGTAAGTACGCAAAGGGCGACAGGCCAAATGGCAGCCAGATCGCCGAGGCAGTCGACGAGCTGCTGTCGTGGTTGCCTGATGCAAACACGCGCGGGGTGAGCAAGTCCAACATCCGAGCGAACATCAGCGCGGGGATCGGGCTGTTGAATGGATAGTCGGTTGCCGACTGGCAATTGATTTTGCCAGCTGGCAGCTCGCCGGTGCTTTGCTCCATAGTATTCGCATCGCCCGTCTCATTCCGACTCACTGCGGCGCGATATACGCCGGGCAGTATCGCGCCATACAAGGAGCGATACTCCGATGTTTCAACTCACAAGCGCGCCAATCCCGAAGGCGCTCGCTTCGTTCGATGCTCTGCCCGGTTCTGCGCACGTTGATGTGCGCGCCGTGGCGGGTCTCTATGGCTGCTCTGTCCCAACTGTTTGGCGACGTGCTGCGTCGGGCCTCATCCCACAACCTAAGAAGTTCGGCCACTCGACCCGCTGGAACGTCGCTGAACTGCGCGCGGCACTGTTGGAGGCTGCGTAATGACGCTGACGACCAATGCCTGCAATCCGCTCGTTGCGTTTGGCAGCAACCATACGGACCTGTATCAGCCGCGCTCGGTCGGTGAGGGCGCAGCATATGCTCACCTGCTATCTTTCGACGGCGCAGCCGTGCGCATTACGACGCGCGGCGTCGATCCGTGGTTTAACGTCAATGATGTGTGCGCCGTGCTCGACTTTGCCAATCCGCGCCAAGCTGTCGAATCGCACGTCGACGACGATTGTGATGGTCTAATTTCCTCGGACAGGTCGATAGGAGGACAATCCGGAATCGACGAGGAAAAAGAGCAAGATGACAAGAAGGCGCCGACAATTTG
>NZ_JBNPVT010000049.1:0-14655 GCF_050434205.1 Paraburkholderia sp. GAS348
CGCAAGGGGCAGTTCAACCTCTCCATTCTCGGGCCCAAAGATGCCGTTGTGCCTGCCATCTGGAATGCTGTCCTGTCCAATCGATAAGGTGTCCGAAACTATAGTAAGCTTTTCCGCCAATCCACCTATTTGCACCAGAGCCCTTGATATAGCCCGTCTGGGTGCCCGGGAAAGTCGCTGGAAGACGGGGCCCGTTCGCGCGACTGAGTCAGCTCATACAATTGACGTCGAACGTGCCCAGCACGCGCTTGACCGGTGTCCTCGAACACCTTGTCATAGCAGGAGAACCGATTGGCATGCAGGATCTCCGTGAAAGGTTCAAGGTTGCGCGGAGGATGTTTTGTCCTCGCGATCGGGGGTGGGGGCCATCCAGAGTTCAGCCGGCTGCGTCGATGCTGCCGGGCTCTCATTGCGCACATAGGTCCTCCGGGTGGTGGCCGCCCTGCCTATGCCGAGCGCGATCACCGCCACCGGCGTATCGTCGGCATGCGACATAGGACCGGCCAACACATAGCGACGTAGCGCATCGACCAACGGACGCAGCAAGCGGCTCACGCCACCGACCCACTGACTGAGTGTCGAGCGCTCAGTATCCATCCCGTCGCAGGCGCAGATTTGCACCTGACGATACAGCGGCAAGTGGTCTGCGAATTTGCTGACGATCACATACGCGAGCACGCCCAAACCTGCGACGCCACGCGCGATCGGGCGCGATGGAGCGCTCACCTGTACGAGCGTCTGGCAGCACGCGCAGCCGAACTTTCGGGCGAACCTGAAGAATCACCGTCCCGTCACCGCCCGAGTTTGCGTGTTTCGCAGAGCAGTCAATCGTGGAGCAAGACGCTGCGCCGCCGCAACACGTTCGTCGGTCATTGGCTGCGCGCGTCGGGAAACCTCGTCAATTAAGGCTCGTTGAGCAACGCGGGGAGAGCCAACCTGGAAAGGCGGCTTCGGATCGTATTCCATGCCGAGTTGGATCACCTGCGCAATGTGTTCGCCGTGCAGCAGCGCGGCGATCGTCAGGCCGAAATCGATCCCCGCGGTCACGCCGCCGCCGGTGACACGATTCCGGTCGATCACGACACGTTCGTGAACCGGAATCGCGCCGAGCAGCGGCAGCACTTCCATCGCGGTCCAATGCGTGGCGGCCCGGTAGCCATCGAGCAGGCCCGCTGCGCCGAGCAGCAGCGCGCCCGTGCACACGGAGGTGATCCAGCTGGCGCGAGCGCTGGCCGAGGCGATGAAATCGAGCACCCGTTCATCTTCCATCAGCGGATTCACGCCTAGGCCGCCGCCCACAAAAAACAGGTCGAGCGCGGGACAGGTTTCCATCGTGACAGTGGGCAGCATCATGCCGCCGACGTCACTGCGCGTCGGCTCGCCGTCGATGCCGATCACATGCACGGTAGTATCGGGCATCCGCGAGAACACTTCGAAGGGTCCGGCGAAATCTAGGTTGGTCATGCCGTTGAAGATCAGCATGCCGATGTAAAAGCGCTGCGTGGAAGCCGTCATAAGTTGTTTGCTCCGTTTCGAGAAAGTCTGAACGATTCTGAAGAGTCGTCAGGATCAGGTCACGTCCCGCGTTCGATCACGAAAGCCGATCAGCACAATCGGCGACACGATCAACACCGTGTTGAAATACCAGGCGGGTGCCATCCGGTTGCCGGGGAACTGGATCAGCCACGTGTTGATGAATTGCGCGAAGCCGCCGAACAGCGAGACCCCGAGTCCGTAGACCACCGACATGCCGGTCACGCGGTTCGCACGCGGATACATCTCCGACACCATCGTGATAATGGGCGTCATTTGCATCGAAAGCAATGCGCCGAGCGCGACCAGTACCGCAAACAGGCGGCCGCTGCCAGGTTGTGCGTTGAGCCAGACGAAGGACAGACAGACCGCCAGGATCGATAGTTTTACTGGGCCCGCTATCCGCTTTGCCTGAAAATCTGCTACATCTCGTAATTTCGTGCAGGACGAGAAATCCGCGCCATATGACGGTCAGTCTTGGTGGCTGGTCATGCGTGCGATTCAGCTAGCCGCCGAGCAAGCCTATCCACACAATGGTTTGCGGGAGCGTTCTAATTTGCTCTGGCAGTCGCGTCGTTCGGTGGGTGTGGCAATACAGCGCATGCCATTCAGCGGGTTGCACCGGTACTCGCAGCACAGTTCCGTATCGGTACGCGCGAGCTGTGTTGCATACAGGATGTGCCACGCGATGACGCAAACAGAGCAGTCGCTCTCACAAACCGGTCGAACGTGCCGAACTGGCGCGCCTCGCTACGGCAGCCGCTTTTGAGTACACGGTGCCACGTCTCGATAGTCCAGCGCCGCGCGTCTTGCGGACTGTGTGCGCGGCGGCGAGCCAATGCAACAAGACGTTGTGCCAGGCGCGCAACACCCGGATTCTCCTCACCGAATTCAGCACTTGCCCAGTCATCCGTCTCGTTCTCGTCGACCAATCCAAAGCGCGCTTTTCGCCAACTTCGGCATCAGAAGTGATGTACGTAACGGGCCACAAATCGATTGCCTTGCGAACGGTTTCTCGCACCCTCCTCAAAATAGGCGTTAAAGAACAGATGATCTTCGGGCGAAAAGCTGTACATCATGCCCGGTCCAATCGCCCAAACTCGCTCGCGCCGCCCAGGCACATCACTGCCGTTTGCCTTCGTATCGGTGATCTGCTGAAACCAGTAGCCATTCACGCCGAGTCGCAAGTGCGGCGTTACCTGGTACTCGATCGCCAGGTTGGCATGCAACGCCTGGCCCGCCTGAGTGCTGGTGACCCCTGGCCCAAACGAGACGTTCGGGTCGTTGTTCCTTGAATTCCATAGGTAGTGCATGCGTACAGACGCAGTGAGCTTCGGAGTGAACCAATACGTACCCGCCCAATAAGGCTCGACCCACCAGAAGTTATTGCCCGGATTCACCGCATTGCTGTGATTGTATGCCCCGGTCGGCGCGCTTACGTCGAGTTCGAAGCGATGCGAGAAAGTTGGGCCGTTCGGCCCCACAAATGGACCAAACTGCAGAAATGGCCCAAATATCACGTCACCGACACCGTTCTCGCCTTTCAGTACCGTGTTGTTCAGGCCGTCGTCGATGCTGTGTCCCAAGATGGCGGGCAGGAGCACCGTGAAGCCGATATTGCCGCCGAGGAATTTCTTGGGGGACATGTAAAGAAGCTGCGACAAGCTGACCGCTACGTCGACCTTCTGGTTCGGCAACGGCAGCTTGCCGCCGTTGTTGTCGTTTAGATGATCGGAGTTGTAATACGAAAAGTACTGCTCGAAGTAGAGTCCCGGCCCCGCCGGCGGAGCAGCGTCGAGAAAACTGGTAAAACCCAGATTGACCTGGGGTTCGTCATAGGCAAGCGCATTGGCGGTCGCCATTACGCTGACGGTCGCGACGATCAAATGACAATATTTTCCCCACTTCACGATGTTCTCCTGTCTCCATTGCTATTTATTTAACTTTGCACTCCTACTTTATCTGATGCCCCATGACTCCACTAGGACGCTTCGCAATAATGCGGCAGCGCCCCGCGCGCGGCATGGAAGTCAGATTAGGTAGGTAAAATTCCGTGCAAAATGACGTTTCGCGAAAACGTGGGCAGTCTGCGGCGCTTTGTTGCCGCTACCCATGGCGTCAGCACCCAGCACAAGTATCTTCATGGTTCTTCAGAACATTAGAGCGCTTCAATCGCGAGCGCGATTCCTTGTCCGCCGCCAATGCACAGGGTCACGATACCTCGCCTGACCCCATCCGCCCGCATTGGATGCAGCAGTCGTACCGTCAGGATGGCTCCGGTGGCGCCAATGGGATGACCGTGCGCAATGGCTCCGCCGTCCACATTGATGATGTCATGGGGCAAGCCAAGCTCGGCTGCGACTGCAAGGGGCACGGCAGCGAAGGCTTCATTGATTTCGACGCGCTCGATATCGCTAAGGGCCCAATGTGCGCGCTGCAGCGCTAGGCGCACGGCCGGCACCGGACCAAGGCCGAACATGCCCGGCTCGACAGCCCCGACGCCATAGGCAACCAGTCTTGCCATTGGCAGCATGCCCTTGCTTTCGGCAATTGAGCGCTCTGCCACCAGCATTGCCGCGGCACCGCTATTGATGCCGGGCGCATTGCCCGCGGTAATGGTTCCATCCAGGCGGAATGCGGGGTTCAGGCGGCTCAATCCCTCAAGCGTAGTATCGGGCCGATTGGCTTCGTCGACCTTGAACACGGCCGAGCCATTCTCGACCTTCACCGGCACGTCAACGATCTCCGCCACGAAGCGGCCCCGCTCCTGTGCACGGGCAAACCGGCTCTGGGAGCGCTCCGCCCATTGATCCTGCTCTTCCCGGCTGAGATGGTAGCGAGCGGCCAGGTCTTCTGTATGCCAGCCTGAGTGCTCACCCGAAAACGCGTCCACCAGGCCATCCGTTAGCATGCTGTCGTTCATGACCGTGTCGCCCATACGCTTGCCCCAGCGGCCAGACGGCACGAGGTAGGGGGCGCTGCCCATGTTCTCCATGCCGCCGGCGACAGCCACATCGACGTAGCCAAGCCTGACCTCGTCCGCCGCGGTCGCGATAGCCTGGGCGCCAGATCCACACACCCGGTTGACGGTCATGGCCGGTACCGATACCGGCAGGCCTGCCGCGACACCTGCCTGACGCGCGGGATTCATTTTGTTGCCGGCCTGGACCACATTGCCGAACACCACGCTGCCGACCAGACCGACATCGATGCCGGAGCGACCCAATGACTCGTGGATCACAGCTGCCCCTAACTCGACGGCAGTGGTCGCTTTAAGTGAACTATTGAAGGCTCCGATCGCCGTCCTAACCGGGTGACACAACACAACTTCTCGCGTACTCATTCCATCGCTCCCATACAAACCCGAAGTCTTCGATACATCCAGCCGGGGGGCAGAAGCCGCCGGACAGACTACACATCAATCAAAGCCAATTGCTCCTGTTCACGTCACTTTCATGATAGTAGCAATGACGTTATTCCAATTTTTTCCGTGAAAGCAGCTAGTTTCTTTGCTCCTTTCGCTGACTAGCTCGCTCAAGTTCCCTAACGTAAAAGCGACCGCAATTGAGACGAATGTATCCGGCGATGCAATATTAGACGCCGCGCCTTTAAATAAATGAAATCTTTCGCAGGATCAATCGAATAGCAAACTAGCGATGCCTGACAATCACCGATTTCAATTCCGTGTAATCCGCGATGAATGCATCGCCGAATTCACGCCCTTGCCCGGAGGACTTCATTCCCCCGAAAGGTACGGCGGGATCAAGATATGTATGCATATTTACCCAGACCGTGCCAGCTTGGATCTTAGGCACCATCGCATACATTTTACCGAGATCATTCGTCCATAAGCTTGCCGCCAATCCATAACTGGTGCCGTTCATTAGCGAAATCAGTTCGTCCTCGTCTTCATACGCGAGAAAGGTCGTAATCGGACCAAACGTCTCCTCCTGAAGAAGAGTTGAACCCTTTGACGTTGCACGAATCACCGTGGGTTTCACGAAATAGCCAGGCCCCGGGATCGATTGCCCGCCATAAACGATATGATCTCCCTCCTGCTTTGCCTTCCTAAAAAATCCCAAAATACGATCCAGGTGCGAACGATTGGACAGCGGCCCAAACTGAGTGGTCTCGTTGAGTGGATCGCCAATAACCATTTTGTCAAGCGCCTTCGTGAGCGCCTCGAGGGTATCGTCAAGACGGCTCTGATGAAGAAAGAATCGCTCTCCCGCCGCACAAACTTGTCCCTGATTAACGAAACCTGCCTCCATAATCCCTGCGACGGCATTTTCCGGTTCAATATCCCTTAGGAACGCCACGGAATTCTTCCCCCCTAGCTCTAAGGTCGTCCGGACGAAATTGTTCTCTATAGCGCTCCGAGCCACGTTCATCCCGGTCCCCACTGAACCGGTGAAGCTAACTTTCGCAACGAGAGGATGTGAAACGAGTTGATTGCCGACGTTGCCCGCGCCGTTCACAACGTTGAGCACACCTGGGGGCAAACCAGCTGCGGTAGCTAGCTCGGCAATCCGGAGCATGGTTAGCGGAGTAAATTCGCTTGGCTTGATGATGCTTGTGCAACCCGTCGCAATCGCAGACGCAAATTTCCAAACGGCTATGAGAATGGGAAAATTCCATGGAACGATACCCGCTACAGGACCCACAGGCTCCCTATGCGTGAAGGCGGTGTACCTCTCGCCCGAAATGGAAGGAATCGACGGTGAAATGGTCTGCCCGTTGATGCGGGTCGCTGCACCAGCGTAATACCGGAGAAAGGCGCAGGATTGGTCAATCTCGAACAGGCGCGAGATAGAAATAGTTTTTCCAGTTTCTAGTGTTGCAAGTTGCGCCAATTCCTCGCGATGAGATTGCAGGCATTCCGCCACCTTCAGCAATATGTTGCCGCGCTCCGCCGGTAATGTAGTTGCCCAAATGCCGCGAAATGCATCCCACGACGACTGCACTGCTGCGTCAACTTCGACAGAGGATGCTTCAGCCACGGAAGCAATAACTTCCTCCGTCGCAGGGTTTATAACCGATAGATCACCAGCATTCGATCCAGGCACGGGACGCCCAGCGATGTAGTGACCGTGGCGACGGCTCAGCCATGACCGCACTTCAGGAAGAACATCTAAAGATGACACGGCCAGAACTCCTTTAAAGAAACGATTACCGAAAATATATGCTCGCGCCTCATCGGCGCCTTACCGGGTCAAATGTCAGCTTTTTACAAATCGCCTACTTGGTGAGTTTTTAATTTTCATATTTAATAACGCGCATCACCCTGATTTAACCGATTTCTTTATTTAATCCCATATCGCTCTTTGAATTGATAAGCCGCTACTATATACATCCCCAAATTACCCCGACATACAGGCATCAGCAATGACAAATTACCCAAAAATCCGGACAGATATACAGGTGTGAGCTAGTTCGCCGCAAAAATATAACGGCGAATGTGGAGAAAAATTGTGTCGACATACATCAACATTGAAGCGAGACTCCCGCCGGCGACTCCCTGCTGGTTGCGGCGCCTTTCGCTGTACCTCCGCGTTACCAACACCTGCTCGCCCGAAGATATCGTGACCCTTACGACTACGGGGAGCTTCTCGAGATGTTCGCTGATTCAACGCACCTCGAGCACGAACACATGCTCGACCGGCATGATGGAACATTCGATTCCCCGCACTCGATCACCACCTCATCCAGACACGCCTCCAGCGCTTCAAGCCGTGAATGTCAAGACGGCGTTCGTTCGACGGCTACCGCTTACGCGCGCTGCATGCTGGGTGAACGCTTTGCCCCCTCCGGTGTCTTGGATCTCAATGTGGTGGTGCTACTGTCAAGTTTCTTCGACTTGCTGGTATCGCCCCGCATGATCGAATCATCGTCGCAATCGAGATCAGCGGTAATCAATCTGGCCGCTGCTTCCATATGATGCGAAAGAATCATCGCGTCGGCGTTAGCTGGTGGCCGTCGCGATTTCGCTGGACAATAGACGAAGTCACCCCGTTTGATTGGATCTCCACTTAGTATGCAGGTGCCGGACCTACGGGAGTTTGTCTGTCGCCAGACCTGTGCTGCATAGTGCCCGGTCGTGGCGCTACGCCACGAAACGATTGTCCTGCCGCTAGTGAGCCATCCTATAATGCTAACCTTGACCGCCAAGGTGGACGAGCAATCCATCGCACTTAACTCACTGTCGCTGAGCGGGTGCCCGCAAGGTTCACCGCCTAGTCGCTCCACGATCAATTCCCATACCGCATTCGATTCCGTGCAGGTTTCCATAGTGCCCGCCAATATCGTTATGTGACTTACGTTTAGTATCAATCTTGCTTCGGGTGTCTGCACCGGAACCTGGTCATGGTTCGCTCCTCACGCAACACCTGTTTGATATGGCTGAATCAGATGGGAGGATTGCCTTCGAACTGAGCAGCGCCCGGCACGGGTCGTACACCCCGAACGCCTTTCCGCTACAAGCGTTCACCGAACGTCCTGCGACGAACATCTGCATCGAAATGTTCGCGAGCAAATCCTTCATCTGCATGTCAACTTCTGACTTGTCAGGCAAGTACGTCATTGTTAGAGAACGACGCGAACGAACCGCCACTCATAAGCACGAGGGCAGTCAGCACGTAACTGGCGCGGGTCGGACTTTCAGGTCTTTGATACGTTCGACCGGCATGAGCCGACGACATAGCCCACGCGCCGTTTGTAGGGTTGCCTCCGGTGCCAATTCCGGGCGCCCCGTTCCAAACGGCGGTTGCGGAGCATATTCGAACAACAGTTCGAAGACACGACCCGCATCCTCGCCCATCAGATGGCCGAGCATGCTAAGGCCAAAATCGATACCGGCCGTCATACCGCCACCAGTCGCCCGGTTGCGATCGATGACGAATCGATCCGCCACTGGCTGTGCACCGAAATGTGCCAAGTATTCGCGCGTGTACCAGTAGGATGCGGCCTTGTAACCGTGGAGCAGACCCGCTGCACCGAGCAACAACGACCCGTTGCAGACACTCGTAACCCAGCCCGCCCGGCTGCCGCGACTGGCGAGAAAATCGAGGGTGCGGTCGTCCTCAAGCTGACCGAACAGCGCTAAGGTATTGCCTGGCACAAACAGAATGTCTGGATCGCGCCAGGCATCGGAAAAGTCATGTGTCGCTCGAATAGTGACGCCACCGTCAGACGCAACATCGCCTTTCTGTTGCCATACCACCTGTGACTCGAACTCAGGAAGAAGCGAAAATGCCTGCATTGGGCCGGCAAGATCAATGAATGTGAAACCCGGAAAAGCAAGCGAAAGAACTTTCATATAACCTCCTCAAGAAAAGCAAAATCGGTTGACAGCGGCTGGCCGCGTCGTTCATCCATCGAGTCGCCTGGCTATCCCTCACTGTTAAAGACGTCTCGATGCAGAAACCAAGCGCCGTCGATGCGTTTCCATGCGACGAGGTAGCGGCCCTTTCCAACGCTGACGCGAGGGCCTTCTTGCGGCTGCGCATAAAGTTCGTATCTGCCAATCTCAATCACGTCATCTTCCGAACCGTCCACTTCCAAGGTGGAAAATTTACCGCCGACGACACCTTGCTTGAACACGCCGTCAAAGAACGTGGAGATCTCTGTTCTCCCTTTCATCGTTGGCAGCCCGTCGGGCAACATACGTGCGTCCTCGCTATAGCGCGCCGCCACCTCTTTGCTATCAAGCGTCTCAAGGGTCTCAGCGAGCGCATTCTCCGCGGCCTGGATTTGGTCTATCAGCGACATGTCGATAGTCTCTCGAAAATAAGGGTGAAACATGGGGGGCGCTATGTGTGCCTGCGTTGGTCTCGATTCGAAAATCCGTCGTCGCGGTGCACCGTCTGATTCGGGTGTGCATCTGATAGTTAGGATGATCAACAATAGCCCCCCACCAATAGAAGCAAGGCCTGCGAAACAGCTTCGCAGGTGCCCCTTCGAATCCAATTTCCTTCACACTAGCGACATCAATAGTTGAACCACATGGCAAGTGCCTGGTTCTTCTCTTCCGAATAGGGCGGGAAAAGGTGATCGATCGCGACATTCGGCGGTGAGATCAACATGGACTTTGCGTGTGTCAGCATGTCAAACCCATACTTGCCGTAATAATGCCCCATGCCTGCCGGCCCAACCCCGCCAAATGGCATGGTTTCGATGAAGAGGTGGATATTGACCTGGTTCACCGCCCCTCCGCCAAACGACAGTTCACCGGTGAAGCGATCGATGGTCGCTTGATCCTGGCTGAAGATGAAAGCCGATAGTGGGTGCGGGTTCGCAGAAATTTTCGCAAACGCCTCGTCCAATGTCTTGTAAGTCAGGATGGGCAGGATTGGACCAAAAATCTCATCCTTCATAATTTCGTCATCCCACGAAATAGGATGGAGAATGGTAGGGTCAAGATGGCGAGCCTCAGGATCGGACGAGCCACCGTAAACGACCTTGGCTGGATCAATTAGCGCAGCGAGTCGCGAGACCTCCTTCGCGTTGATGATGCGAGAATAGTCTGGGTTGTTCTTGGGATCCTGCCCATATAGCTCAAGGACGGCCTTTTTGGCTTCCGCAACAAACGCTTCAGCAACCGACTCGTGCACATAGGCATAGCCGGGTGATGTGCACCATTGGCCGCCCCATGCTGTTGCTCCCCACACGATTTTCTTGGCGGCATCCGGAATATTCGCCGTCTGATCGACAATGGCAGGGTTCTGCCCACCGAGTTCAAGAAGAACAGGTGTCAGGTTCTCGGCCGCTGCATGCGCAACGATCTTGCCCACCTTCGTGCTGCCCGTGAAGAAGATGAAATCGAAAGGCAGCTTCAGAAGCTCACCGGTTTCCTCACGGCTTCCGCGAATCGCGATGACTGCCCGGGGCTCGAAATATTTCCCTACAAGGTCCTGGAGCAAGTCGGAAGTCGCTGACAACGCCTCGCTGAGTTTGAGGAAACAGGTGTTACCGGCAGCGAGCGCCGTTATCGCTGGCCGGAGCAGCAGCAGGAGAGGACCGTTAAACGGAGCGATCACCAGCGCGACACCATAGGGGTCACGATAGACGACGCCCTTGTGACCGGACTCGGCAAGTGCCTTGGGAACAGGCGCCTCGGCCGGCGTCATCCAGTCTTTGAGCTGGCTTTTCTGGTATTCAGTTTCAAGGAGGCAGGCGGCTGTTTCAAAAATATACTCCTGGCTCGCCGTCTTGAAATCATGGGCGACTGCCCGCTGCAAGGCATGTTCGTTTTCCGAAATCATCCGGCCCATCCGTTCGAGTTGCTCGACTCTCCATTCATAGGAACGAGTGATATTGCTGGTGAAATACGATTTTTGGGCGTCAAAAAAACTCTGGAACCTGTTCACGGTTCGCTCCTTACACAACACGGTGTTTAATATCGGAAAATCAGATTGGGGGATTGCCTTCGAACTGAGCAGCGCCCGGCACGGGTTGGACCCACGGCCGTCGCTTGGTCACGAACAGCTCCATCGCAGGCTGAAACCACTCATTGTTCTCGACGGTCCCAATCTTCACCATCATGATCTCCGGCGTTACATCCGGCTCGGTGGTCAACGGCGAGCCGCACTTGGGACAATAGCGACGCGCAACCCTCAAACCGCTCGTGCCTACGTCCTCGAATACAGCTGTTTCTCCTTCGATCTCGAATGTCGAACGTGAGATGACGATGATGCCTGAGAAGGCGCTTCCGGACTGCGGCCGGCACCGGTCGCAATGGCACAGCGCCGAAAACATTGGCTTTCCCGAGATCTTGTAATGCACCGTTCCGCACATGCAGCGTCCCGTCATCTGGTCCGGTATTTCGGGAAGATTGATGTCCATTTTTTGCTCCTTTTTTGGCTGTCGAACTATCGAAGACGGCGGATCTTCCTAATTGGTGTAGGCCCTTGCCGTTCTAACCTCATGGTATGTTCGTGCAAGCTGAAGCGTGAGGACGAATAACCCTTGATTTCTGCCATCAACTGCCGCTCACGTACACCGCAGCGCAATGCTTGAGGACACGAGGCGGCGCATAAGTGCCTCCGCATCCGCTGGAACAGTTCACCGAGGCGTGTATGCCGCCAAACTGGCCACGCGCGGCATCACCATCCGCTGGCTCTCACGGCCCACCGACCGTACCTACACATTCGCGGCGCTGGAACTGTCTTCCCCCTCCGCCGGTTGAGTGCCAAGTTCCGCTCGGACCAGCAAATCGCCTATCAAATACTTGATCTCCCCGCGCGCCAGTCATTACACAATACTTAGCGGGTTAGCAGGACTGCTTACTACACGAATGTACAGACGCCTAGCGTCCATTCCCTCTGAGTACAAAGTCCGCCTTGAATCACCCGGAGGGCCTCATGGTACGGAGCTTTGAGGCCGAAACGGTGTAGCAACGCCAATCCTGCCTTCCCGTCCGATCGGTCAAGTTCCCGAAATGACCGGTCACGTTCGTCCGAAATACGCAACGAGCATGCTCATGATCTCTTCCTCAACGTGATGCACCGTGGAACACAACGGCGATTTCTCGAACCGATCGGCCGGCGGTGGTATGAACGTAGACATGTCATCAGCCACGATGAAGCGGCTCAAAACGAATTGACCGACGGGATTTGACGAAGAATCAAAGAACAGCTGTAGCGCAGGACGCCGAGTAAGGAAACTGCAGGAAAAATCACTGGCGTCGACAGCAGCGACAAGCCGCCGGCTGGATCATCCGCCAACGGCAACACATTCGGCTAGTTTCGGGAAGTGACCGACGACGAACGTCCGCTGTGGCTCAAGTATCGCAAGGTAGGCCTGGCTGGCCGACGCTGCCTTGCCGGCACAAGGGCGTTTCATTCCCACCCATTGGCCCTGGCTGATCTATTGGTCTTACCCGCCGCAGACACGGCGGGCGAAGACCTGCTCCATCTGTGAGGTCAAGATGCGTGGTCCGCTTCGCGCGAGTGTACCCCGAAGGTAGCCCGATATTGCCCCGGCGTCACACCGAGTACGTCCAGGAAGGCCTTTCTCATTACCTCGTCACTGCCGAAACCACAACACGCTGCAATGTCGTCCATGCCGCGCTTCGACTGCTCGAGCAGTGTGCGCGCAGCCTGGATTCGGCTTTGACGTACAAAGTTGGCGGGCGTGCTGCCAAATTCAGCGCTAAAGACGCGCGCGAAGTGTCGCGGACTCATTGCCATATGCTCCGCAAGAATCTCCACACTCAATGGATTGTGCAGGTTCTCGACGATCCACACGCTTAGTTCCTCAAATGTCTTTGAACTGGGCGCCTGCGCGGCCAGAGTGACGCTGAACTGGCGCTGTCCCCCCGGCCGCTTCAGGAAAACCACCATTTGCCTTGCCACGCTTAATGCGACGGCGTTCCCGAAGTCCTCCGCAACCATCGCCAGAGCGAGATCGATGCCTGCCGTGACGCCGGCGGAGGTATATACGCCCCTGTCCTCGACCCAAATGCTTTCTGTGTCGACCTTAACGCCTGGATGAAGCGTCTGCAGATCGTTCACCCAGTTCCAATGAGTAGCCGCTCGTCTTCCTTCGAGCAAGCCGGACTTGGCAAGTATGAACGCGCCAACACAAACGGAACCCGTACGTCGTGCCCTCCCGCTCGTCTGTCGGAGCCATTCCCAAAACTCAGGTGTACCCTCATACCCGATCGAACGTGGTCCGGCAGTCACTAACAGTGTGTCAATATCGCCTTCGACCTCAGTAAAGCATTTATCTGCAAAAAGCCGGCAGCCGGTCTCTCCCTCAACTACGTGGTCGTCAGTCGGCGAGACAATTGTAAACCGGTACGGCGGCTTGTCGGGCGGAGCAAGCGCGGAACCTGCGACAAGCTTGCTGGCGATATCGAAAGTGTTTGCAGGACCAAAGACATCTAGTTCCACCACAGGTGGAACCGTCACCAGAGCGATGTGCTTGGTGTCCATCGAGCGCTCGATTAACTTTCCCCTTGTGCGCATCTCAGCCCCCATTCAGCTCTTCCTTCTACCCTCCGTATTGTATGCCCGAGTCGGCAACGCGACGGGCAGCACTGCCTGAGCCGGCCACGCGAGGGACGCTTGCAGCTATCGGGTTGAGTCTATCTGGTGTGGACGGCAGGATTCTTGGGTCAGTCGTCCTTTGCGACGTCATAGCGGACGCATAACCTTCATTCATGACATGTCATAGGTAAACAGGGCGCCACGAGCCGGGCTAGCGCCCGGTCCCAAATAATTGCCCCTCAACCGAGCACGCATAAGACTCGGTCAACCTAATGGAGAGAGACATGAGCACATTAGCCAAGGATTTGAACGAATTACGCGACATGCCTCGTGGCGCGCTGGTTGAGCACATGCTTCGGGAGATCGCCATGAATTTGATAGCGGAGGGGATACGAGATGAACTTGAAGGAGCGTGAGGCGCGGAATTCCCGCCCGATGCTCGTCACGGTTCTAGACCGATGCGATGAGTGCGAGAAACTGAAGTCTGACGTCACAAAAGCACACTAGCTACCGGCCGATGCTTACCTGCGTGAGTTGCCCCGAATGCTTCTCGAGGCTGATGGGGCAGTACGGGGGGCTGACGATTTGTTGAAGCATGCCCGTCCCGCGCGACTGCAGCGCAACGGCAAACCGTGCCTGATTTGAGGCCGCATCCGTCGCGCTCTTGGCGTAATCGATCCGCGGACTGGCGACTGACATGAAATTGCACATGCATTTCAACCGGGACTGCGAATTGTGGCAGCTGTGGTCCAACCTTGGTGAGTTGCACGTAGAAAACGTTCAAAGGCGCTAGCGAGCTGCCGCAGAGCTGATTGCCGTACGAGTACCCACGTACGGTTGCGCGTTACCGGAATGTCGCGCAGAACGAACTGGCGTCACGAGGGGAAGTACTCGCTGACGTTGCCGCCTTCTTTAGCAAGAGACTTGGCGCTATTTCTGAGCGTTCCTGATCCATATCACCAGTAAACCGGAGTTTGAAATGCCCTTCAAGCGTAGGTTGGTTGCCGCCAGCGCAATTTCCCTGGCGGTCATCGCCGGCGTTGGCGCGATGTATCACACGTACGGTGGCGCGCCGGTCACCGAGGCTGCCGCCGCGGCAGCGCCGCCCGCCGCGGACGTGGATGTGGCGACTGTG
>NZ_JBNPVT010000050.1:0-10116 GCF_050434205.1 Paraburkholderia sp. GAS348
TTATCTAGGTAAAACCCCCATCCAATCCCAATTCCTTGCCCAATCTTAATTGTAAGATATGAAATTAAAAAACGTCATATAGGTTTTTGGACCTATACAATGACGAGCACGAGGCCAACGACGCTCATGCTCGCATGGACATCTTTGCTCGGCTCAATGCAGCCTCTGCGAGGCTCCATCGGTGCTTCGGGTTCTTTGGCCATCCCGCGTCGAGGAAGAAAAATGAAACAACCGACCATTACGGCGGAAGATATGTCCGCCACAAATTCGGCAGGCGAGACCAGGCGACGGGGAAACCGAACCACGCGCGTGCCTGAAATCCTCGAGATTTCAATAAATGCCTTTGCCACCGATGGGTATGCGGCGTTCAACCAGCGGCGTGTCGCAAGTGAGGCCGGACTTCAGTTGAGCACGCTTCAGCACTACTTCCGAACAAGGGAGGACCTGCTGCGGGCCACCGTCGAGGCAATGGGCGACCGCTATTTGGATTTGTATCGCAAACTGTCCAGGGATAGTTCGCTTACGCCTTTGGCACGTCTGGACAAGATTGCCGATGCGACATTTGACGCGCTTGCGCGGCCGAATAGCCACTTCAGCGCCTTAGCGATTGAACTCTGGAGTTTGGCTGAGCACGAGGACTTCGCTCGTGATCTGCTTGAGGAAATCACCGGAGAAAACCAGAAGATATTTGCGGGTCTGGTCTCGAAGATCAATCCAGGATTGTCGTCAGAGAACAGCACTCTGCGAGGCGCATTGCTCACATCAAATTTGCAGGGCTTGCTCCTCTTTGTACGTCGGGCCGGCAAGAACACTCCAGATCTCGACGGACTTCACTCTATGACGAAGGTAGTCTGGAGAGCATTGAGCACCGCACCAGGGCCGTCCTGAAAGCCTAGCAGCGTGAACACGAGGCCGCAGCCGGATTCACGCCCGCAAAGACATATTGGCTGATGCTGAGCCAGCAATCCAGAAATCGTGGACGACGAATACCGCACCGAGCGACGAAGCAATGAGCACACGCCGGTCCCGTCGGCTGATACGAGAGGCCGGGCCTTGGCTGATAGCCATAATCTGTCTCCTGTTGAGTCGCCGGTTGCCAGCGATCTTGCGGTCGGCCCGATGCGCGGCGACCCGCGCGCTCGCCTAGCTTCTCGTTCTCTTTTGTCTCGGTGTTGCTCCAGCCTGGATGAAGATCTCGACCTCTTCGGGTCGATAGCCGACCTCTGCCATGACGGTGTCGAGGTCGGCGGCGAAGGTAGGTGGTACGGCTCGAACGCGTGCGGGTGTTCGCGACAGTTGCACCGTTGGTCCAATCCCGCGGTAGCCAGGCAGTTCGACCACCATTCCTCGGGCACGCGTATGCGGGTGTTGCAACACGTCTTCAACAGAATTGACTTTCGAAGCCGAAACGCCCACCTCCGTCAGTCGCTCGCACAGCACTGCCGCGTCGAAATCGCACAGAATGTGCTCGATTTCTTCGCGTAAGGCGTCGCGGTTCTCTACCCGGGCGCGGTTCGTTGCAAATCGGAGATCATCGATCAGGTCATGACGGCCCAACATGCTGCAAAAACGCCGGAACTGCCCATCATTTACCACACCGATGAAGACCACGCCGTTGCACGCGTGATATACGTCATACGGGGAGATGTTGGGATGTGCATTGCCCGTGAGCTTTGGCGCCTTGCCCGACGCAAACCAGTTCGACGGATGCGGATGCAACAGGCCCAAGGCGGTGTCAAACAGTGAGGTCGCCACCAGTTGCCCGCGGCCCGAGCGGTTGCGCTCAGCGAGCGCAAGCAGGATACCGATGACAGACGAGAGGCCAGTGGCGGCATCGACGATTGGCACACCAACCCGTGTCGGCCCGGTCTTCGCGTGCCCATTGACACTCATCAGCCCACAAAATGCCTGCAGCACCGCGTCGTAGCCGGGCAGGCCGGACAGCGGGCCCTGTTCGCCGTAGCCGGAAATCCGACAGTAGATGAGCTGCGGGAAGCGCTCGGCGAGCGCTTCCTCATAACCGATACCCCATTTGCGCATCGTGCCGGGCAGGAAATTCTCGATGAGCACGTCGGTGCTGGCAAGCATGTCCAGCAGAATTTCACGACCGCGCGACAGCGAAAGATCAAGCGAAATAGCGCGCTTGTTACGGTTCAAGCCGTGAAAATAGGCGGCGCTCTCGTCGACGAACGGCGGCCCGAGTTCGCGGGTTTCGTCGCCTTGTGGCGGCTCAACCTTGATGACATCCGCGCCATGGTCGGCAAGTATCTGGCCCGCATACGGGCCGGCAAGCACTCGGGATAAATCGAGCACCTTTAGACCTTGCAACGCGCCTCCGCCCTTTACGCCGTCGCATCCTGCATCATGAACTGCTGAGTCCGTCACTTGCGTCTCCTGAATCTCTTCGTGGCGCAGTTATGCTCTGTCCCTTGCGGCAGCCACGCGGCCGTTTCCGCTTCACGTTCAGCTTCGCGCAGGAAGCTCCACGACACCGCCCCCAATTACAGAAAGCTCATTGTCCTGATTGGTCGCTTCCTGTTCGATCTCGACCAGGTGACGCCCCGACTCCATGAACTTGCGCTTGACTCTGCCCTTGATGAACAGCATGTCGCCCTCAGGATTATGGCGGCGAATCTTGCAGTTCGCGCTGCGCAGGAAGCCGTCGTCGCCCATCCAGTTGGTGAGGTGGTGCGTCAACCAGGAACAGCGCTCGGGGCCATAGTCGTACGCGCCCGGTGCACCGACCCGCAGCGCGAACTCCTCTTCCCAGTGCACACGTTCCGGGCAATCGGGAATTCCAAAACGGTTCTTGATCCCAACCCCTGGATGTGCGTCGATCAGTTGCCACGCCAGCTTGTTCGCCCGGATGTAGAGGCCGCCCCAGCCTTGGGCGAATGCGATGAAACCCGTCACCGTCATTGGCCCCTTGAACATAACCGGCAACGCCTCACCCTCCGTCACGTCATCCCAGTAGCGAGTTTCCGCGCCACGCACCTTCTCGTTGCGATAGAGGTCGTAGGCTGCCGCCAGTTCCTCCTCGGAATAGTAACGGGGTGCACGCGATTTCACTTCCGCATACTTTGTGCCGCGCTCGCGCGCATGATCGCGCTCTGTACGAAAACACCAGCTATCGGCGTCGGCGACGAGGTCCCCCTCCTGATTGTAGAAGTCGACGTGGTATATCTGCTGGATCGCCCGGCCGGCAAAGCGCGTATCGTGCTCAATCAGATCCTTGAGCCTCGCTTCGGTCGTGATCACGTCGTTGCGCCTGACGTGCTTGTGCCAGTTCCAGTCCGCGCCGGACCACATTGCATGCACGCCAGGCAAACCACCCACATACCCGGAAACGATGCGGTTTGTCGCGAACAGAAAACTCGGAAGCGCAATGAGGCCACCGTGTCTCGTCGTCGCGGCGTAGTCAGGATCGCACCACAGAGGGTTGTCATCGCCGATGCCGTGTGCGTAGTGGCGGACGTTGTCGCGCGTCGCCTCGTGACACCAGGGCTCGACAGTGGCGCCGATCTTCATCCCGATACGCTTGCTCAGTTCCTCCAGTCCCTCGTCGGTGATCTTCGGGAACGTGACCTGATCTTCTGCCATACACTCCTCCTTGGTGAAATCAATGTGAGACGGCCGAACTGGATCGCTCGCACTCGCGTAATGCCCTGCGATTGACTTTGCCGGCGGGATTCTTCGGAAGCTCGCCGACAAACTCGACGAGGCGCGGGTACTCGTGCTGGCTCAGACGCGCCCGCACCAACTCCTGAATTTCATGAGCGAACGCTTCGCTGCCCTCGCGCGTGGAAACCACGAACGCCTTCACAACATGGCCTCTCAACGGGTCGGGCACGCCGATTACCGCTACCTCGCGGACATCGGAATGCTTCAAAACGGCGTCCTCCACCTCCACGGCACTGATGGTCCAGCCCGCCGAAATGATCACGTCGTCCGCCCGCCCGCGATGAAAGAAGTAACCTTCTTCGTCAATCCGTCCGAGATCTTTCGTTGGTAGCCATCTGCCACCGCGCCAGACCACAAGTTCGCCCGTAACGTTTGGCGCGCACGGTTGTCCGTTGGTGTCGTGCACCGCAACCCGAACTCCCGGCACGGCTTTGCCCAGCGAACCATCCTTGACCGGAAAATCCGGCGCACCGGGATAACTCGCCAGAATCACGCCGACCTCGGTCGTGCCGTACATGCTGCACACAGCGCAACCGAAGACCTTCCTGATGAACTCCGCGCTCTCGCTGTCGATCGGCTCTCCAGTGAACGTCAGTTTCTGGATTGCGTAGACATACTGATCGGTGACGCCGGAATTCCGGATCATCCGGTAATGCGTCGCAGCAGCGGACATGTTCGTGAATTGATGTTCAGCGAGTGCGCGCAGCAGGCGTTCCGGCACGAACTTCCCAGCGTAGGCGCCGATCGTCGCGCCCAGCGCGAGCGGTGCAAGCGTGCCATGCCACAGGCCGTGCCCCCACGCCGGCGAGGAAGGACAGAAGAATCGCTCACGTGGTCTCACGCCTGTGCCGTACAACGCGGCACGCAGCACCATCACCAGCGAGCGGTGTGTATGGCGCACGGCATCGGGCAATTCACGGGACGTGCCCGAGGTGTATTGAAAAATCGCCAGATCGTCGCTCTGCGTCGCCGCCGCGAACCGGGTGGGATAGCGGGAAAGACATTCAAACCACGCCTGATTCGCGAAAATCAGCTTGACGCATTGGGAGGAACCAACGACCTGCGCCTTTTCATCGTGGGTGATCAGCGCAGATGGCTTGCAGTCCTCCATCCGCAGACGCAGCCCGTCTTCTCCAAACAGCGTGAAAAGCGGAACGGCAATCGCACCAAGCCTCAGTACTCCGAAAAGAGACGCATAAAAAGCAAGCGACGGATCGAGCATGATTCCCACCCGGTCGCCTGCGCGCACTCCCTGCCCGTGCAGGTAGTGCGCGACCTGTGATGATGTTTGCGCGATCTGGCTGAAGCTCAGGATCTCATCCCGGCCATCGGCATGGGCCACAATCACGGCGGTTCGGTCGTCGAGGGCATGCCGGTCGATGCATTCGTGCGCAATGTTCAGAAGCGATGGCGCCCCGTCGACGAGGTCCCACAATGCATCCGGACTGAAGTGCCGTTGTGCATCGGCATAGGAAGTGTACGCCGTCAGTCTGCTCATCTTGAAGTGTCTCCATGTTCTTACGGCCTGCTAGCTTGAAACTCACTTTAGGAGTCGCTTGTTCGTTTGTCAAATAGGATGTACATTTGTATATATACAAAACGGAGCAAAGTATGAGGCGAATCCTCGAGAAGGCAAACTCCGAACCGGAAAAGAAGTTGGCGCCCCCCCGTGTGCGGCCAGTGCCAGCGGTCACGCGATCGATCGCCATCCTGCGGTTGCTAGGCGCCAGTCCGTCGCCGCTTGGAGTCAAGGCCATTGCCGACGAACTTGACCTGGTTCCGAGCACCTGTCTCCACATCCTGCGCGTCCTCGTCGACGAAGAGCTGCTCAAGGTCGATCCCGCGACCAAGCGCTATAGCCTCGGGCCCGGGATGCTGGCGCTGGCGCGCAGCGCGCTGAAGCGCGGGGGCTTCAATGACGTCGTGCAACCGTATCTGGACGACATTTCTGCAAAGTTCGGTGTCACCGCGATGGGCGTAGAACCGAGCGGCTTGAAGCACATGGTGGTGAAATCCCTTGCCGCATCCGAATTGCCCATCAGCCTGCACGTCGAGCTCGGAAGCCAATTTCCTGCGCTAATCAGCGCAACGGGCCGCTGCGTTGCCGCATTCGGAAACTTCAGCACCGATGAGTTGAGGAGTGGGTTCGATTCGTTACGGTGGCAAAACCCTCTGTCGTTCGACGCGTGGCTGAAAGAGGTCAACACCACCCGCAAACGCGGCTTCGGCGTGGATCGTGGCAACTACATCGCTGGTGTTACAGTCATCGCCGTTCCAATTCTGGATTCGAAGCAGCATATGGCCTTCGGGCTCGCTGCCGTAGGCCTCACCGATCACCTGAACGCGTCACGGGTTGGCATGCTGGCCACCGAGCTTGTCGATGCTGCCATGGAACTGGCGTCGCGTCTGCCCTCTCTTCGCTGATCATGAACGCTTACCTCACTCCAGTCGAACTAGTGAACGCGGGTTGGCGGCTCCACACGCGAAAGGGTTTCACTGGACTTGTCGGGCCACTGTGGAGCCGGCGAGACCAGGATGGGGGGGTGACGCTGGGCGTGATCACTGGCGACGACCATCTGAATCCCGGTGGCTTCGTCCATGGCGGCCTGCTCGCTACCCTACTCGACCACGTAGTTAGCACCCTCGCCTGGGAGGCGGCGAATCGCACCCCATGCGTGACGATTCAACTCGATACGAAATACCTTACCGCTGTGCCCAGCGGATCATTCGTCGAGGCACGCGGATCCGTCATTCGGCAAACGCGCGAACTCGTTTTCGCGCAAGGGGAACTACGAGTTGGAACCGATGTGGCAGCAGCCGGGACGGCGGTGTTAAAAATCGTCACGCACGGACGTAAGCAAGGCAACGATGATTGAGCGGCCAAATTGTCCTGCGTTGATGCCGACAGTTGATATTGAAGCAAAGGGCGATCGAGCTTTGCGGATAGGCCTAGCCTCGTGCAGTCAGGGTCATGTGCGCTAGTGCAGTGTTCGGTTCTCGACGAAACTTGTATGGATTCTGGTTGAAAGTGAGCCTCGGTGTCGATCAGGCCACAAAGGGGAAGATCGCCGTCGCAGCCCATGCTGCCTACTCGGCCTCAAATACTGTGCACGGCAACATTGATGTCGCCGGGTGCAATTCGAGGATTCGTCTCATACTTGGCTCCATTTTGTATATATACAAATCAATATCCTATTTGACAAGTACACAAGCGAATCCTAAAGTGGGCTTCAAGCTAGCAGGCCGCAAAAACATGGAGACACTTCACGATGAGCAGACTGACGGCATACACTTCCCATGCCGATGCACAACGGCACTTCAGCGCTCGTCGCGCCTTCGCAGTTTAAGCATCCCGGCCCATTGAAGGAGAATCGGTATGAGCACGATCTACGACACCCCCCTCAAGCGCACCGATGGCGCCGAAGCAAGTCTGAACGACTATCGTGACAAGGTACTCCTGATCGTCAACACCGCCTCCAAGTGCGGGCTGACTCCGCAGTACGAAGGACTGGAAAAGCTCTACCAGGCTAAGCACGCCCAAGGGCTGGAAATCCTCGGCTTCCCCGCAAACAACTTCAATGGACAGGAGCCGGGTACCGACGCCGAAATCAGCGAGTTCTGCTCTCTCAACTACGACGTGCATTTCCCCCTGTTCTCGAAAATTTCCGTGAGAGGCGCCGACCGACATCCGCTGTACGCTGTGATGACACAGGCGCAGCCGACGGCGATCGGCGACGGCCCGTTCCGAGAAGTGCTCAAGGGTTATGGTATTGACACTGGCGCCCCGCCCGACGTGCTATGGAATTTCGAGAAGTTCCTGGTCAGTCGACACGGCGAGGTCGTAGCGCGCTTCGCCCCAGATACGGTCGCCGACGATCCGCGCCTGTTGCAGGCCATTGACGCGGAACTGGCCAGGCCTTGAGCCGACCTCCCCCTTCGTGCCGCAGAAGTATCAGTCAAGCAGCCGGAGGAATATCCGAATGGGAGCCTTAAAAACCTTGGGTTTGTAATCTGAGGCAAGCCCGAATTAATCCAAGGGCTCGGCAGCTTCGCTCGCCAATGATTACTTCAATGAGCAGTGCTTTTTCAAATCGCCTGGCGAACCGGTTAATCAAATAGGATCACACCGCGCAGCTGCTGCGCGATAACGTGGCGTCGCGACCTTCTTCTATCCGCTGTCGCAGAGCCTGCCTGATGCGGTATACGCAGTGCGCCGGAAAAAAGTCTACGCTGGATTATCAGCGTCGGTATGGGGTACCCGATCGTAGGTTCTCCCGAGACGGTGGCGCGCCAGACGACGGCGATTTCCGATGCCGATATCGACGGCATTCTGTTCACCTGGGTCAAGCCGCTCGAGGACATCCGTCGAGTGACGAAAGACGTCCTCCCCATTCAGGAAGATTACGGCTTGCGCCGGCCACATATAAGCCGCGGCAAGATTGATCAATCGGTTCTCGTCTGAAAATTCGGAGGAAAGAAAGTCATGTTCGCAGCTTATGTGGAAAAGCCCAATTTCGACTCCCCATTGTCGGCGCTTATCGTTGGCGAGCACCCCGAACTAAGGGTTCCAGAAGGGTGGGTAAGGGTCAAGATGTCCGCCGCCAGTCTCAACTGGCACGATATCTGGACACTGCGAGGCATGGGCGCCGCCGCCGGTCGACCCGAGATTTTCCCCATGATCCTCGGCTGCGATGGGATCGGCACTCTGGACGACGGCACGCGGGTCGCCATCTATCCAGTCATCGGCAATACCGATTGGAGAGACGACGAGACGCTGGATCCCGACCGCAATGTGTTCAGCGAGCAGTTTCACGGATCATTCGCCGACTACATGGTTGTGCCGCGGCGCAATGCGTTGCCTTTGCCACAAAGCCTTGCGTCGGTTCCGGCCGCCGTTTTAGGGGCCTCGTGGCTTACCGCCTATCGGATGATGTTCACCCGCGTGCGGCTGCGGCCCGGACAGACGGTCCTTGTCCAAGGCGCGTCCGGCGGCGTCGCTACCGCGCTCATTCAGCTTGGCCGTGCGGCCGGCTTGCGGGTATGGGCGACGGGGCGCTCGGAGGAGAAGCGTGCTCTCGCGGAAAGTCTCGGCGCCCACCGGACTTTCGCGTCCAACGAATCGCTTCCGGAGAAGGTCGATGCGGTGTTCGAACCGGTCGGGGCGGCAACCTGGAAACATTCGATTCATTCTGTGCGGCCGGGGGGTACTGTGGTGATCTGCGGGGTGACAACCGGTGACCAGCCGGGCGCGGAACTGGCTCGCATCACATTCGACCAAATCACAGTGACCGGCGTCTTTGCTGGAACGCGTAGCGAATTCAGGGATCTGATCACCTTCGTTGACCAATACGGGTTGGAGCCTCAGGTTGGCAGGGTGCTGCCGATTACGGAAGCCGCCGAAGGGATGCGGATGATGTGGGAAGGAAATGTTCCCGGGAAGATTGTTTTCAGTTTCGCGGGTTCGTGAACCGACGTGAGTTTGGCCCAAGACGAGACAGACATTTCGGAGACGGTGCTCTCGGATGCCCGCGCCGGTCGATCATGACGAAAAGCACCGGAGCGTCATCGAGGTCGCTTCGCGCCTGCTCGCCAAATCGGGTCTGAGTGCACTGACCGTTCGCGACGTGGCGCGCGAGGCCGGTTACAGCACGACAATCGACACGCACCATTTCAAAAACAAGGATGAGTTGTTGACCCTTATCTTCAAATACAACCAAACCTGGTTCGTCACTATCACCGATGATGCGTTACGGAAAAGTGGCGGCGACCTCAAAGCCTTCATGACGTCGGTGATGCTCCTGGAAGACCACAGCATCCAATGGTGGCAAGTCTGGTTCGATTAGATTACCCAGCTCGACTCAGATCCCGAGATTTCTTCGATTCACCGGAACGCCAACACGCCCTGATCGACGCCGAGCTGGAAACGGTTTTGCGCGTGCCCCCGAATGCCTGGGCCAAGACCTAGAAACGGATTCAGTGGTCAGATCAGATTGAACTGAGCGCTGAATCCTTCTCTACCTATTTGAATCAGGGGCGATTCAGACATCAGGCTGACTCAGCCTGATGTCATCGCGCTCTACTAACCGTGTCCTCGTCGTCGTTCGTCTCATATCGTCCTCCCGCAAAAATCGGCTCCTATCAAAAGCCGGTAGGAGAGGCCTATGCAGCAAAAGCCCGAGGTGACCACTCGGGCCAGCTTGCGAGCATGAATCGCAATAGCCTGGACGGGTAACGAAAATGGCTATAGTCAAACGCCTTGGCGACCGCCGATCCTTCGGAAACCAAAGTGATCGCCGCATTTGGCGACCAGCATGGGCACCCCGTCGAGTTGGCAACGCAGCGCCTAGCAGGCTGTTGAAAAGCGCCCCGTCATGAGGACCGAAGCTATGTTCAGGAGGCTTGCGCGTGCGATTTCCCGCTGAATTACCGGTTCGC
>NZ_JBNPVT010000051.1:0-6181 GCF_050434205.1 Paraburkholderia sp. GAS348
CACGCCGGAAATTTCGGCTCCAAAGCGTGGCAGGATGGGTTCAACAGTCAGCGTCATGATGCTCCTCCTAGTTCTTGATGATGGAGCAGCAAGATACCTTGAAATCAGACGCGTGATAATTAGCTATATCGTTCCCAGATATGTTCCCACGAGTTGCAAACGAGCATGTGCCCGAAACGACACGGGCCGCCGTATTTCCCGGTGTCATCGTCGTGATAGGTCGCACTGAGGGCGCGGATCGTCGCATACCGACCTGTCCGTATACATCCCGTCTTTTCAACCGATAGTATGGATCTACTGATGAAGCTCGTCAGAGCTGGCATCGGCATTGCATTGGTACCCTCCGTACTACTGGATAAGTCGGAGCAGACTGATTTGAAAGTTTTACTAACCGAATAACGCATTGAACCGCTTTTGCTTAAAGCCATGATGCCCGACTATCGACTCGGTGCACAACCCATCCTCCCCGGAATCGGGTGGGCAGCACCGAAAACTCGACGCCAAATCTTTCCTGCAGCGGATGAACCTGTTGGTTGACGAACGGTATATCGACGATGACACCGGGAAATACGGCGGCCCGTGTCGTTTCGGGAACATCGCTCATTTGCAACTCCTGGGAACATATCTGGGAACGATATAGCTAATTATCACGCGTCTGATTTCAAGGTATCTTGCTGCTCCATCATCAAGAACTAGGAGGCGCATCATGACCCGGACAGCTGAGCCCATCCTGCCACGCTTTGGATCTGAAATTTCCGGCGTGGACATTCCTGCCCCGCTCGACGCAACTGTCCAGGCAGAACTTCTGCGCGCAGCCGGCGCCTGTGGGACCGGTTGGATCGATCGTTGGGCCCTTAGCCGCGGGACTGCTACTCGGCTTGAGCTGGACAGCTCGCGACAGCTTATCGATCAAAGCGTTACAGAGCTTATTGCGCGGCGTGGTAATCGGGAGCATTCGCACTGGTGCGCCGCCCACAAAGCCGTTTGGCAGATGCAGGGCTGTTTCGTGTGCTGAAATTCCGTTCCTCCCACGGACGTAAACCTGGTCGATGATTCGCTCACCTGAAGAGGAGTTGGCGCAGCGTGCGAGATTTTATTGCTTCAGCATACGCTCTGGACTCGCGAGAATTTATCAGGAACCGAGTGACGGGTTCTGTTTCAGCAAGGCTAGAGATCAAGCAATGGCGACGTTTCCAAACGGTTTTGATGTGGTGCGCGGCAAGCGCCCTGTCGATTACAACATGAAGTTGATATGTCGCGGAGACCGGAAATCGCTGTTCGAGAATTAGAGTCCGTCAACGACACGGTAAAACTTATAGGCGAAGAAAATGTATCCACTTGCAGAAGGCATGTTCGCGCCGCTCAACCAATGGTATGTGGCGGCCTGGTCCAACGAAGTGACGCGCGAACCCATGGAGCGCATGCTGCTGGACGAGACGGTTGTTATGTACCGCAATCCGGCGGGGGAGCCTATAGCAGTGGCGGGAAAGTGCCTTCATCGAGGTTATCCGCTCAGCAAGGGCTTACTGATAGGCGATGAGATCGAGTGCGGTTATCACGGACTTCGTTTTCAACCCAATGGCGCTTGCAGCTTGATTCCTAGTCAGAATGTGATTCCGAAAGGCTGCAAGATCAAGGCATACCCTGTTGCGGGGCGCGGGTAATGGATCTGGATCTGGATGGGAGACCCGGCGTTCGCCGACGAGAGCCTGATCCCCGATCATTTCGACATCGGGCTTTCGAATCCCGAATACAAGTGCATCGGCGGTTGGTATAAGCCCGTGCCTGGCCGCTATATGCTCATGCACGACAACCTATTTGATCTGACGCACCTTGGCTACCTGCATCGCAACACGTTTGGCGGCGGCGCAGACGAGGCTCCTATCCTGGGAACTGGACTTAATTAAACGCGAACCCGAAGTCAGTGTCGCACCGCTTCAGGCTTGCCTGCTGCCAGGGAAAGTTACCATGCTTACTGTAAAAGTGACAAGCAAGACTGTCGTTGCCGACGGGATTTGTTCGTTCGAGCTAACGAGCGCGGAAGGCGTCTTGCTGCCTGCATTCTCGGCCGGATCGCATATCGAGGTTCACTTACCCGGTGGACTGATTCGGCAATATTCACTTTGCAACAATCCTGACGAGAACCATCGCTACGTCATAGGGGTGTTAAAGGACCCTGGCTCTCGGGGGGGCTCGGTTGCCATGCATGAGCTCATGGAAGGGGCCGAGATTGTCATTGGTGAGCCGAAAAATCACTTCGCGCTCGCGCGGCATGCCACACACTCCATCCTCGTTGCCGGAGGAATCGGAATTACACCTCTCCTGTGTATGGCGGAACGCCTGGTAAACGAAGGCGCCTCCTTCGAACTGCACTACTGCGCCCGCACGCTCGACAAGATCGCCTTCAAGGAACGGTTTAGGCTCCACGATCTGGTTTCCAACACGTTTCTTCATCTCGACGATCACGGCGACTCGCAGCAATTCAATACGCGCGCGACCTTCAGTCGGAGTGCCGACCCCGGCACTCACGTCTATCGCGCGCCTTGAACACGCGAAGAGAATGGGCTTTGAAACGGTCAACCTAGCAAGCGACGCGTCACTTGTTAAACAGATCAAACATATCGTTCGGAAGCCGGAAGTGGATTGCGCCGTCGATTGCGTTGGATTCGAAGCTCGTGGCCACGGAAGCTCGGGATCGCAGCACGAGGCCCCGGCGACCGTGCTGAACTCCCTGATGGAGATCACGCGAGCAGCAGGCAACATCGGAGTTCCTGGCTTGTATGTAACCGGCGATCCAGGCGCTATCGACGAAGCGGCGAAGCGGGGTAGTCTGAGTGTGCGGCTGGGCCTTGGATGGGCGAAGTCACACAACTTTTTCACGGGCCAGACGCCTGTGATGAAGTACAACAATCAGTTGATGATGGCCATCCCGGGCGGCGCATTAATATCGCCGAAGTGGTCAATGTAGAAGTGATTTCGCTCGATGATGCACCGAAGGGATATGAGGCATTCGATGCAGGCGCTGCCAAGAAGTTCGTGCTCGATCCGCATGGTTTGTTGCGGGCAAATTGAGCGCCCTCGGCGCCAGACTACTTGTCATGTTATCTGATTCTTACAGACATGCTCCGGGGCGGCAAGATCAACGTGAATGAAATCCTACTCAAGAGAAAGAAAAAGAAGTGCTTGTGCGTCGCATGATGCCGCCGGAACACGCGCTGGTTTCGGCGCTGTCCAGCGAAGGGAGAATTACGGAACATACGTTGTACAGGTGACGCCGAGAGGCGGAAGGATAAGGGTTGGCCGTGCCGGGCGATGGGAAGAATTTCTAGGGATGGTTTTCGGAAAACAGATTGAAGTGGTGCTGGAGACCACGCTGCTCGATGCAGTGGATGTGGCCGAGTACGGTCGTCTTGAGGTTCTTTATCCGGAACAGATATCCGCTTGGCGAACCGCTTGTCGTCCGGCTAATGCAAATGCCGCGGAGCAGGCACGCGAGCAGCGCCAGCAGTCGAAAGAGGACGGGAAGCGCGTTCAGCAACTCGAGAGAAATTGCAGCGCGAGAAGGCGCTGGCGGAAGCGGCCGCGGTGCCGATTCTGAGAAACAGGCCCAGGAGATCTGGCGAGACAAAGAGGACGATTGATCAAAGTCCCGGATCAACTGTTACAGGTATCGTTGATTCGCGAGGCAGCGCAAGTCATGCTGCCGGCTGTAGAAGACAGGCGACGAACTGGGCGTGAGCCTGGACACGTTCCAACGCTGTGTGGGAAGCGGCGATGCGGTGCTCGCCGCACGACGACAGGACGGTCACCGCCGGGCAACAAGCTGAGTGAGGCACAAGGGCTCCAGATTCTGGAGGTCGCAAACTACGGCCTCGGCGGTGATCTTTTCACCGTCATACCAGGCCTCACCGACGCGTTGCGTTGAATCTCCACATGGCGGCGCGATACGGCGCCTGAAGACTGAATTATTACCACAAAGACGAGGAGACAAGAAAATGCGTGCGCATTCGCAATCCGTACCGGCCGTGATCCGCTTTGCCGCGATCGCGTCCACTATAGCGTGTTACGGTTCGCCTGCCGTTGCCCAGTCATCGGTGACGCTCTACGGGACGATCGATTCGGGGCTGTTTTATCAGAGCGCGTCGGCAGCTTCGCTCAGTCCGAAAGCGGCCAATACGGGGAGCGTTTTTGCCGTGAAGGACGGCGGCGTGTCACCGAGCAACTGGGGCATTAAAGGAACCGAGGACCTGGGCGGCGGTTACCAGGTTTTTTTCAGGTTGCAGAATGGATTTAGTAGTACGAATGGAAAATCGATCATTGGAGACAACACGGCACCGACCAGTTCAATTTTCAATCAAATGGCTTATATCGGCTTATCGGGATCATTCGGCGCCGTGACGGTTGGCCGACAACTGGCGCCCATGGCGTTTGCAATACAAGCCACCGACGTTCGCGGAGCCGCGTACTTTGGCAGCGCTCTCATGGCGTGGGTTGGCATGAATACGGCCGCGGGGTGGAGCCTCGGTAGCACCAATGCACCTCTGGGGGCTTTGTTTGAAAGCAACGCGATCGTATATAGGTCTCCGACCGTCTCTGGATTCACCGGCTCTCTGGAATTCGCCCTCGGAGGCGTCCCGGGGAGCTTTCAGGCCAACACGCGCGAGTCGGTGGTGTTGCAGTACGCCAACTATGGACTTCACCTCTCGGCGCTCTATTACAACGGTCACGACGCCAATCCCATTCCACTCACAGCGCCTGCAACCGGTGTCGCGAACAATCGAATGATTTACTTTGGTGCACTCTATGACTTTGCGAACTTTTCGTTCTCGGCTTCTTACAGCAACGGCAGGAATCCAGCCGAATCCAACTTGGTCGATATCGACATGTATTCTGCCGGGGTGGGATATGTGTTCTCGCCGGCTCTAACGGTGACGAGCGGGATCTACTACCTGAAGGACAGGCATGATTCGACCAACAAGTCCGTGATGTTTGCGGTCGTGGCGGACTATCAACTCTCGAAGACAACCACCGTGTACGCGCAATTGGGCCATGTGAACAATCAGGGAAATATGACCGATATGGTGGCATATGGCGAGCTAGCGGCTCCCGGCACGTCGACGGTGGCGGTGAATGTCGGTATTCGCCATCAATTCTGACATCTGCTGTGGGGGTCCCATCGAACGGCCTGATATGCCCATCCGGTTTGTGTTCACTGGAAGACTGGTGGCGATTACCTCAGGCTGTTCGTGCAAGACGGATGAGTACATGCAGTAATGACGACACACGGTTCCCGAGTGGCGTCTACCTAAAACCCGGCTCCGATCCGAACGTCCCAAGCATCCGGCTCGTCGACGACGCCCTCTCCACGCGGACTTGTATCAGGAGTGACGATGGCAATGCCATGTTCCGCAACGTACCGTTGAGCGCCGGCCTTGATCGCGAGGGTCTCCTCGCTGCATGAGAAGCCGGCCAGAAAAAGCAGGGCTGGCACTTTGCCACGCGACGCTTGCGGCGGAAGATACACACCAAAGCACATCGATCCTCCGACCGAAGAGGAATCCTGATGATAGAAACACTGCAAGGCCCAGAAAGTCATGTATTCAGATGGTAGTTCTAGCATTGTTCGACCTTAACCATACAGTACGACCGAGCGAATCGATTAGCGCTTTTCAACCAACTCCAAATGGACGTCCACCTCGCTTGGGGCTGGTGGCAGCATTTCTCTCCCGAGCATTTAAATGTTTGCCATCAGGCAGCCGGCTGATATGTCTGCATTGAGGGCGCTCGTGTAGCTGGCGGATAGACATTCCACGAACCATCGGTGTGACGAAAAAACACAATCGCCAAAGAGCCATGTGGACGAACTACGCCAACACGAACGTATCGAGCCCCGCTAGGCATCACGCGGCCGAAATCGAACACCTGAACAGGCATTGCCGGAGTGGACTGGAACCACTTTTCAACTGACAGGCGCAACGATCGTTCGCGAGTTTTCATCAATGCGCTCCTTTCCTGCACGCCTTATCCCCGGTTCGGTTAATCCGGCTTCGGATGCGTGCTATTTTCTTGCTCTGTGCACTAGGCTGTAGTTTTGTCGACGACATCGAACACGTTGGAGAAGGCGTCCTTCGCGTCACTGATGACGGATGCGTCTCGAATTGTCGTACGTCGCATGTCGCGC
>NZ_JBNPVT010000052.1:0-4688 GCF_050434205.1 Paraburkholderia sp. GAS348
ATGTTGTGGGTCAACCAGCCTGCTACGCCGTCGCCGGAAATGCCGTTTGGCGGCGTGAAGGATTCGGGCTATGGGTCGGAAGGCGGACCGGAAGCCATGGAAGCCTATCTGGTCACCAAGGCCGTTTCGGTGATGGCGGTTTAAGACGCCGAAGGCTGTCAGGCTTCCAGGGCGAGGTTTCAGGCCTCGCTCGGCCGCCTGATTGATCGCAGTGCCTGGTCCGCGAGCGCTCGTTCGCGGACTTTTTGCAACTCGCTCCTCGAATCGCTCCGCGAGCCGCCCGTCGACGGAGAGCAGCTGGCATGCGGGCGACAGGCGGTTAAAACACGCGGAGTAACAAGCGGCTAACGCACGCTAACGGGTCACGGCAGCATCCGCTGCATGGTCTGATCCTTGAGCACGAAGCGATGAAACAACGCTCCCGCGATATGCAGTGCGATCAGCGCGAACAACACCCAGGCCAGAACGCCATGGATGTCGCCCATTGCATGCCCCACCGACGAGCCGACCGGCGCGATGCTGGGGTACGGCAGCACGCCAAGCAGCTTGACGGACCATCCGCGCGAAGACGCATTGGCCCATCCCAGCAAGGGCACAGCCACCAGCGCGAGATAAAGGAGACCGTGCGTGATGTGCGAAACGAAACGGAGGAAAGGCGAAAGCGACGCAGGTACTGGCGCGTGCGTGAGACGCCAGACGACTCTCACCACCACCGCTGCAATCAGTGCTGCCCCCACGCCGAGATGCCACGCGATCAGACCGTCGGGCTGCGTGCCCTTATGGATATCCGGCATAGTCCAACCGATCACGAACTGCGCAGCGATCAATAAGACCACCAGCCAGTGAAGAAACTTGGCTACGCCGTCATAGCCTGATGCATAGCGTGAGAAATTAGCCTGGTCCGATCGCATGGTCATGAGAATGTTTTAGCCGCAGTGAAGTCATTGAATGGAGAGAGCGTATTGCGCCGAGGATACACAAATCCCGGGCGTATTCACGCAGGATCCTACGGATCCAACCTTAAGAAAAGCTGATGCCGTGGCTGACGATCTCGTCCATGCGCATGCGGCCGTAACGCATCGATAACGCAGCAGCGGCCCAGTCGAAAGTGCGATCGGCGACGCTTGGCGCCGACGTGCATCCCAAGTCTGCAACTGAATGTATCCGTGCTGCATACGCACAGAGAGGGGTCGCGCCGCGCATATTCCAGTTGTTCATACGCACGCGCATCGCCCTGCAAGAGCACGCCGGATGTGCGCAGGCCCGAGATTTTCCATAGCGCGCTCAACGGGTTGCCCGCCGGTTTCGCGCCAGCGGAACGGCTCGTCGCAGCGCTCCACCGTGGCTTCACACCGGGTCATGAATGTGGCCGACATGTGAAGAGATCGACACGTCCTGTTACACACGAACACACCGGTAATCCAGCCGCTCAGTAGAGTTCGATCAAACGCAAAAGGAGGGCAACGTCATGAAACGAATTTTCGCGCTGGTCCTGCTGGCTGTCACCCTCGGGAGTGCATTGGGCGGTTGCATCTTCGTCCCCGAGGGCGGTTATCACGATCATGACCACTATCACGACCACTACTAAGCGCTGCCCACGCGGCGCACTCCACACTCAATCGTAAAACCCGAGAATAAACATGAGCAATTCACGAAGCCGCTGGCTGTCCATCGCGATCGTTGCAGGTCTGGGGATCGGCGCATCTTCTGTCGCGCTGGCCCACGTCGACGTGGGCGTGAACATCGGTATTCCAGGCGTGGCCTACGCCCCCGAGCCGGTCTATGCCCCGCCTGCGCCTGTCTACGCGCCAGCCCCGCCGGTGGTGGTGGTGAGCCCCGGCTGGTACGGCGAACGCTATTACGACGGCCACCGCTACTGGGAGCGACGCGAGTGGGAAGAGCACCATCACGAGCACGAATGGCATGACGCGCGCGGCTATCGCGACGGCCCGCACGGCGATTGGCACGATCACGGCGATCACGGCGATTGGCACGACCATGGCGATGATCACGGCCGGGGCGATCACTAATGCCGGGGCCGCGTCACTGACGCGGCCGGCTCGCGCAGGCATTCGCGCCATACCTTTTACAGGAGCGACGATTTGCTACGCAACGATCCACGGCGTGTAACGGCACAAATCGACGGCACCGTCGTTTCCGCCGAATACAGCGAACAGACCGGCCAATTGTGTTTGCGTCAGGACGGCGCCGTGCTTCGCGAATGGTTTCCACCTCACTCGTGGATCGCGATTGCATCGGTCGCCGGCGCGCGGCACTGGGGTACGCGGCCGACTGACGAGGACCTTCGGGCCTTGTTGCGCAACGAGATGACCCTGTTGCGCACGCAATAGCCGCCTGATGGGCACGAAAAAAGGCCGGCCATCGAACATGCTCCGATGACCGGCCTCTTAGGGGCGACTCGCAGATATTGAACGAGTCGAACAGCCCCGCGATGATCCGCGTATTTCGTTCTACCCTTAACGCGCGTTATGGATCGGCGGCGAATAGGAACTGACCGTCGTATCGCTGCCGTAACCCGCTTGCCACGTGCCGTGGCTGCCCGAACCATAACCGCTGGTATCTGCCTGACGAGCGCCTTGCTGCTGTTCGGAAACTTGCGTCTGCGCGCCCTGCGTGTTTTGCGGGGCCGGCTGATTGGATTGTGCAAACGAAGCGATCGGAGCGCCAAGAACAACGGCAACAGCAACAGCTTTGATAAGCGATTTCATGAAACCACCTCTAGAGATTGACTTGTACGTGCTGCAGATGTGACACGTGGTGCAGCAGATGAGAGCAGTCTAGGAGCGGATCAGGCGGGGGTAAATCCTCCATTCCTGAATTCACTGTTGCTTTTGACACGACAATGGCAGAGTCCCGCCCATCAAGCGTTTGCCGGCGTGCGCCGGGCCCGGCGGGATTCGCCTGATCAAAAAATCCCGGACGCACATTCTATAAACGCTGGCTATACAGACGCACCGAAGAAAACCGTGGGCGGGGTATCGCCGCGCAGCGGGATTTGCCGCTCAACCAAGCCTCTCCCGTTCCTCGCCCAGCAACCCACGGCCCGCTCACGCGCCCTTATACCGCAGCGACGCCCACGTAGTTTTCCGCCATCGCGGTAGCCCCCGCACGCGACGTGGTCACGTATTCGAGCTCGGCCACCTGCAACTGCTGTTCAAACGGCGATGCGCCTTCAATGCGATGCATCATGCTCGTCATCCAGTACGAGAAATGCTCGGCACGCCAGATCCGTTTGAGCGCGGTTTCGCTGTAACTGTCCAGCAAATCGGTGCGGTTTTCGACGTAGAACGCGCTCAGCGCTTTGGTCAACACACGCACGTCGGCGACGGCGAGATTCATGCCTTTCGCACCGGTGGGCGGCACGATATGCGCGGCGTCGCCGGCGAGAAAGAGCCGGCCATGCTGCATGGTGGCCGACACGAAACTCCGCATGCCCACAATGTTCTTCTGGAAGATCTTGCCGTCCACGATTTTCTGGCCGTCGTGCGAATCGACGCGTGCGTGCAGTTCGGCCCAGATTCGGTCGTCGGACCAGTTATCGACCGAGTCCTTCGGATCGCACTGAAAATACATGCGCTGCACGTTCGCTGAACGCGTGCTGACAAGCGCAAAGCCGCGTTCGTGACGCGCGTAAATCAATTCATCCGATGAAGGCGGCCCTTCGCAAAGAATGCCGAACCAGCCGAACGGATAGACGCGTTCATAGTCTTTGCGCAATGCCTGCGGAATCGACGCGCGCGACACGCCTTGCGAGCCATCGCAGCCGATCACGAAGTCGCATTGCAGCTCGGATGCTTCGCCTTCGTGGCGATAGCGGATCGACGGCTGATCGGTATCGATGCCATGCAGCGAGGTGTCCGTCACGCCGAAAAGCAAAGCGCCGTCGGCGGCCACGCGAGCGGCGACCAGATCCTTGATGACTTCGTGCTGCGCGTAGACCGTGATCGAATGGCCGGTGAGTCCGGTCAGATCGATACGGCGCCGCTTACCTTCGAAAGCCAGTTCGAAGCCATGATGCAGCGCGCCTTCAGCCTTCATGCGGGCGCCGACGCCGGCCTCGGTGAGCAGGTCCATCGTGCCCTGTTCGAGCACGCCAGCGCGGATGGTGGATTCGATCTGTTCGCGGGTTCGCGATTCGAGCACAACGGAGTCGATGCCGCGCAAATGAAGAAGATGGGAAAGAAGCAGGCCCGCAGGCCCGGCACCGATGATGCCAATTTGGGTGCGCATGAGTTGTCTCCTGAATGCAGTGTTGGATTTGCGCTCAGTTTGACGATCATGCGCGGTATCGCGCAACGCGATATGGAAGATATGCCGTATCTAGTTTTGAGATAGAAGGGGCGCCCATTCGAAGGGCGCGGATGAGCGCCAATACGCGCTAACCCCGCCCAGAGGGCGCTTGCGGCCTGGTCAGTCGACAACTTATTTTCCGCACCGTTTTGCACCGTATGAAGGTAAACCCCGATCAGTTTGCGGATCGAGGTCAAGAACTTGCGGCGCGTCGTGGGTTGCCTGTTGGCCGCGCCCACGAGCGAGACCTCGACCTGTCACAAGGCAAACGGCTCGGCTACCCGAGGAACAAACGGTACACGGGGTTCTGCGTCTCTTCCCAGTACGGATAGCCAAGCGTCGCGAGAAAGCGCTCGAACTCGCCGTTCTCGCTCTCC
>NZ_JBNPVT010000053.1:0-4292 GCF_050434205.1 Paraburkholderia sp. GAS348
TCGATCATGTTGCCCGACAGTTCGGAGTCGACCGTCTTGCCGACGAACGACGTGATTTCCGAATGCTCGCCGCGGCCCAGCATGCCGAGCTCCATCACGCCGGCCACTTCCTGGCCAAAGCGGACGCAACGCGTGCAGTGAATGCAACGCGACATTTCTTCCATCGAGATCAGCGGGCCGACGTTCTTGTGGAACACCACGCGCTTTTCTTCGCTATAGCGCGACGACGACTTGCCGTAGCCCACCGCCAGATCCTGCAGCTGGCACTCGCCGCCCTGGTCGCAGATCGGGCAATCCAGCGGGTGGTTGATCAGCAGGAATTCCATCACGGCTTGCTGGCCCTTCACGGCCTTGTCCGACTTGGTGCGCACGATCATGCCCGCCGACACCGGCGTGGCGCATGCGGGCACCGCCTTCGGCATCTTTTCGACATCGACCAGACACATCCGGCAGTTGGCCGCAATCGACAGCTTCTTGTGATAGCAGAAGTGAGGAATGTACGTGTCGACCTTATGCGCAGCCTGGATCACCATGCTGCCTTCAGGCACTTCTACTTTCTTGCCGTCTATTTCAAGTTCAACCATGATGGTCAATCTTCCTTAACCTGTTACCGCTCAATCGTTCGCCCTGTTCAGCGCCCGTGTCAGGCGATGAATCCCGCGGATGACGTGTTCTGGTGCGCTATCTGGTGTACTTATCCGGGCACTCAGGCAGCCACTGTTTCCGCCGCCGCTGCCGCGCCGGCGTGACCGCCGACGAGGCAATGCTTGTGGGCGACGTGGTATTCGAATTCGTCCCAGTAGTGCTTGAGCATGCCGCGAACCGGCATGGCCGCTGCATCGCCGAGCGCGCAAATCGTGCGGCCCATGATGTTCTCGGCGACCGAGTTCAGCAGATCCAGATCTTCCGGACGGCCTTGCCCGTGTTCGATACGATGCACGACGCGATACAGCCAGCCGGTGCCTTCGCGGCACGGCGTGCACTGACCGCATGACTCTTCGTAATAGAAATACGACAGACGCAATAGCGAACGCACCATGCAACGCGTTTCGTCCATCACGATGACCGCGCCCGAGCCGAGCATCGAGCCCGCCTTGGCGATCGAGTCGTAGTCCATGTCCATCTGCATCATCATGTCGCCCGGGATCACCGGCGCCGACGAACCGCCGGGAATCACGGCCTTGATCTTCCTGCCGCCGCGCATGCCGCCGGCCAGTTCCATCAGCGTCGCGAACGGCGTGCCGAGCGGAATTTCATAGTTGCCCGGACGCTCGACGTCGCCTGCGATCGAGAAAATCTTCGTGCCGCCGTTGTTCGGCTTGCCGATTTCGAGGTAATTCTGCGGACCGATCGCGAGCAGGAACGGCACCGCGGCGAACGTCTCGGTGTTGTTGATCGTGGTCGGCTTGCCATACACGCCGAAGCTCGCCGGGAACGGCGGCTTGAAGCGCGGCTGGCCTTTCTTGCCCTCGAGCGATTCGAGCAGCGCGGTCTCTTCGCCGCAGACGTAGGCGCCGTAGCCGTGGTGCGCATGCAGTTCGAACGAGAAGCCCGAACCCATGATGTTGTCGCCGAGGAACCCGGCGCGGCGCGCTTCGTCCAGCGCCTGTTCAAAGCGCTTGTAGACTTCCCAGATTTCGCCGTGGATATAGTTGTAGCCGACCGTGATGCCCATCGCGTACGCGCCGATGGCCATGCCTTCAATCAGCGCATGCGGATTGAAACGCAGGATGTCGCGATCCTTGAAGGTGCCCGGTTCGCCTTCGTCCGAATTGCAGACGAGGTACTTCTGCCCCGGGAACTGGCGCGGCATGAAGCTCCATTTCAGACCGGTCGGGAAACCCGCACCGCCACGGCCGCGCAGACCCGATGCCTTGACGTCGGCGATCACCTGCTCGGGCGGAATCTTTTCTTCCAGAATGCGGCGCAGCTGGGCGTAACCGCCGCGCGCCACATAGTCTTCGAGATGCCAGTTGTCGCCGTTCAGGCCGGCGAGAATCAGCGGTTTGATGTGACGATCGTGTAAAGACGTCATTTCGAAAGCTCCTCGAGCAGCTGGTCGATCTTCGCGCGGCTCATGAAGCTGCACATGCGATGGTTGTTCACCAGCATCACCGGCGCATCGCCGCACGCGCCCATGCACTCACCTTCTTTCAGGGTGAACCTGCCGTCCGCCGTGGTTTCGCCGAAGTCGATGCCGAGCTTCTGCTTCAGATAGTCAGCAGCGCTGTCGGCGCCGCCATCCGGGCCGAGCTGGCACGGCAGGTTCGTGCAGAGCGTGATCTTGTACTTGCCGACCGGCGAGGTCTCGTACATCGTGTAGAAGGTCGCCACCTCCTGCACGGCGACCGCCGGCATGCCGAGATAGTCCGCGACGAACTGCATGAGTTCGGGCGACAGCCAGCCATGCTCTTCCTGAGCAGTGGCCAGCGCCGACATCACGGCGGACTGTTTCTGATCGGCGGGATACTTCGCGATCGCACGATCGATTTCTTTCAGGCCTTCAGCTGAGATCATTTTCAGACACGACTCTTTCAATTCCTACCGAACGAAAACCTGTCGCGCGTTGCATGGTGCGACAGACCCGGCGTTCCTTTGACTGACGCGCGCTGCGGTGCAATCCGCAGACGCGCGCTGATGAATACGTCCTAGCGATCCACTTCGCCGAACACGATGTCCTGCGTGCCGATGATCGTCACAGCGTCGGCGATCATGTGACCGCGCGCCATTTCATCGAGCGTGGACAGATGCGCATAGCCCGGCGCGCGAATCTTCAGGCGATACGGCTTGTTCGCGCCGTCCGAGATCAGGTAGATACCGAACTCGCCCTTCGGATGTTCGACCGCAGCGTAGGCCTCGCCTTCCGGCACATGGAAGCCTTCCGAGAAGAGCTTGAAGTGGTGAATCAGCTCTTCCATGTTCGACTTCATGCCAACCCGCGACGGCGGCGCAACCTTGTGATTGTCGATCATCACCGGCCCCGGATTCCTGCGCAGCCACTCAATGCACTGTTTCACAATCCGCGTGGACTGGCGCATTTCTTCGACACGAACCAGATACCGGTCATAACAGTCGCCATTCACGCCAACCGGAATGTCGAAATCGAGCTTGTCGTAGACTTCGTACGGCTGCTTCTTGCGCAGATCCCACTCGATACCCGAGCCGCGCAGCATCGCGCCGGTCATGCCGAGGTTCAGCGCCCGCTCCGGGCTGACCACGCCGATACCGACCAGACGCTGCTTCCAGATCCGGTTGTCGGTGAGCAGCGTTTCGTATTCGTCGACGCACTTCGGGAAACGCGTGAAGAAATCGTCGATGAAGTCGAGCAGCGAACCTTGACGGTTCTCGTTCATCCTCGACAGCGCCTTTGCATTGCGGATCTTCGACGCCTTGTATTGCGGCATTGCGTCAGGCAGATCGCGGTACACGCCACCCGGACGGTAGTAAGCCGCGTGCATCCGTGCGCCGGACACCGCTTCGTACACGTCCATCAGGTCTTCGCGTTCGCGGAACGCGTACAGGAAGACCGCCATCGCGCCGACGTCGAGTGCGTGCGCGCCAATCCACATCAGGTGGTTCAGCACCCGCGTGACTTCGTCGAACATCACGCGGATGTACTGCGCGCGAACCGGCACCTCGATGCCGAGCAGCTTTTCGATCGCCATCACGTAGCCGTGCTCGTTGACCATCATCGACACGTAGTCGAGGCGGTCCATATACGGCACGGACTGGATGAAGGTTTTGGTTTCCGCGAGCTTTTCGGTCGCGCGATGCAGCAGGCCGATGTGCGGATCGGCGCGCTGGATGACTTCGCCGTCGAGTTCGAGCACGAGGCGCAGCACACCGTGCGCGGCCGGATGCTGAGGACCGAAGTTGAGCGTGTAGTTCTTGATCTCTGCCATGGCGTTCTCTTAGTGTTTCAGACCGCCATAGCGATCCTCGCGGATCACGCGCGGCGTGATTTCCCGCGGCTCGATCGTCACGGGCTGATAGACGACGCGCTTCTCTTCCGGGTCGTAACGCATTTCGACGTAGCCGGAGACAGGGAAATCTTTACGGAACGGGTGACCAATGAAACCGTAGTCGGTCAGGATGCGGCGCAGGTCCGGGTGACCCTCGAAGATGATGCCGTACAGGTCGAATGCTTCGCGCTCGTACCAGTTGGCCGAACTCCAGATATCGACGACCGACGCGACGATCGGCACTTCGTCGTCCGGCGCGAACACGCGCAGACGCACACGCCAGTTGTTCTGCACCGACAACAAATGCAGAACGGCCGCGAAACGCGGGCC
>NZ_JBNPVT010000054.1:0-3493 GCF_050434205.1 Paraburkholderia sp. GAS348
GCCCGTCCAAACTCTTCAGCCTGCTCATCGCGGCCCCTCAAATCGATCAGCTCGACACTCTACCCGATTCGTTGATCGCTATTTGCACCACAGCCTTACGCACGGCCCCTGGCACCTGCCCAAAATTGTCTGATCCTTATGGCACTTGTCCGAAAAACATAGCTGTCCTTCGCCTAATATTGTCCTCATGAGTGGTGGGGCCATATTGGCCACTCTCCGCAAAACGCGGTCGCGAGTGTGAGTTATCTGTAACGACATGGCCATGTCGTGGAAGAGGTTCCATGCTATGGAGGACGCTGCCTGGGCAAGAACCTGGCAATCAATGGCATTGCCCCGCAAACACCAGTATTTGACTCGGTTGCCGCCCTCCGTCCTTGGCACGCCTCCTGCCCATCATTGACTGGACGGAGCAGTCTTCTGTTCATTTTCTTTAATCCGTAGTTTGTTAAGGGGCAAAGGACACGGCCAGGAAGCTGCCAGCCCCCAATTGCGATAGAAACTAAATGCTAAACAAATGAGGCAAAAATGTTACCCAAGCGAACTCTCACCAATTTAACCGATGACGAGCAAGATAAATCCAAGGTTGCCCCGCATACTGGCAATGTGAATTTGTCAAGGCGCAATATATTAAAAGGTGCAGCTGTGGTCGCGGCTAGCTCGATATTACCTGCCCACGGGAATGAAGGATCTTCACCCGGATCAGCTAGACCCAATGTCTTATTTATAGTTGTTGATGAATTGCGCTTCCCGACTGTTTTTCCCACCGGAGTCACAAGCGCGGCTCAGTTTATGCATAAATTCATGCCAAATACCTTTTCATTATGGAGCGGCGGGGTAAAGTTTTCAAATCACAATTCCGCTGCCACAATGTGCTCTCCGTCTCGCGGCGTATTGGTTACCGGACTTTATAGTCACCAAACCTGGATGGCTACGACGATCATCCCAAATCCCAGCACAAATATATCCGACTCTCCACCGCTCCATCCGGGCTTTCCAACCTATGGGAAGTTATTTCAAGATGCTGGCTATGCGACTCCCTATATTGGAAAGTGGCATTTATCTGTCCCTCATCAACCTGATGGGAAAGGTCTCCTTTCTTTGTTTGGTTTTCAGGGGCTTACCGACCCTGATCCAACAGGTTTTAATTTGCAAGGCACTTATGGTGACATGAACAACCCATCGAGTCCCTATTACAGCGATGGATATATCGCTGATCAGGCGTCCGCCTGGCTTAGCAATAAACATCCCGGCGATCAACCTTGGTGCCTTACGGTCGGCTTTGTAAACCCGCATGATCAAGAATTTTTTCCCGCGGGCACGGAATATCAAACCTTCACCAATTTATTTGACAACTCAATCAGCAAATTGAATCCAGATGATTATAACCAGCACGCTAATTATTCTGTGCAAGTTTGTGCTGAATCTGTAATTTGGTCAACTAACGTTTTGGCCAATCCTCCCAGCTATGGGTATCCAAGCATTCCACCCAACTGGGAATCCCTTGAAAGGCTGCGAGCCAATAAGCCTGCATGGCAATCGGTGACAAGACAATTTTTCGAGATGCAATTTGGAGGCGTTTCTGGCAGTGTGGAAAGCACAAATTTTTCTATCGCACCTTATCCAAACACCACTACGTATCCTGGCTATTCCCTGGCTGGAAATTATGGCATCGGACTTTCGCCATATAGCTACTGGCAGCGATCGATGGATACGTATACCTTGCTCATGTCTATTGTGGATCATAAAATCGGCCAGGTAATTCAATCGCTTCCAAAAAACGTAGCTAGCAACACCATCATCATTTTTACGTCCGACCACGGCGATTATGCGGGTTCTCACGGTTTAGTGGCCGGCAAGGCGGGCTCTTTGTATGCCGAAGCGATTCGGGTACCATTGATTGTGTTCGATCCTACAGGTCGATTTACCGGCGACATTGACACGATTCGCACACAATTAACCTCCTCTGTCGATATAATGCCCATGTTGGTAAGTTTTGCCTATGGTGGCAGTCGTTCCTGGATGCGGGGCGATTTGGCTACAATTTACCGGGGCCGTTACGATATGTTTCCGTTACTGAAATCCTATAATGAGCCAGGTCGCGATTACGCTCTATTTGCATCCGATGAAGTTCTGTCTTCTACATTTGATTTTGCAACTGCACCCGATCCTGTTACGAATAACCAAACACCATCTCATATTGTCGGCATGATTACTGAAAAAAGTAAATTGGGCGTTTATTCAAATTGGCAGCCAAAGTCAGTTGATGTGGTCTCAGCCAGTCAGCAGAGTGAATATTACAATTACTCAACTCCACACGGCAAATTAGAGCTGAACAATACGTATTCAATCGAACCGATCGCCGCCGAAATGAAAGAATTGCTTTTTAATGAGCTTGTGCCTAATGAACTCGAAGCTCCCCTGCCTAATGCCTTGCAGGCGGTTCATGCGACAGCGCAAGCCGCATTTTTGGCGTTTCTGGCTTTGTCTGAAAATTCTGGGGAGTGAGAATTTTCCATTAATCAACCAGAAGGTTATCTGATAATCTCTCTGCAGTCATCGCATTACACACAAGTCATGACGAATGGGTTGTAAACAAATCCGAGAAGCTTGCGATTACCCACATCTTGATCATAAATTCTGCTAATCTGAAAACGTTTAGGATAACGATCCTAAGAATGGCAAGGAAAGAACAGGCGGATGACGAAGCATGGCTGGATCACGAGATTGTAGAGAGCGAATTTCAGGACATCCGGCTCCGCAAGCGGTTTGGAAGGTTGTGTCGCGATAAGGCTGGCAAGGCGAAAAGTTGCGCAATTTTAAGGATTCCTTACATGACCAACGAATAGAATTGCTCGGCGGCAGTTCGTGAGACGCCATCAGCTTTCATCTGCCCTTTCCTGATCATATGCATCGTTTCGATGCCCGACAGGATGATGCGGGCACAACGAAAATTCTTGAACCCCAGCATCGGCCGGGTACGGCGCTTGATCGCCCGGTGGTCCTGTTCGATGAGATTATTCAGATACTTGTTCTGGCGGACCTTGATCGGCGTGTCGCGCTCGGCATTGAGGGCCTCCAGCGCAGCCAGATTGGAGCCGCTTTTGTCGATCATTACCGTCTCGGGTTCGCCATTCTGGGAGATCGATTTTTCGAAGTAGCGCTTCGCCGCAGCCTTGTCACGATGGGCCCGTAACAGTCAATCGATGGTGTGACCGGCCTTGTCGACGGCGCGGTACAAGTATTTCCACTGGCCCCGTACCTTAATGTAGGTCTCATCGACGCGCCAGCTCTTGCCGACGGGGCGCTTGCGATGACGAAACGCTTTCTCCAGCACCGGCAACAGCTTGAGCGCCCAGCGATGCACGGTTGAATGATCGACCGCGATACCTCGTTCAGCCGGCTGTGGTGCAAATAGCGATCAACGAATCGGGTAGAGTGTCGAGCTGATCGATTTGAGGGGCCGCGATGAGCAGGCTGAAGAGTTTGGACGGGC
>NZ_JBNPVT010000055.1:0-2917 GCF_050434205.1 Paraburkholderia sp. GAS348
AGAAGCAATTTGTTCGCGTTGTCGACCGCGGTGAGCTGAGCCGTGCCCAACGCCGCGACCTGCGTGTTCGTCAACGACTGGATCTGCACCGACGAGAGGGCTGCGATACCGCCCGTCGACACCCCTGTCACCTGAGCCGCCGTCAGCGCGGCGATCTGGCTCGTCTTCAGATCCGAGAGGGCGGACGAGCCGTTCACGTCGTTCTGGGTGAGCTGGGCCGTGCTCAGCGCCGCGACGTCGGTGTTCGTCAACGCCTGGATCTGCGAATACTGCATTGCCGCAATCGCGCTGGTCGACATGGCTTTTAGCTGGGTCGCCGTCAGCGCCGCCACCTGAGTGGTCAAGAGATCGCTGAGCGCGGTAGAGCCGACGCTGTCACCCGACCCCAGTGCCGCCGCACTCAGGCCCGCGACCTGTGAGTTCGTGAGGGACTGCACTTCCCCGGACGTCAGCGCACCGATGCCGGTGCTCGTCAAGCCCTGGACCTGGGTGACCGTCAGTGCTTGCAGCTGACCGGTGGTGAGGCTACCGGCAATGCCGTTGACCTGAGTCGCGGTCAGTGCCTGCAGCTGGCTCGTCTTCAGAACCGAGAGAGCGGACGAGCCGTTCACGTCGTTCTGGGTGAGCTGGGCCGTGCCCAACGCCGCGACCTGCGTGTTCGTCAACGACTGGATCTGCACCGACGAGAGGGCTGCGATACCGCCCGTCGACACCCCTGTCACCTGAGCCGCCGTCAGCGCGGCGATCTGGCTCGTCTTCAGATCCGAGAGAGCGGACGAGCCGTTCACGTCGTTCTGGGTGAGCTGGGCCGTGCCCAACGCCGCGACCTGCGTGTTCGTCAACGACTGGATCTGCACCGACGAGAGGGCTGCGATACCGCCCGTCGACACCCCTGCCACCTGAGCCGCCGTCAGCGCGGCGATCTGGCTCGTCTTCAGATCCGAGAGAGCGGACGAGCCGTTCACGTCGTTCTGGGTGAGCTGGGCCGTGCCCAACGCCGCGACCTGCGTGTTCGTCAACGACTGGATCTGCACGGACGACAGCTCACCGATGCCCACCGTCCCGATCGCTTTCAGCTGGGTCGCCGTCAGCGCCGCCACCTGAGTGGTCAAGAGATCGCTGAGCGCGGTAGAGCCGACGCTGTCACCCGACTCCAGTGCCGTCGCACTCAGGCCCGCGACCTGTGCGTTCGTGAGGGACTGCACTTGCCCGGACGTCAGCGCACCGATGCCGGTACTCGTCAAGCCCTGAACCTGGGTGACCGTCAGTGCTTGCAGCTGAGCTGTGGAGAGGTTACCAACGACGCCGTTGACCTGAGTCGCGGTCAGTGCCTGCAGCTGGCTCGTCTTCAGAACCGAGAGAGCGGACGAGGAGCTGCCCCCGACGGACTGGGCGAGCTGGGCCGTGCCCAACGCCGCGACCTGGGTGTTCGTCAACGCCTGGATCTGCACCGACGAGAGGGCTGCGATGCCGCCCGTCGACACCCCTGTCACCTGAGCCGCCGTCAGCGCGGCGATCTGGCTCGTCTTCAGATCCGAGAGAACGGACGAGCCGTTCACGTCGTTCTGGGTGAGCTGGGCCGTGCCCAACGCCGTGACCTGCGTGTTCGTCAACGCCTGGATCTGCACCGACGAGAGAGCTGCGATACCGCCCGTCGACACCCCTGTCACCTGAGCCGCCGTCAGCGCGGCGATCTGGCCCGTCTTCAGATCCGAGAGAGCGGACGAGCCGTTCACGTCGTTCTGGGTGAGCTGGGCCGTGCCCAACGCCGCGACCTGCGTGTTCGTCAACGCCTGGATCTGCACCGACGAGAGGGCTGCGATACCGCCCGTCGACACCCCTGTCACCTGAGCCGCCGTCAGCGCGGCGATCTGGCTCGTCTTCAGAACCGAGAGAGCGGACGAGCCGTTCACGTCGTTCTGGGTGAGCTGGGCCGTGCCCAACGCCGCGACCTGCGTGTTCGTCAACGACTGGATCTGCACCGACGACAGCTCACCGATGCCTACCGTCCCGATCGCTTTCAGCTGGGTCGCCGTCAGCGCCGCCACCTGAGTGGTCAAGAGATCGCTGAGCGCGGTAGAGCCGACGCTGTCACCCGACTCCAGTGCCGCCGCACTCAGGCCCGCGACCTGTGAGTTCGTGAGGGACTGCACTTCCCCGGACGTCAGCGCACCGATGCCGGTGCTCGTCAAGCCCTGGACCTGGGTGACCGTCAGTGCATCCAGCTGACCGGTGGTGAGGCTACCAACGACGCCGTTGACCTGAGTCGCGGTCAGTGCCTGCAGCTGGCTCGTCTTCAGAACCGAGAGAGCGGACGAGGAGCTGCCCCCGACGGTCTGGGCGAGCTGGGCCGTGCCCAACGCCGCGACCTGCGTGTTCGTCAACGACTGGATCTGCACCGACGAGAGGGCTGCGATACCGCCCGTCGACACCCCTGTCACCTGAGCCGCCGTCAGCGCGGCGATCTGGCTCGTCTTCAGATCCGAGAGAGCGGACGAGCCGTTCACGTCGTTCTGGGTGAGCTGGGCCGTGCCCAACGCCGCGACCTGCGTGTTCGTCAACGCCTGGATCTGCACCGACGAGAGAGCTGCGATACCGCCCGTCGACACCCCTGCCACCTGAGCCGCCGTCAGCGCGGCGATCTGGCTCGTCTTCAGATCCGAGAGAGCGGACGAGCCGTTCACGTCGTTCTGGGTGAGCTGGGCCGTGCCCAACGCCGCGACCTGCGTGTTCGTCAACGCCTGGATCTGCACCGACGAGAGAGCTGCGATACCGCCCGTCGACACCCCTGCCACCTGAGCCGCCGTCAGCGCGGCGATCTGGCTCGTCTTCAGATCCGAGAGAGCGGACGAGCCGTTCACGTCGTTCTGGGTGAGCTGGGCCGTGCCCAACGCCGCGACCTGCGTGTTCGTCAACG
>NZ_JBNPVT010000056.1:0-2773 GCF_050434205.1 Paraburkholderia sp. GAS348
CGATGGGCAGCTTCGTGCGCAATTTGCAGGGCCACAGCCCGGAGATCCTGCGCAAGGTATTCATCGATAACGGCAAGGCTTTGCTGCCGGACTGATCCTCCACTTCCACGTTCGAGGTCCTAAAATTATGTTCCTTTCCGAAAAAGAGCGGCTTGCCAAGATCAAGCCACTGCCGATCGACAAGAGCGGCTATTTCTTTGACGGCGCCCATATCGCGCGCTTCAACAAGATCGCCTGGTCGCCCTTCAATCTCATCGGCAGCGCCCAAGGTCCCGTCTTCAAGCTGATGACGGTGAACTGGGAGCGCGACATGTTCGTTATGATCCTCGACGTGCCGGGTGGCATGAAAGTCGAGCCGCACTACCACCTCGGCGAGGCCTATGGCTTCATCCTCAGTGGCAGCTTCGACTACGAGTACGGCAAGATCGTCGCCAACAACTACATCGGCGAGGGCGCCAAGATCGCTCACAGCGCTGAGATCGGTCCCGACAACGTGCTGCAGTACTCGATCCTGTTTGGCGGTTTGTGTGGTGTGAAGCCAGACGGCTCGCCGGACCTGTCGGTCATCGTTGGTTGCCGTGCGGTCTATGAGATGGCGAAGCGAAACAATGCAGCCGATCACATCGCGCCGCCGCCGCCGGGCTGGAAGAGCGAGTGGGAAACGTCGGAAGCTATCGTCGCCGTGACCAGCGCACCTGTGGCCGACTGATCCTGCCCGAAGAATCCAGCAAAATTCCAAGAGGAGTACCGAACATGTCTGGTTCCGCCGCTGCTGCACAGGCCTATACCGAGGTCCACCTGCCCTCGGTAGAGGCCTACATGAATTTTAGTCAGAACATCCCTCGCGCCCGATCCAGCGTGCTCGATCCAAGCCAGACCTATCGGCCGCTGGAGGCGCACAAGGTCACCATCCACGACGCGCGCCCGATTCGCGGCCAGCTCGATCTGGACAAGGCAGGTTTCATCCTGGTGGACCATGTCAGCAGCGTCTCGCACCTGCGTGACGCGAGGCAGTTGGAGGGCACCTACCACGACGAGATCAAGGAGGTAATCAAGAAGATCTCCGGCGCCGACTACGTCCTTCCGTACCGCACCTACTGCCAGGTCCGCCTGTCCCAGCGCGCACCTGGCGAAAACGGCGACGACACTACCCGGCCGGCTGGCTTCGTGCATGCAGATGTGACTCAGAGGACCTTCCACGACTGGGCCACGTGGGTCCAGGAGGATGAGAAGATCAAAGTGCCGCCGTACAAGCGGGTGGTGATGTACAACACTTGGCGGGCAGTGTCGAAGCCACCTCAGGATTTCCCGCTGGCCCTCACTGACGGCTTCAGCATCAAGCCCGGCAAGTGCGTGATAATGGACAACGTCACCAGCATGGAGGCGGAGGGGCACACCGTCGAGACACGCTTGGGCCTCTACGATCCGGACGACAAGTGGTACTACTTTTCCAACATGCGCGAGGAGGAACTGCTGATCTTCAAGGGCTACGACACCAAATTCAACGACGAGCAGACCGTCTGGCACAGCAGCTTCAACAACACCGAGCTCCACCCCGATGCGACGCCCCGGGAAAGCCTTGAGGCGCGCTTCTTCGCCTTCTGGGTCTGAAGGCGGAACCTTTCGGGCGGCGCTGCGGCGTCCGCCCGAAAGCCGGTTGACCATTACAGGAAAGGAGGTGCATCAATGTCGGTAAAGGGATTGGGCCGCCTGCAAGGTAAAGTAGCCGTCATAACCGGTGCGGGTTCCGGCATCGGCGAGGGCATCGCCACTGTCTTTGCCCGCGAGGGCGCTAAAGTTGTTGTTGTCGATGTGGATCCGGTCGGTGGCGAACGCTGCACGGCGGCGATCAAGGCTGCGGGCGGTGAGGCCGAGTTCGTCAAGGCGGATGTCCGTGTGGAATCCGAGGTCCAAGCCATGCTGGAACGCGCTGTCGCGCGCTTCGGCGGTCTGGACGCGCTGGTCAACAACGCCGGCGTAGGCATCGGCAAAACCGCCGAGCAGACCAGCGAGGAAGAGTGGGACCGCATAATCGACATCAATGCCAAGGGCACCTTTCTGGCGACCAAGCATGCCATCGGGCATCTGCGTAAGCGCGGCGGCGGCAGTATCATCAACATCGGCTCGCTGTTCGGGCTGCGTGGCGGCCCCAGTTTCGCTGCCTACCATGCGTCCAAGGGCGCGATCCGGCAATTTACCAAGTCCACGGCCTTGGCGCATGCCGGCGAAGGCATCCGGGTCAACGCCGTGCATCCCGGAATCATTCGGACGCCCGCGTCGATGCAGAACGCCGAGGCGCAGGAGTTCGCTGCGGCGAGTCTCGGGCCAATTGGGCGATGGGGCGAGCCAGAGGAGATTGCGTACGGTTGCGTGTACCTCGCCTCCGATGAGTCCAAATTTGTGACCGGAATCGATCTCGCCATAGACGGTGGACTGTCCGCCTGACCCGTATTGCGGTTTCTGGTCTGTGTCGCCCACCACGCCGGGAGATAGTCGTGCGTGAGCGCGAGATTTACCACACGTAGACTCGCGCGAGATGTCGGCGCAGCAGATGTCCACCTCAGCATGGTGGGCATCTGCGTGCCCTCATAACGTGCGGGGTACCCGGTGCGCGCGACTGCCATCGCCATCACCAGATCGTGCTCACGTGAGACGTGCTACCCAGCAACGAGTCGAAGCCTAGCAGGCTGTTGAATTTGGATCCCGTGTAAACGGGGTTTGAGGGACGGGCGTTATGGATATCGTGTTCATGATTTTTGGCAGCGGATGCGAT
>NZ_JBNPVT010000057.1:0-2578 GCF_050434205.1 Paraburkholderia sp. GAS348
TTGAACTAAACCGCTGACGCGGTATGGTGGCTGGCCGACGTCCCTGTCCTGGCCGGCGCCGCGAGCATTCCTTTCCGGGTGCGACGATGACAGTGCAATTCACCGCACCTGCTCATCCCGAAAGGAGTCCTGCCATGACACCCCTACGTCAGCGGATGGTCGAGGATATGCGCGTTCGCAATCTCTCGGCCAATACCCAACGCGCGTACCTGCAGCAAGTTGGCGCCTTCGCGAAGCACTTTGGCCGCTCCCCGGCGACGCTGGGACCCGAAGAGATCCGCGCCTGGCAACTGCACCTCGTCGAAGTCCGGCAACTGGCGCGCAGCAGCCTGGTTACCGCGACCGCCGCGCTACGCTTTCTCTACACGGTCACGCTCAAACGCGACTGGTCTGTCGACGACATCGTCATGTCGAAGCAGCCACGCACACTGCCGGTGATCCTGAGTCGCGAGGAGGTCACCGCTTTCTTCGAATCAATCAGGAGCCTCAAACACCGCGCGATCCTGATGACGGCATACGCGGGCGGCCTGCGTATTTCGGAAGTGACGCGGCTGAAGGTCGTCGACATCGACAGCCAGCGGATGGTGTTGCGCATCGAGCAGGGCAAAGGCCAGGTCGACCGCTATGTGATGCTCTCGCCACGTCTGCTGGAAATTCTTCGCACTTACTGGCAGACCGGTCGACCCCAGCACTGGCTCTTCCCGGGACGGTTCGCCGACCAGCCCATCGTTCCTGGGACGATACGGCTGGCGTGCCAGCAGGCCCGGCGCCGGGCCGGCATCAGCAAGCCGGTCACGCCACACTCGCTGCGCCACGCGTTCGCCACCCATCTGCTCGAATCGGGCACCGACGTGCGTACCATCCAGCTGCTGCTCGGCCACCGCAGCCTCGCCACCACCTCGCGTTATCTGAAGGTGGCTACCAGCACAATCTGCGCGACCATAAGCCCGCTTGATCTGCTCCCTCAACTGGTTGCGCCTGACTCGCCAGAAGAACCCCCGGTGAATTTCTGAGCACGTCCATGAAGACTGCTCACCTGGAAGTGGCGGATGTATTGCGTCGCTACGGCACCGCGTATCGTCAAACCCATGCCGGGTCACTCAGTCGCGCCCAGCGGCGCGTCATGAGCGCGGTTGAACTATGTCGGACCGCCGCGCTCGGCGGGCATGTCGAACAGTGCGACGCCTGCGGGCACCAACGCATCGCCTATAACAGCTGCCGCAATCGCCACTGTCCCAGGTGCCAGTCGCTAGCCCGTGCACAATGGCTTGACGACCGTCAGGCCGATCTGCTGCCGGTACCGTACTTCCACGTGGTGTTCACGGTGCCGCAGGAGATCGCCGCGATCGCCTACCAGAACAAGGCGGTGGTCTACGACATCCTGTTTCAGGCCACTGCCGAAACACTGCAGACCATCGCTGCTGATCCGAAACACCTCGGCGCTGGCATCGGCTTCATCGCGATCCTCCATACCTGGGGCCAGAACCTGCTCCACCATCCTCACCTGCATTGCGTGGTCCCGGGCGGCGGTCTGGCGCCGGACCACTCACGCTGGATTGCCTGCCGTCCTGGTTTCTTCCTGCCGGTGCGCGTGCTATCACGCCTGTTCCGGCGTCTGTTCCTCGAGCGGCTGAGGCGTGCCTTTGACACTGGGCGCCTGCGGTTCTTCAACGTCCTCGCAGCCCTGCAGCACGTCCAGGCATTCGCCCGCTATCTGGATGGCCCGCGACGCGCGGAATGGGTGGTGTACGCGAAGGAACCGTTCGGCGGCCCGCAGCAGGTACTCGACTACCTCGGGCGTTACACGCATCGCGTCGCCATCTCGAACAATCGCCTGATCAATATCACTGATGGACAGGTCACGTTCCACTGGAAGGACTACCGCCATGAATCCGCACAGCGCGTGATGCAGCTCGATGCGCCGGAGTTCATCCGCCGCTTCCTGCTTCACGTGCTGCCGCGCGGACTGCAGCGTATCCGTCACTACGGGTTCCTCAGCAACCGGCGCCGCGAAACCGGACTCGCCGAATGCCGGCGGCTGCTCGACGTCATACCACCGCGCGCGACTGCCACTGATGAGCTCAGCCAGGACTATCGTGACCGCTACGCCAGACTCACCGGTCGATCCCTGCGTGACTGTCCAGCGTGTGCGCGCGGACACATGGTATGCATCGAACTCCTCCCGCATCGCGCCCGGCCGCGGGCACCTCCCGCTGGTGTGCCGTGACATCCGCGCCTTCACGCTCCGCGCACCTGTCCGGACAACCGTTCGCCCGGTTGCGGCAGCGCTTTGGCCACGCCGCGGCGATCACGGTGCCACAGTCCACATCGCACCGTCCGTCACGATCGTACAAGCGTCCTTGCAACCTTCACACGCAGCAGCGGCACGTCTTCCACAACGCATCCAGCACCGCCATCTGCAACATCACGGTCATCACCCTGATTCAATGCCCATAGCTGCTGACGCCAGCGGAGCGGTTTAGCTCAAAGAATTTTTAGCGAAGCGGACGCGGATTTCGCGTCGTGCCTGCGCTCATCCCGGTGCGCCGCTTCCGCTCCGCTAAAAATCCTCTGCCTT
>NZ_JBNPVT010000058.1:0-2470 GCF_050434205.1 Paraburkholderia sp. GAS348
CGCAAGGGGCAGTTCAACCTCTCCATTCTCGGGCCCAAAGATGCCGTTGTGCCTGCCATCTGGAATGCTGTCCTGTCCAATCGATAAGGTGTCCGCAACTATAGTAAGCTTTTCCGCCAATCCACCTATTTGCACCAGAGCCGTCAGGACAATCTTTGCCCGACGCACCAGAGAATGAGGCAACGAACGTGAGCGACTCATGGACAGCAACTGTTTTCGCTCCAGTTCCGATACCACAACCTCGATCCCCTTGCGTCCCATCATGGCCTCCTCTTCATCACGACTCGATCATAGAACAATACAAATTTACGTAAAGTTATTTCTGGGACGGAACACTAGGGTTTTCGCCCGCCACGGTGGAGCGTCCATAGTTTTGGCGCGATTGTGCCGCCACTCTGTGAGCCGCGCCCAACCTTCACAAACCGCCATGCGATAAGTCAACGCGCCCAAGGACTGCTCATGGAAAACCATAGTCCCAGCGTTTCGACGCAACGGACCTAGAGTGTTCGATGTGGAGAACAGAAGGTCTCTGGCACCGTATGTCCTGTCGGAATAAGTGTTATGCCCCGCTGCGGTCTACTGCGTGCCAGACGACTGCCCGAGAATGGTCTCAGCGACGCGCCTTCAGGCACTACCAACATGGACGAGAATTGCAAGATGGAACTTGACCAGGAACTCGCCGCTTTTCGCGCCGAATATGAGCGCACTGCGCCTGCTGAACGGATCGCGCTCCAGGACGCGATGGTCGAGAAGTTGCTAGCGACCTTCCCGATCGCCGATGTGCCTGGAATCGGGGAGCAAGCACCTGAATTTGTATTGCCCAGCGCCTCAGGCCAGATGGTCTCGCTTTCGGAAGTGCTTCGCGAGAGGCATGCAGTCGTCGTGTTCTATCGGGGCGGCTGGTGTCCTTACTGCAACATTCAGCTCAGGGCGTACCAGCGGCTGCTTCCGCAGCTTGCCCGACTCGGCGGCAACCTGATCGCGATCTCCCCCCAGTTGCCCGACGGGTCGCTGTCCACTACTCAACGCAATGCGCTTGATTTCGCCGTTCTGAGCGATGCTGGCAATGGCGTGGCACGGTCTTTTGGCCTCGTCTATTCACTTCCGGAAGAATTGCGCCAAGCGCTGCGCTCGGTCGACAAGGCTCTGCCAGGCATCAATGGGGACGACAGCTGGGAGTTGCCGGTCCCGGCGACCTTCGTTATCGCGAAAGACGGGCGAATGGTCTTTTCCCATGTCGACATTGACTACCGAAGCCGTTGCGAGCCAGACATCGTGCTCTCGGCGCTGCGTTCGCTACAACCGGCGGACCCAGCCTTAAGCGAGGTTTGACGGGGCCTCACAGCCGCGTCAAGAGTGCTGTACAGTCGTGTTCAGCGAGCCAGTGACCGACACCGAAACGTCATGCTCGCACGTGTTCAACACCTTTTGTGAACGGCGGTCGAAATCCGACGTTAAACGGCGGCGTCAGCCAGGAATTCGGAATGTTTTCTAGTCTTCCGTGCTAATCCGAGATGACTGATACGGGTGGCGCTGAGGTTATGGGGGCGCATCGAAAGGAGCCCGTAGGGCGAGTGCAGATGCGCCCCGGCGGGAGCCGGTTCAGGAAGGGGTGACGCAGCAGGCCTGATGCGGTAAAAGAGGATTTGCCGCCGAAGAAACAGGCCCGACACCGGCGCAAACCGCCAAGTTCAATCCGGTGTCGAGCCCAGCACGCGCACGACAGGGTGCGGGCGTGCCCAAGTATGGCACTGCTCGTGAGCTCTGTCGATATCGCATCGGCATTGACAGGGATTGCCGGTGCCGAGCTCAGCCCGCCTCTTTGTCTGCGCCCGTTGCCGGGCGCAGGTCATCGTTTGCCGCCGTTGCGACCACGGCCAGATCTATTGCGACGGCGATTGTTCGTTGCTCGCCCATCAAACCAGCATGCGTGTGGCCGGTCAACGCTACCAGCGCACCCGCCACGGCCGTTTTGCGCACGCCGAACGGTTGCGCCGCTATCGCAGCCGCAACAATAAAGTGACGCATCAGGGTTCCGCTGAGCCTGCCGCCGATGCTTTACTGACACCGACTTCGACGACATCGGCCACAGCAGCGGTATCCACGCACACCACACCTGTGCCTGAGCATTGCCACTTCTGCCACTGCGCCTGTGCGGGCTTCCTACGCCTGGGTCCACTTCGCCGTCGTGTCTTCCATGATGTTCGGACTGCTACTCACTACACAGGTGACCCATGACCATCGGAGTCGAACTCGAGGCGCAGATCCTGCGCTACTACCACGTTGAGAAGTGGCGTTGCGGCACCATCGCGCGCCAGTTGTACGTGCACCGCGGCACCGTGCAGCGCGTGCTCGCACAGGCTGGCCTGCCACGCGGGCTCTGGTGCAAATAGGTGGATTGGCGGAAAAGCTTACTATAGTTTCGGACACCTTATCGATTGGACAGGACAGCATTCCAGATGGCAGGCAC
>NZ_JBNPVT010000059.1:0-2255 GCF_050434205.1 Paraburkholderia sp. GAS348
TTCAACGGCTTCAACAAGGTCTTTCATCGCGGCTCCGAGTCTTACAGCCGGGGGGTCTCCAGGATCGTCAACCGCAAGGCCGTGATCCTCGCCCTCTACGCCGTCCTGCTGGGGCTGACGGTTCTGATGGGCAAGGTGGTGCCCGGTGGGTTCGTCCCCGTTCAGGACAAGCAGTACCTGGTCGCGATCGTGCAGCTGCCCAATGGCGCGTCCCTCGACCGGACGGAAGCGATCGTGCGACAGGTTGGGGATATTGCCCTGAAGACACCCGGTGTCGAGGCAGCCGTGCAGTTCCCGGGGCTGTCGATCAATGGGTTCACCAACTCGTCGAGTTCGGCGGTCATCTTCTTTAGCGAAACGGCCTTCGAAGAGCGTAAAAGCAAGTCCATGACGGGTCTGAGCATTGCGGCGGAACTGAACAGGCGATTCTCCGGGATCAAGGGGGCATTCGTCGCCGTCTTCCCGCCGCCGCCGGTTCTTGGCCTGGGCACGCTGGGTGGTTTCAAGCTTCAGATCGAAGACCAGCAGGCCGCAGGTTATACCGCGCTCGACAATTCGACCCAGGCTTTCCTCAAGGAGGCCGCGAAGGCGCCCGAGCTCGGTCCGTCGTTCTCCACGTACCAGATCAATGTGCCGCAGGTGAATGCCGATGTCGACCGCGTCAAGGCGAAGCAGCTGGGTGTATCGGTGACCGACATCTTCAACACGATGCAGATCTATCTCGGCTCGTTCTATGTCAATGACTTCAACCGTTTCGGCCGTGTCTATCAGGTGCGGGTGCAGGCGGATGCGCCATTCCGCTCCAATATGGACGACATTGGATTGCTGAAGACGCGTAACGACAAGGGGGAGATGGTGCCGCTGTCGACCCTTGTGAAAATCACGCCGACCTTCGGTCCTGATTCGGTCGTCCGGTACAACGGCTACACCGCAGCTGATATTAATGGTGGCCCCGCACCGGGCTATTCATCGGGGCAGGCACAGGCTGCGGTCGAGAGGATCGCCGCGAAGACGTTGCCACGCGGAATGAAGATTGAGTGGACTGACCTGACCTATCAGCAGATTCTTGCCGGCCACGCCGCGCTCTGGGTGTTCCCGATCAGCGTACTGCTCGTCTACATGGTGCTGGCGGCGATGTATGAAAGCCTGACATTGCCTCTGGCCATTCTGATGATTGTGCCGATGAGCGTGCTGTCAGCGTTGCTCGGCGTCTGGCTGACTCACGGGGATAACAACATATTCACGCAGATTGGCCTCATGGTGCTGGTCGGGTTGTCCGCGAAGAACGCGATTCTCATTGTCGAGTTCGCCCGCGAGCTGGAGATGGAGGGACGCTCGATCGTGCAGGCTGCCATCGAGGCCAGCCGGCTGCGTTTGCGACCGATCCTGATGACGTCCTTCGCGTTCATCATGGGCGTGGTGCCGCTGGTCGTTTCGGGTGGCGCGGGTTCGGAGATGCGTCATGCCATCGGTATCGCCGTGTTCTTCGGGATGCTTGGGGTGACCCTGTTCGGGCTGCTGCTGACACCCATCTTCTATGTCGTTCTGCGAAAGCTCGCCCGGACAGAGCACATCGTGGACAAGCACGGACATCACCCGCACGTTCGCGGTGTCGATGCCTCGGTCGAAGCGTGAGGTCACCATGTCGACAATTACAGTGAAACGTGTTCTGCTGGGTTCGCTGACGCTCCTGAGCGCGGCACTTCTGGGCGCAGGCTGCTCGCTCGCGCCGCAGTACAAGGTTCCGGACGTGGCCAGCGCCCCCGCGTTCAAGGAGGCGCCGCCCATAACGGCCACGGCCGGAACAGAAGGCGAGGCGGGTGCCTGGAAAATCGCGCAGCCGTCCGACCAGATTCCCCGCGGGAAGTGGTGGGTGATTTTTGACGACGCCACCCTTGACGACTTCGAGGAGCAGGCGCTGTCTGCCAACCAGAATCTGGCTGCCGCGGCGGCCCGGGTCAAGGAGGCCCGCGCCCTTCAGCAGGTCTCCCGGGCGGACCTTTTCCCGACTATCGGCGCCGGCTTCGGGCCCACCCGAGAAAAGGTCACGTCGGCCTCGCAGTTCCAGCCGGACGGTGGCGACGTGCCCGCCCAGACCCTGTGGCGTGCGCAGGCGACGGCGAGCTACGAGGCGGACCTTTTCGGCCGGGTGTCGGATGCGGTCAAGGCGAGTACTGCAGAAAGCGAGGCATCGCAGGCGCTCCTGCGCTCGGTGCAGCTTTCGCTTCAGGCGGACGTTGCCGCGAACTATTTCA
>NZ_JBNPVT010000060.1:0-2145 GCF_050434205.1 Paraburkholderia sp. GAS348
GGTCAAGGCGAGTACTGCAGAAAGCGAGGCATCGCAGGCGCTCCTGCGCTCGGTGCAGCTTTCGCTTCAGGCGGACGTTGCCGCGAACTATTTCAGGGTCCGCGAGCTGGATGCGGAACTGCAGGTGTATGCGCAGAACGTTTCGCTTCGCGAGCAGCAGCTCAAGCTTGTGCAGTCGAAGTTCGCGAATGGCGATATTGCCGAACTCGACGTCGCGAGGGCGCGAGCCGAGCTGGCAACGGCGCGCTCCGATGAGATGACAGCGCAGCGACAGAGGGCCACCGCCGAGCATAGCCTTGCGGTTCTTCTGGGCAAGGCGCCCTCAGAGTTTTCGATGGCCTCGAACCCGTTGAAACCGGTGCAGATCCGGATTCCACCGGGGTTGCCGTCTGCGCTGCTCGAGCGACGGCCCGATATTGCCGCCGCTGAGCGTGCGACGGCTGCGGCAAATGCGCGAATTGGTGTCGCCAGGGCAGCCTACTTCCCGTCGCTGTCGATCACGGGTAATGCAGGGTTCGAGTCAGCGACGCTGGGAGACCTCTTCAAATGGTCCAGTCGGGCATTCCTGCTCGGCCCGCTTGCCGGTACTGCGTTGACGGTGCCCATGTTCGACGGGGGCCGCCGCAAGGGAAACCTGGCGAATGCCCGGGCGGTGTTCGATGAGGACGCGGCGAACTACCGTCAGCAGGTCCTTCAGGCGTTCCAGGAGGTCGAGGACAACCTGTCGGACCTGCGGATTCTTGAGCAGCAGACCCAGACCGAGAACGAGGCCGTGCATGCATCGCAGCGTGCCGCGGAGATTTCGCAAACCCAGTACAAGGACGGCGCCGTCAATTATCTCGACGTGATTGACGCCGAACGTACGGTACTTCAGTCGCAAACGACGGCGGTCCAGCTTTCCGGCGTTCAGGCGGCTGCTACCGTGAACCTGATTCGCGCGCTGGGCGGTGGATGGGGTGATGCGGTAACCGTCGGAGCTGCTGATACGCAGCAGCAGACCAAGTAGGGTTCTCGCGGGCCGTGTACGCTGTGTGTCAAGTATGCGGAGCACACATGGTCGTCTTTAACCAAGAGATGTTATTTGGGGTAATCGTCCTTTTCGTCCAATTTCTGGCGGCTAGTGTCAAAGAACGCTTATTTATCAGAGACTTGGTAAATGTGTGTTTCGAGGGAATGTTGCAGCACAGGAGATCCCCGCTGGACGGGGCTCTGCGGGCGATGACCGCCAGAAATTGCACGAAAAGGACGATTACCCCTTGTCTGTCGACATCGCCCGGAAACAGTCACCTCGGTAGTCAATCGCTGACGCGTGAACACACACTCGCGGCGGATCTGTCCAGTCCATGCAAACGAAGTACTGAATGTCCGCCTGCAAAGAACGCGAATGACAGGAACGGGTTGCTTACTGACTTTTCCCGTCAATGCGGATCGGCGTGTGTTCCGAGGCTGACCGGCTAAGGACCGCCCTGTCCCACCGACAGGAACAGCGCGATGATCAGGAAAGCCCTACTGCCACACCACGGGGCTGAATGCCGGCCGCCCCAATCATCGCAGCCGTCGGGGATGGCGGCTCCGCGACTTTGCTGCTGCGCTGCGGCGCATGTAGGGTCGCTTCATCCTTGTGGCGGGGGAAGTTGTTCATGGGGTGCGACGAGCGAGGCCGATAAGCTTCGCACGGCCAGCCCACACTGAATCTGTCATACTCAGGCATCACCCGCGCTAGCCTACGGAGCCGGTTACCTTCGCGGCGACTTTGCGCCACACGCCGATCGCGACGACATACATCTGTCTGCACGGTGAGGACGCTGAACGGGCGCGGCAATCTAACGAGGCATTTGGGTACCCGACCAGTAGCAACAACTTTAGTTGTGTGAGCGCATCCGGTTCATATAAGGGCCAGTGTCCGCAAATGAAGGGTATGATAGCTCTGAACTATCCGGGCCTTCATTTCCGGGCGCCTGCTACATCTGTGAGACGAACCCTAACCTGCCCCAGATCGTCACGATGCTTCCCCGGGTTGAAGGGTCAATTTCAATGGTGATAAGTGGTATTGAACTAAACCGCTGACGCGGTATGGTGGCTGGCCGACGTCCCTGTCCTGGCCGGCGCCGCGAGCATTCCTTTCCGGGTGCGACGATGACAGTG
>NZ_JBNPVT010000061.1:0-1881 GCF_050434205.1 Paraburkholderia sp. GAS348
GCCGTGCAGCAGCTAGGCGTCAATCGCGCGCTTACCGCGAACACAACGGTAGATCAGCATCCGGACGTACTCGCAGGCGCGGCCAAAGTTCGCGACGCCTATCTTGCCTATTCGCGCACAACGCTGCCGGCGCCGGTCACGGGCTACGTCGCGCAGCGCTCGGTCCAGGTGGGCCAGCGCGTGTCGCCGGGCACCCCGCTGATGTCCGTGGTGCCGCTGAATCAGGTGTGGGTGGATGCGAACTTTAAGGAGTGGCAGCTGCGTCATATCCGTGTCGGTCAGCCGGTCGATCTGACGGCTGACGTCTACGGCTCCTCGACGGTCTATCACGGCAAGGTGGTTGGATTCACGCCGGGTACGGGTTCGGCGCTGGCGCTCCTGCCGGCACAGAACGCGACCGGCAACTGGATCAAGGTCGTCCAGCGCTTGCCGGTGCGCATCGAAATACCGGCCGGGGAACTCGAAAAGAATCCACTGCGCGTTGGCCTGTCCATGAACGTCGACGTCAATGTCAGGAATTCCGATGGCCCGCAGCTCGGAACCGAATCCAGCTCGACGTACAAGACCAGTGTATTTGCCCGGTATGGCGATGAAGCTGACGCCGCGATCGCAAAAATCATAGCCGCGAACGAATAAGCGGTGCGTCGTGCTGCATCGCGCCGACCAGGTCGTCGCGATGCAGCGATAGTCATTCGACATATGGATTGCCATGTCTACCAGCCAACCGAATCACCCCCCTCTGACGGGGACAAAATTAGCCCTGGGGTCCTTATGTGTGGGACTCGCAGGTTTTATGACGGTGCTTGACTCGTCGATTGCCAACGTCGCGATTCCAACGATCTCAGGTAATCTCGGCGTATCGGGCGACGAGGGCACGTGGGTCATTACGGTGTTTGCCGCCGCCAACTCGGTAGCGATTCCGCTGACCGGCTGGCTGACGCAACGCCTGGGCCAGGTCCGGCTGTTTATCGGCTCGATCCTGCTGTTCGTCGTGGCGTCCTGGCTTTGCGGGATCGCGCCTTCGCTGCCGATCCTGCTGCTCGCGCGCGTGCTGCAGGGCGCCGTAGCCGGTCCGCTGATTCCGATGTCGCAGGCGCTCCTGCTCAGCTCATGGCCAAAGGCCAAGTCGGCGCTGGCGCTGGCGCTATTCTCGATGATCGTCGTCACGGGCCCGATCGTTGGGCCGGCCCTGGGGGGATGGGTGACGGACAGCTACAGCTGGTCGTGGATCTTCTACATCAACATTCCAGTCGGGCTGCTTTCGGCGAGCATGGTCTGGGTGCTTTACCGGGATCGCGATACCCCAAAGAAGAAACTGCCAGTCGACAAAGTGGGCCTGGGACTCCTGATCACCTGGGTGGCATCGCTTCAGGTCATGCTGGACAAGGGTAAGGACCTTGACTGGTTCTCGTCGAATACGATCATCATCCTGGCGATCGTTGCCGCCGTGGGCCTGGTGCTCTTCGTCATCTGGGAGTTGACGGACAAGAGTCCCATCGTCGATCTGACGCTGTTCAAGCAGCGCAACTTCCTCGGCGGGACGGTGTCGATCGCCGTGGCCTACGGTATCTTCTTCGGTACGCTGGTGCTGTTGCCTCAATGGATGCAGGAGTATCTCGGTTACCGGGCCGTGGACGCGGGTCTCGCAACGGCGCCCCTCGGCATCTTTGCTGTCATCGGTGCTCCGATCATGGGCAAGATCCTGCCGCGCACCGACGCGCGGATTCTCGGCACCTGCGCCTTCATTGGCTTTGCGATCGTGTATTACATGCGCTCGTTTTTCTACACGGACCTGAGCGAAGGCTACATCATCCTGCCGACGCTGCTGCAGGGCATCCCGATGGCGCTTTTCTTCGCACCGCTGACGACCATTATCCTTTC
>NZ_JBNPVT010000062.1:0-1870 GCF_050434205.1 Paraburkholderia sp. GAS348
GCGTGTCGTCGCAATATCACCCGTCGCCGTCTGCTTTTCCACGTTCGTATCGAGACCCGCGACAACCCGTCCATTGGTGATGCGCCCGATCTCTTCGCGGTTTCTGAGTTCCTGCGCAGCGATCTCGCGCAGCCTGTACAGGCGCGCCAGCTCGTTGTAGGTACTGGCAACCGAAGCCGCCAACGTGATCCGCACCTCCTCCATTTCCGCCTGCGCCACCTTTTCGTCAGACGTCGCCTGGCGCAGCCGCTCGTGGTTCTTCCCCCACAGGTCGAGGTCCCATGATGCGCCCTCCATCACCGTGTTCTCGCTATTCCACGCGCCGCCGATGGAAGGCGGATAGACCGTGTTTTCCGTATTGAGCTCCCGCGTCCAGGAGTAGCGGGCGTCCACAGTCGGATACAGCTTCGAGTTGGCATTGCCCACATACGACGTCGCCTTGTCGATCCGTGCGCGCGCTTCGTCGATGTCGGGATTGCCCTTCAACGCTTCGTCGATCAGCCTGGGCAACTGGGGATCGCCGAATTGTTCAGACCAGTCGAGAGAGGGCCACTTTCCGCCCTCCGCAGGCAGACTTTCGCTCGCCTCATATTTGGACGGCGCCTCGATATGGTGATCACTCTTGATCCCGGCGAAGTTGACGCAGCCGCCCAACGTGAGCAAGGCAGCCGATGCGATTAGAAGCACAGACCTTTTGGGTCGCAGAACTGAGGGGTGGACAATCATGGTAGTTTCCATTTTTCGAGCTGTGATATCCGTTGTACGTGCATATGCACGCTGAATCCGGTGTACCCGCACAGAATAGGTATCCTTCGGGTTAGCATCAACGACTCTGCGGGTACAAGATTGTTGCAATCCACGAATCCGTCCGACCTGCATACACTACCCGGATTGCAACGTGTGTTTGCCGTGGCTATCTGAACGGTTGCCGTTCAGATACGTATTCGCTCTTCATTGAAGGCACGGGAACAGACTACGACCGCCCCCGCCGAGGGAATACGGGCGGCCGGAACGCACGGTCAGTCAGGGACAACGCCGGCTCTGCTTTTAACAGCCAGTGATACCAGCGGATTTACTTCAGACGTTCCAGGGCAGTGCCCCATCAGGTAAGCCAGGCGTTACGCGGATCAGGCAGCAATCCGCTAACCGCAATTGAACCGTCCGTGGACAGGCACATAGGGCCAGGCTGATACCCTTCGCTGGCAAGCGGCCTTCTGTCCGCTGGCAAGCGACCTTCTGCCGGGCCTGAGCGTTCGCCCGCGACTCAACGACGAGTCAACCCGTCTTCGCTGTCCAGATGAGAGACGTCGCTGGTAATGCGGAAGAGCTCGCCTCGCAGGTGAGCTGCCGCCTGCGAGCCGTAGCTGCGCTCGAAGCTGGCCTGGGCGATCTGCCAGTGAACGGACGCTACCTCGAGCCTCTCGCGCCCACGCGCGCTGATCGTAACCCGCAGTCGCCGCTTCCCCTGGACTTCCGGTGCGTCGTAGACCAGCTGATCGCGCAGCAAAGGCTTAAGGGCGCGCACGAGCGTCGTTCTGTCCATGACCATCGCCTCGGCCAGCTGGATCATCGTCAGGCAGGGCTCGCGACTCAGAATGCAGAGAATGCTGAACTGGGTGGGCGTCAGGCCAGCATCGGAAAGGTGACGCTCGTAGAGCCTGGAGATATGCCGGGCTGCCTGTCGGACAGCGAAGCAATCGTCTGATTCGAGTGGAAGGATCTTCATGCTGGGAGCATAGCTGTCGCCTCCCCCGCAATCCATGCCTGCAATCGCATCAATTTTTTCTCGGCCGTGTGGATAATCCGGTATCACCTGCCAGAAGTCGATTCATGGTGGGCGTTCCCTGCTCTCCAGAACTGCAGAAAATTG
>NZ_JBNPVT010000063.1:0-1786 GCF_050434205.1 Paraburkholderia sp. GAS348
TCAGTCCGGCAGCAAAGCCTTGCCGTTATCGATGAATACCTTGCGCAGGATCTCCGGGCTGTGGCCCTGCAAATTGCGCACGAAGCTGCCCATCGGGTCCTTGCCACCTTCATGATGTGGATAGTCGCTGGCATAGCAGTACACATCCTCGAATCCGTAGCGGTCGATATAGGTGCCGACCGGCTCGAAGTCGAAGCATGCAACACGCAGATTGCGGCTGATGTATTCCGATGGCTTGAGCTTGAGCCTGGTGTGGGCCTGCGACGAAGGAAACGGCGTGCGACCATAGAAGCGGTCCATGTTCTCTGCAAGTGGGCCTACCCAGTGACCAGTAAATTCCGCACACCCAAACACAAGATCGGGATGCCGGTCGAACACGCCACCCAGCACCATTGTCATCACATAGTTCTGGATCTGCAGGTGAATGTTGGTCAGCGTCCACGGGTCAAGGGAGAACTCCGCCCCAAGCATCCATCCCTGGAACGCGGGGGCATTGCGCCACTCCGTTGTGGCAAGCAGTTTCTCACTGATCGAAATATGACCCACCACCGGGCACTTCGCCGCCGCCAGCAGGCTCCAGAGAGGATCCATCCGCGGACTGGCCGGCGATACGCCGCCCGGGGGCTCGTCCGTGGCAAGCATGAAAAGACGCACTCCATGGTCAACTAGCCGTCGTGCCTTCTGGTACATCGCCTCCGGTGTATCGTCGACCAGCAGCGCAACCGGCCGCACACGGTCCTGCTCCTTCGACACGCGGGCACACCAGTCGTTATAGATGTCCATCAGCCGGTAGGCATACGCCTTGCGATCGCCCGTGATCGAGCGGAACACCCGGGGGTCGTCAGCCTTGTTGTATAGCGCGTGCGCGTAGATTGGCGCAATCCCCGGATACATGATCTGGCGGTGAATCCCGGTGAAGTCCATCACCTCGAGGCGTCGCCCGATGTCATAGCAGCCCGGTGCCTTCTCCATCTTGACCTTCCAGACGGTCTCAGCATTAATCTCGGTATCGTCACCCTCGAGGTCCGGGTTCTGGATAATCGCCTCACCCTCATTGCCCGCGTTTAACAGCGCAGCAGCCAGTGGCCGAACCTCGGCACCGTAGGTATCCTCCCAGCGCCTGATCGGCATTGCCTCATGGCCATCCGTGTCGTTGATCAGGCCAGCAAACTGCGCAATGGCCTCCGGTAACTCGTAACGCGCGACTGCCTGCTGTGTACTTTGCATCTTTCCGCTCCTAACGGGATCCTAGAAATGCATCCAACCATTGAATGGCAGCCCAGCTATGCAACACGACCGTATCGTCCCATCACGAGCCGCTCCCGCTCGGGAGGAAACACGCGCCACTGACCGTCGCCATGCCGGAAAAAGAACAGCTCGAAGGGTCCCGTTACCCGGGATGACTCGATGCGGATGCAACGATGGTGGTCAGTGCCCGGATAGCTGTATCGCGTCAGTCTGATCGTCCGCCCGGGCGCGGGCGTCAACCATTTGTCGATAAGCCAACGCAAAGATTGCCCCTCCGTACTCATCTCCTGCTCCTCAAACGCTCCCGGGTTCTCCGCATCCGGCCCTAGGTAACGCGCCTTCTGGGTCGCGATCGTCAGTGGATCCGTTCTACGGCGGACAGCTCGCCTCTATCGGTCTATAGACCTATAGTAGAAGTCGCATGACCTAGATGCAAGCAGAGTTTATCTAGGTAAAACCCCCATCCAATCCCAATTCCTTGCCCAATCTTAATTGTAAGATATGAAATTAAAAAACGTCATATAGGTTTTTGGACCTA
>NZ_JBNPVT010000064.1:0-1739 GCF_050434205.1 Paraburkholderia sp. GAS348
GCCGCCCGATCCGGGCCTGCGGATACACCCCCCCAACTCAAGCGCCGGCCCGCGCTACGCTCGCTCGGCAATCAGGTTGTCGGTCTCAGCCCGACCATCGGAACAGTAATTTCGCAGAGAAGTTTGGCCGCTTCGGTGCGGCCGTCACAGTGTCTCCAATGTTGTCCAATTTCGCGTCCGCAAAAAGATATCGCGGACGCCATCCTGACCGTACTCCTGTACTTCTTCAAGGCGGTCTTGATCTGATGCATTACCAATTGCGCGGATGCCTCCCGGTTGCTCCCCGGTGCCAGGACGCGATACCAGGGGAGCCTTCATGCCGGCTGGATGTCGCACACATTCACCCCCGGTGTGCGCGGCATGAATGGGGAGGCAACGCGCTTACGCGTTGGCTTTCTTGAGGTCGTTCGCGGTCGGCTGTTTGCCGGTGGTCGGGTCGATCCAGCCGCTGCCGTCGCGGGCTGCCACAACGGTGTAACCATCCGGCGCGGCGGCATCGAGCGCGCGACCGTCGCGACTCTTCTGCACGCTGAGGCCTGCCTTGTTTTCCTGGCTCAGACCGCTGACCTGGTATGCCTGATTACCGCGGGTGATCGTGACCTGATCCGCGTACGAGACCGACTTGTTGTTCGCAGCCGGCTGGGTGCCGACGGTAACCTTGGTGTTGTCCGGCAACTGGAATGTCATCGGACCGTTGAACATCGCCGTCGACTTGCTGGCACTGTTGGCGTGCTGATCGAGATGAGGGTCACCCCAAACCTTCGTCGTATCGCCGCTTTTCGCATTGGTCATGGTCATCGATGAATCCGATTTGTCGAAGTCGAGCTTGTAGTCGCCGAGGTTGATGCTCGCCTTGTTGTTGTTGACCTGGGTGTTGCTCCACTGCGTCTGGTTAGCCCTGCCCGAGTCATGACAGCCGCAGTCGTTGCGCGACGAACTGCGCACACTGTCGTAAGAGAGGCTGTCGAAGCGGCTGCCGCCACGATAGTCATCGCCGCCCCAGCGTGCCGGCTGCTGGTTCGCCACCGGGCCGCGGTTGACAGTGGTGCCCTGCGCGAAGTATGTGTTGCTCTGGCCGTTCCCTGTGCTTTGGCTGAAGACCGAGAACGATGTCTTCGAGAAGCCGCCCGTCATGTTCGACATCTGGCTGGACGGGTTGCGGCCGCTGTTGAAACCAGCGGGAGATGAAAACTGCGACTGTGAGCGGCCTCCGTTGAACGCTGCAACAGGCAAAAACTGCGGCTGTGCGCGACCGCCGGTGAACGCCGCGGCAGGCGGCAACTGCGGCTGTGCATGACCGCCAAGAAGGCTCAGGTTTCCCTGGAGCGAGAACAGTGGACTGTTGATCTGCATGGATGCCTGCATGTCGATATTCCTGAAATAAAAAGTCGGCTTGAACTGGACAGCCGGAACCGCGTTGCCGACGGTATGAAATTGGCTCCGGGTTCAGAAATGGTAAGGGGATTGAATCGTCGGACGGCGTATCTATGTATAGATGTCCAAAATATGTTTGGCCTGCGCCGACGGGCTGGGGCGATTTTCCAGTCGAGATGCCGGATTCGAACCTTCGGTTCGTCGTAGGCGCTGGCTATCGCGGTCGGCTTTATGTCATGGACTTCCCCCCGGCATGACATACGAAGTGCGTGGTCATACAGGATCGGCACCCAGGGTGATGCCCGGCATGTTTCCCTGTCCATGCATCGCGTCCCCCGTCAATCCGCAGACCCGGATCGGGCGGG
>NZ_JBNPVT010000065.1:0-1695 GCF_050434205.1 Paraburkholderia sp. GAS348
AACTGCGCCGACTTACCCATCGCGCCGATGAACAGGCAAATGCAGGCGGCCGTCAGCAGGCCCCAGTCCGTGCCCGGGAAGCTCAATGCCGCGAGTTCGGTGCGCTTCGCGAACACGTCGCCGTAGTTCATCGAACCGGCGAAAGCGAACAGCAGGCCGATGCCGAGCAGGAACCCGAAGTCGCCGATGCGGTTCACGATGAACGCCTTCATGTTCGCGTAGATCGCGCTCTCACGGGTGAAGTAGAAGCCGATCAGCAGGTACGACACCAGGCCCACCGCTTCCCAGCCGAAGAACAGCTGCAGGAAGTTGTTGCTCATCACGAGCATCAGCATCGAGAACGTGAACAGCGCGATGTACGAGAAGAAGCGCTGGTAGCCGTCGTCGTCGGCCATGTAGCCGATCGTGTAGATGTGCACCATCAGCGACACGAAGGTCACCACGCACATCATCAGCGCCGTCAGCGAGTCGACCAGGAAGCCGATCTCGAACTTCGTCCTGCCGATCTGCATCCAGTCATAGATGGTCGCGTTGAAGCTCGCGCCGTCCATCACCTGGAGGAAGACCATGACCGAGAGGATGAAGGAGACCGCGACGCCGAGGATCGTCACCGTGTGCGCACCGGCGCGCCCTACCGCTTTCCCGAACAGCCCCGCAATCAGGGAGCCGGCCAGCGGTGCCAGCGGGATCGCCAGCAGCAGGTTTTCATTGAGTGTCGTTGACATAACCGCTTTACCTGAAATTAACCTTTGAGCTGATCGAGGTCCTCGACATTGATCGTGTCGAGGCTACGGAACAGGGTCACCAGAATTGCGAGTCCGATCGCCGCTTCCGCTGCTGCAACCGTCAGTACGAAGAAGACGAAGATCTGGCCATGCACGTCGCCGAGGTAATGCGAGAACGCGACAAAATTGGTGTTCACCGCCAGCAGCATCAGTTCGATCGCCATCAGGATGATGATGACGTTGCGGCGGTTCAGGAAAATACCGACGACGCTGATCGCAAACAGGATCGCGCCGAGGACAAGGTAATGAGCAAGGGTCAACATGGTTTCTCTCTCCTGTGCGCTCAGCTGTTCCTGGCGGGTGCCGGGTCGGCCGCGGCTGCCGCTGCGGCGGCTTCTTCCGCCGCGACAGTTGCCGCGGTCTTTTCCGAGGCCATCTTCACGATGCGCACGCGGTCCTGGGCACGCACCTTGACCTGCTCGCTGACGTTCTGGCGCTTGCTGTCTTTCTTGTGACTCGTGGTCAGCGCAATCGCCGCGATGATCGCCACCAGCAGCACGAGGCCGGCGACTTCGAACGCGAAGATGTAGTCGGTGTAGATGACCTTGCCGATGATGCGGGTGTTCGACCAGCCGGCCATCCCGTTCGCGGCAGCCGTGGTGTCGCGCAGCGCCGTGGCGGTCGCGCCGTAGCCGTGCCACAGGATCAGCGCGGTCTCGATCACGATGATCGCGCCCACCAGCGTGGCCATGGGCACGAAGCGCTTGAAGTCTTTGCGCAGCACGTCGATGTTGATGTCCAGCATCATCACGACGAACAGGAACAGCACCATCACCGCGCCGACGTACACCAGCACCAGCAGGATCGCGAGGAACTCGGCCTGCAGCAGCATCCAGATCGCGGCTGCGTTGAAGAACGCCAGCACCAGAAACAGTGCGGACGACACCGGGTTGCGCGAGGTGATCACCTT
>NZ_JBNPVT010000067.1:0-1647 GCF_050434205.1 Paraburkholderia sp. GAS348
GGGTGACGGCGTACCTTTTGTATAATGGGTCAGCGACTTACATTCAGTGGCAAGCTTAACCGATTAGGGCAGGCGTAGCGAAAGCGAGTCCGAACAGGGCGTTCAGTCGCTGGGTGTAGACCCGAAACCAGGTGATCTATCCATGGCCAGGATGAAGGTGCGGTAACACGTACTGGAGGTCCGAACCCACTAACGTTGAAAAGTTAGGGGATGAGCTGTGGATAGGGGTGAAAGGCTAAACAAACCTGGAAATAGCTGGTTCTCTCCGAAAACTATTTAGGTAGTGCCTCGTGTATCACCTTCGGGGGTAGAGCACTGTCATGGTTGTGGGGTCCATTGCGGATTACTACGCCATAGCAAACTCCGAATACCGAAGAGTGCAATCACGGGAGACAGACATCGGGTGCTAACGTCCGGTGTCAAGAGGGAAACAACCCAGACCGCCAGCTAAGGTCCCCAAATATTGCTAAGTGGGAAACGAAGTGGGAAGGCTAAAACAGTCAGGAGGTTGGCTTAGAAGCAGCCATCCTTTAAAGAAAGCGTAATAGCTCACTGATCGAGTCGTCCTGCGCGGAAGATGTAACGGGGCTAAGCAATATACCGAAGCTGCGGATGCACATTTATGTGCATGGTAGGAGAGCGTTCCGTAAGCCTGCGAAGGTGCATTGAAAAGTGCGCTGGAGGTATCGGAAGTGCGAATGCTGACATGAGTAGCGATAAAGGGGGTGAAAGGCCCCCTCGCCGTAAGCCCAAGGTTTCCTACGCAACGTTCATCGGCGTAGGGTGAGTCGGCCCCTAAGGCGAGGCAGAAATGCGTAGCTGATGGGAAGCAGGTTAATATTCCTGCACCATTGTTAAATGCGATGGGGGGACGGATCGCGGAAGGTTGTCCGGGTGTTGGAAGTCCCGGTTCCTGTGTTGGAGAAGGCGCTTAGGCAAATCCGGGCGCGGAATTCAAGGGCATGGGACGAGTGATCTAGGTCACGAAGCAACTGGAAGTGGTTCCAAGAAAAGCCTCTAAGCTTCAGTTTAACAAGACCGTACCGCAAACCGACACAGGTGGGCGAGATGAGTATTCTAAGGCGCTTGAGAGAACTCGGGAGAAGGAACTCGGCAAATTGGTACCGTAACTTCGGGATAAGGTACGCCCCTGTAGCCTGACTGGCCTGCGCCAGAAGGGTGAAGGGGTTGCAATAAACTGGTGGCTGCGACTGTTTAATAAAAACACAGCACTCTGCAAACACGAAAGTGGACGTATAGGGTGTGACGCCTGCCCGGTGCCGGAAGATTAAATGATGGGGTGCAAGCTCTTGATTGAAGTCCCGGTAAACGGCGGCCGTAACTATAACGGTCCTAAGGTAGCGAAATTCCTTGTCGGGTAAGTTCCGACCTGCACGAATGGCGTAACGATGGCCACACTGTCTCCTCCCGAGACTCAGCGAAGTTGAAGTGTTTGTGATGATGCAATCTCCCCGCGGCTAGACGGAAAGACCCCATGAACCTTTACTGTAGCTTTGCATTGGACTTTGAACCGGTCTGTGTAGGATAGGTGGGAGGCTTTGAAGCGTGGACGCCAGTCTGCGTGGAGCCGACCTTGAAATACCACCCTGGTTTGTTTGAGGTTCTAACCTTGGTCCGTGATCCGGA
>NZ_JBNPVT010000068.1:0-1473 GCF_050434205.1 Paraburkholderia sp. GAS348
CAGATCGTTCCCAGCGGCGCGCACTCGCCTTCGGTCGTACAGACACCGAACGGCCTGGATCAGGTGAACATCAACCGGCCCTCGGGCACGGGCGTCTCGATGAATACCTATGGCCGGTTCGACGTGCAGCCGAAAGGCGCGATCCTGAACAATTCGCCCACCATCGTGCAGACGCAGCAGGCGGGCATGATTAACGGCAATCCGAATTTCGGACCAGGCCAGTCGGCGCGTGTCATCGTCAACCAGGTTAACAGCAGCGCGGCCAGCCAGATCAATGGACATCTTGAAGTCGCGGGCCAGCGCGCGGAAGTTGTCATCGCGAACGGCTCTGGTATTTCGGTCAATGGTGGCGGTTTTATCAATACGTCCAGGGCCATCCTGACCACGGGCACGCCGAACTTTGCGCCGGACGGTTCGCTCTCGGGCTTTAACGTGACCGGCGGCAACATCAGCATCCAGGGCGCGGGGCTGAATGCAGGCGATACCGACCAGGTTGACCTGCTTTCCCGCGCCGTCCAGGCAAACGCCGCAATCTATGCGAAGAACCTGAACGTCGTGACCGGTGCGAACAGTATCAGTCATGACACGCTCGCTGCAACGCCTGTCGCGGGCGATGGTCCGGCGCCGGGTGTCTCCATCGACGTGAGCCAGCTTGGCGGCATGTACGCGAACAGGATCGTTCTGGTCGGCACTGAACAGGGCGTGGGTGTGTCCACCAAAGGTGTGCTGGCTGCGCAGTCGGGCGACCTGACGCTGACCACTGAGGGCAAGCTGATCCTCGCCGGACAGACCAATGCAAGCGGAAACTTGGCGCTGTCCGCACGGGATGGCATCGACAACAGCGGGACGACCTACGCGCAGCAGAATGTCACAGCGAGCACGTCGGGCGGGCTCACGAATAGCGGTGTGGTGGCGGCGCAGCAGAACACGACCGTCAATGCGGGCAGCGTGGCATCGACGGGTACGCTTGGTGCGGGTGTGAACGGCGACGGCAGCCTGGCGCAGTCCGGCGACCTGTCCGTGACGGCTGGCGGCACACTGAGCGCGACCGGTCGCAACGCGGCCGGCGGCAATGCGGCGCTGAACGGCGCGGCGGTCAATCTCGCCGGAAGCCGTACCTCGGCCAACGGTGCGCTGGCACTCACGGCCAGCAGCGGCGACCTGAACCTGTCGGGCGCAACGGTGACAGCGGGCGGCGCGCTGGACACGCGCGCCTCCGGGACGCTGGTGAACGACGGCGGTGTACTGTCGTCAGGCGGTCCGCAGACCGTCACGGCGGGCGCACTGTCCAACCGCAATGGGCAGATTGTCTCGGGCAGTACGCTCAACGTCGCGGCAACAAGTGACTTGTCGAACCAGGGCGGCACGCTGCAGTCGTCAGGCGCACTTTCCGTCAATGCCGGTTCGCTCGGCAACACGGGAGGTCATGTTGCGGCGCTGGGCGCGGACAGCCTCACGCTGGCGACGGTCGGC
>NZ_JBNPVT010000069.1:0-1364 GCF_050434205.1 Paraburkholderia sp. GAS348
CGCCTAGCAGGCTGTTGAAAAGCGCCCCGTCATGAGGACCGAAGCTATGTTCAGGAGGCTTGCGCGTGCGATTTCCCGCTGAATTACCGGTTCGCCGCGCAATCTGCGCGGGGCATGCGCACGCATGCAGCCCTTGTGGCGGGCAGTCTTCACGCCGTGGCGGCTCATCGCGTCGCTCCTTGCGGCACCACACCTGGCATTCGGGCCATGCGGGTCAGATTGCTCGCAACCATCGTCAGCTTGAAGTGCTGGTCGACGCGCCGGATGCCACGATAGACCGTCTGCCGGATCCGACCGACCGTTTTACCCCAGCCGAAATGCTCTTCGATACGTTTGCGGATGATCTGGCTGATCCTGTAGCCCGCATGCCGCGAAGTGCGACCGTCGATCGCGCTACCACCTTGGCGATCATCGTTGCGCGCGACATGCGGCGTTACATTGCGAGCCCGGCAATCGTTCACGAAGTCGCGGGTGTCATACGCCTTGTCGGCACCAACTGTCTTCGTATGAGCGCCTGGCACGCAATCGAGCAATTGCAACGCGCTCGCCCGCTCGGCAAAACCATCCGCGTGACTGACCACGGCGCCGACCACCAGCCCCGAGCGGTTCTCCATCAGGATGTGCCCGTGGTAGCACAGGATGGCCGGGCTCTTGTGGCTCTTCTTGAACAATCGCGCCTCCGGATCAGTAGTCGACTCGTGCGTGGCATTGCTACGTCGCTCGCCTTTCCAGTCAGTGTCGGCGTTACGGCCACCGCCGGCTGGCGGACCATCGTCCGGGCCGTCCTTGCGGCGGAAGCTCTTGTGACTGGCCCACGCCTGAATCAGCGTGCCGTCCACCGAGAAATGGTCTCTCGACAGCAAGCCCCGTTTGTCCGCCAGGCTCATGACTTCGGTGAAGAACGCTTCCACGACTTCATGCTCCAGCAGCCGGTCGCGGTTCTTCGAGAACACCGAGTGGTCCCACACGGTGTCCTCAATCGCCAGCCCGACAAACCAGCGGAACAGCAGGTTGTAGCGCATCTGCTCCATGAGCATGCGCTCGCTGCGCACCGAGTAGAACACCTGCAACAGCAGCGCCCGCATCAGCTTCTCGGGCGCAATCGAGGCACGGCCGGTGTCCGCGTAGATGACGTTGAACAGCCCGTTGAGCCGTTTCAACGCATCATTCACCAGCAACCGGATCGGTCGCAACGGGTGATCCGCCGGGACGAAGTCCTCGAGCTTGACTGTCGTGAACAGGGGTTCCTGCATCTCATCCATTCCGCGCATCGCATCCGCTGCCAAAAATCATGAACACGATATCCATAACGCCCGTCCCTCAAACCCCGTTTACACGGGATCCAAATTCAACAGCCTGCTAGG
>NZ_JBNPVT010000070.1:0-1300 GCF_050434205.1 Paraburkholderia sp. GAS348
GCTTGCCCTGTTCCAGGGTCATCAGGCGGGCGATGTCGGAAGCGCGCTCGCGCACCAGCGCGGCGGCCTTGCGCATGGTGGTGGCGCGTTCGTTCGCCGGAATCTTGCGCCAGGCTTCGAAGCCGCTCTGCGCGGCGGCCAGCGCCCGGTCCAGATCCGGGATGCCGGCGTGAGCCACCTTGCCGATCGCCTTGCCGGTGGCGGGATTGATGACGTCGAGGGTTTTGCCGCTGGCGGCGTCGCACCACTCGCCGTTAATCAGAAGTCGGGTATCGCTATAGCTCGAGGTGGCCATGTGAGTTCCTGTAAGTGGGGCAAACGATAGGTCGCGCGCACGGGCGTACTGGGCTGAACCTGTGCGGCCAAGGATAGACTGTCGTTACCAATCATCTTATCTGATTGCGCGCGATTGCATCGGCGGCGCGCCCACGGTTGGTGCGCGGCACGGGCCTTGCTGCTCCGGATGCCGCGGTGAAGAAACGCCTGGCTGAGCGGCGCCGCGCAAACAGGCGTAAAGTCAAGCAACAGTCGCAGGAACCGGCGAACGACGGCGAATGCAACCCAATCAACCAAGGTGCAAACGAGGAATCGACATGCCAACTGGTACAGTGAAGTGGTTCAATGACGCGAAGGGCTTTGGCTTTATCACACCGGACGACGGTGGCGAGGATCTGTTTGCCCATTTCTCGGAAATTCGCAGCGAAGGTTTCAAATCGCTGCAGGAAAACCAGAAGGTCAGCTTCGAAATCAAGCAGGGACCGAAAGGCAAGCAGGCGGCGGATATCAAGCCGGTGTGAAGGCAGCTGCCGGTCCGCACGTGCAGATGTGCGGGCCGGCAGCGTGTTTTCGCCATCCATTCCGGCGGGCTGGACTGGACGACACGTTGCGCGCCGACCCGCTTCGGCACGGCAATTGTCATGTGTTTCGTGTATAAGATGCGGGAGCGCAAACGGAGCGAAGCGCAGTATTAACCATTTAGAACAACACCGGCCGGAAGTATTCTTCTTAAGGTTTCCTTCAGCTTTGCTCCGTAGTATTTGCGCGATTCGCAGTGCCCGCGCGCATCCCCGCGGGCAATAGTTCTGATAGTTTTCCGATAGAAAACTGAAAGCGCCGATCAAAGGCTTGCTGGAGCATCCATGAAAACCCTGTTCTTGCAGGCGCCGTCGTACGACGGCTTCGACGGTGGCGCGGGTTCGCGCTACCAGGCTAAACGCGAAGTGCGTTCGTTCTGGTATCCGACGTGGCTCGCGCAGCCCGCCGCACTCGTCCCCGATAGCCGTGTACTCGACGCCCCCGC
>NZ_JBNPVT010000071.1:0-1285 GCF_050434205.1 Paraburkholderia sp. GAS348
TGACCATCACGTTCAAGCTCGGGACGAACCCCGACCTTGCCCAGCAGCAGGTCGAGAACCGGGTGAACCAGGCGCTGCCCCGCCTGCCCGAAGACGTCCAGCGCCTTGGGGTGACGACAATCAAGTCGTCTCCGACGCTGACCATGGTCGTCCACCTTGTTTCGCCGAGCGAGAAATACAGCAGCACGTATCTGCGGAACTATGCGCTCATCAACGTGCGCGACCGTCTGGAGCGTATTCCGGGCGTCGGCCAGGTCACCCTGTGGGGTTCTGGCGACTACTCGATGCGCGTCTGGCTCGACCCGCAGAAGGTGGCCGAGCACAACATGACCGCGAACGAGGTGGTGGCGGCGATCCGGGACCAGAACCTCCAGGTTGCCGCCGGCCAGATTGGCGCGTCTCCGTCGACTCCGGATGTCCCGCTGCAGCTTAACGTGAATGCACAGGGCCGGCTGCAGACGGAAGACGAATTCCGCGATATCGTCCTGAAGACCTCACCCGATGGTGCCGTGACGCGGCTCAAGGACGTCGCGCGCGTCGAAATGGGCGCCTCCGAATACGCGCGCCGATCGCTATTGAGCAACAAGTCGGCCGTCGCGATGGCGATCTTCGAGCTGCCGGGCGCGAACTCCCTGGATATTTCGGCGCACGTTCGGGAGGAGATGAAGTCACTCCAGGCGGATATGCCCGAAGGCGTGAAGTATGAGATCGTCTATGACCCGACGCAGTTCGTGCGTGCGAGTATCCATGCCGTTATTCACACGCTGCTGGAAGCTGTCGCACTGGTCGTACTCGTGGTGATCGTCTTTCTGCAATCGTGGCGCGCCTCGATCATCCCGCTGATCGCGGTACCTGTTTCGATTGTCGGGACGTTCTCGCTGATGCTTGCATTTGGCTTCTCTGTGAACGCGCTGTCGCTCTTCGGGATGGTGCTGGCCATCGGCATCGTGGTCGACGACGCGATCGTGGTGGTCGAAAACGTCGAGCGCAATATCGCCACGGGCCTGTCTCCAAAGGAAGCGACCCACCAGGCCATGCAGGAGGTGAGCGGGCCGATTATCGCAATCGCCCTGACGCTGATTGCCGTTTTTGTGCCGCTCGCGTTCATGAGTGGTCTGACGGGCCAGTTCTACAAGCAGTTCGCGATGACCATTGCAATTTCGACGGTCATCTCCGCGTTCAACTCGCTGACGCTTTCACCGGCTCTTTCCGCTCTTCTGCTCAAAGGGCATCACGATCCGAAGGATTGGCTCTCCCGGGCCATGGACACGGTGCTGGGACCGTT
>NZ_JBNPVT010000072.1:0-1277 GCF_050434205.1 Paraburkholderia sp. GAS348
ACCACGATGAGCCACACCACGCAAACCGGAATAAAAATCTTCCAGCCCAGACGCATGATCTGGTCATAGCGATAGCGCGGGAACGTGGCACGCGCCCAGATGAATACCGACAGCAGCAGGAAAACCTTGGCGACGAGCCATACGATGCCCGGGACGAACGACAGGAAGCCGAACGGTGCGCTCCAGCCGCCGAGGAACAGTGTTGCAGCCAATGCCGAGATCACGATCATGTTGATGTACTCGGCGAGGAAGAACAGCGCGAACGCCATCCCCGAGTAATCGATCATGTGGCCCGCGACGATTTCCGACTCCCCTTCCACCACGTCGAACGGGTGACGGTTCGTTTCGGCGATGCCCGAGATGAAGTACACGACGAACATCGGCAGGAGCGGCAGCCAGTTCCACGACAGGAAATTCAAGCCGTAGCCGGCGAAGATGCCGCGCTCCTGCGACGTCACGATATCCGACAGATTCAGGCTGCCCGAGGTCATCAGCACGACGACGAGGGCGAAGCCCATCGAGATTTCGTACGAGACCATCTGAGCGGCCGCGCGCATGGCGCCGAGAAACGCGTATTTCGAGTTCGACGCCCAGCCCGCCAGGATCACGCCGTACACACCGACTGACGAAATCGCCATCGCGTACAGGAGACCCGCGTTGATGTCGCCGAGCACCGCGCCCGCCTGGAACGGAATCACCGCCCACACCGCGAAGGCCGGCACCACCACCATGATCGGCGCGATCATGTAGATCCAGCGGCTCGCCTGGGCCGGCTGGATCACTTCTTTCAGCAACAGCTTCAGCACGTCGGCGATCGGCTGCAGCAAGCCTGCGGGGCCCACGCGGTTCGGGCCGAGACGCACGTGCATCCAGCCGATCAGCTTGCGCTCCCACAGAATCAGGTACGCCACGCACAGCAGGATCACGACGGCCACCACCAGGATGCGCACCAGTGCCCACACCGTGGGCCATGCCACACCGAGAAGCTGGGTGCCGCCCGAGTTGATCGTATCGAACAAGCTCATTTACGCCTTCTCCACCAGCAGTTCACCGAACAGGCTGCCCAGCGCTGCACCGGCAGGCGTAGCCGCCGATACGCGGACGACCGTCTCCGCAAGATTCGCGTCGCGCACGGCCGGCAACTGCACCGATTGCTCGCCCTGGCGCACGCGCACGGCGTCGCCTTCCTTCAAACCCAGTTTGTCGAACAGCGCAGCGGGCAGACCGGCCGAATTCGCGGCACGTGCCGCTGCCGTCAGATGCAGCGACTCGGCGCG
>NZ_JBNPVT010000073.1:0-1274 GCF_050434205.1 Paraburkholderia sp. GAS348
ATCACCTTCAGCAGGACGAAGCTGACCACACCGCTGTAGATCAGCGTCGTCAGCACGCCCTTGGCTTGCAGGATGACACTGCCGTCCGCGCCGCCGATGTCCTTGACCGCGAACACGCCGGTCAGCAGCGCACCCACGATACCGCCGATGCAGTGCACGCCGAACGCGTCGAGCGAGTCGTCGTAACCGAGTTTGTGCTTGAGCCACGTTGCCGACCAGTAGCAGATCACGCCTGCCGCGATACCGATCACCAGCGAACCCGTCATACCGACGAAGCCCGAAGCCGGCGTAATCGCCACCAGACCTGCCACAGCACCCGACACGATACCGAGCACCGACGGCTTACCCTTGGTTGCCCATTCGGCGAACATCCATGCGAGTGCTGCTGCCGCGGTTGCCACCTGCGTGGCGAACATGGCGAAACCGGCACGGCCGTCTGCCGCCACTGCCGAACCCGCGTTGAAGCCGAACCAGCCTACCCACAGCATCGCGCCACCGATCAGCGTGAGCGTCAGGTTGTGCGGCGCCATCGATTCCTTGCCGTAGCCGACGCGCTTGCCCAGCACCAGCGCGCAGACCAGCGCCGCGATACCGGCGTTGATGTGCACCACCGTGCCGCCCGCGAAGTCGAGGATGCCCGCGGCAGCCAGCCAGCCGGTCGGTTCCCAGACCATGTGCGCGATCGGCGAGTAGACGATGATCGACCACAGCGTCATGAACACCAGCATCGCCGAGAACTTCATGCGATCGGCAAACGCGCCCGTGATCAGTGCCGGGGTAATGATCGCGAACGTCATCTGATAGACGCAGTAGACCGTTTCCGGGATCGTCGGGGCGAGATGGCTGACGGTCAGCGTCGTCGCCTTGTCGCCATGGATGTAGTTCATGCCCGCCATGAAGAAGCGTGACAAGCCGCCGATGAACGAGCCGCCCGGCGTGAAGGCGAGGCTGTAGCCCACCACGACCCAGATGATCGACACAAGGCAGGTGATCGCGAAGCTCTGCATCAGGATCGCGAGCACGCTCTTCTTGCGGACCATGCCGCCGTAGAACAGCGCCAGACCCGGGATCGTCATGAACAGCACGAGCGCGGTGGAGGTCAGCATCCAGGCGGTGTCGCCCGAATTGATCTTCGACGAATCGACCGAGAACGGCGCGGTCGGGGCTGCCGGTGCGGCGGCAGCGGATGCGGCCGATGCATCAGGTGCGGCTGCGGCGCTGACAGCCGGTGCGGCGGACGCTTCAGCGGCCGGTGCCGAAGCGGCGGCGGCTGC
>NZ_JBNPVT010000074.1:0-1257 GCF_050434205.1 Paraburkholderia sp. GAS348
CTGTGGTGGTCAAGTTATTTCGGACAGGCAGATAGGTTCTTTCACTGTCGGTTTCTCCTCGTAGGCAGCGGGCGACAGATAGCCCAAAGTCGAATGCAAGCGCACGGCATTGTAGAAGCCGACGATGTACTGGTTGATGTCACGCCGTGCCTCGCCGTGGTTGGCGTACTGACGCTGCCACACACGCTCCATTTTCAGGTTCAGGAAGAATCTCTCCATCACCGAATTGTCCCAACAATTTCCCTTGCGGCTCATGCTGCAAACTACGTGATGCTGCTTCAGCAAGGCCTGGTATTCATCACTTGCATACTGGGCGCCCCGGTCCGAATGCAGAACCAGTCCCGGCGCTGGCCGACGCTGCTGCAGCGCCATGGTCAGTGCCGACATGACCAGCCCAGCCGGCATGGTCGGTGCCATCGACCAGCCGACCACCTTGCGCGAGTACAGGTCCAACACGACCGCGAGATACAACCAGCCCTGTGCCGTGCGGATATACGTGATGTCTGAAACCCACGCGCGATTGGGTTCGGCCACGTCAAACTGCCGGTCGAGCACGTTCTCTGCCACTGGTAGCGTATGCCTGCTGTCGGTCGTCGAGACGAACTTGCGCTTCCAGCTCGTGCGCAGACCCGCTTCGCGCATCAGCGTGCGTACCCGATAACGACCAATACGTAGCCCTTGCTCCCGCAGCGCATGCATCACACGCCGGCTGCCGTAGCTCGCACCACTGGCAGCAAACGCTGCTTTGACGTGGGTCTGCTCCTGCAGGCTCTTTGGGCTCGGTCTGGCACGCCGGTGCGCATAGTAGCCAGAGCGGCTCACCTGCAAAACCCGGCAAGCGTCACTGACCGATACGGCCCCCTGTTGCAAGTGAGTTACCACGCGGTAAATCACTTCAGTTCCCGGGCAAAGAAGGCCGACGCTTTTTTTAGCAACGCGTTGTCCTCTCGCAATTGCCGGTTCTCAGCTTCAAGTTGCCGGATGCGCTGCTGTTCCGCCGTTAGCGGCTTACCCTCGCCGGGGCCGCCGGCACGTTCCGCATCGTACTGGGCCACCCAGCGCCGCACGGCTGTCTCAACAAGGTCCATCGACCGGCAAACCTCGCTGACCGATAACCCCTGGTCTCGTACCATGCGAACTACTTCCAGCTTGAAGCTGGCGTCAAATTGTCGGCGCCTTCTTGTCATCTTGCTCTTTTTCCTCGTCGATTCCGGATTGTCCTCCTATCGACCTGTCCGAGGAAATTAGACCATCACA
>NZ_JBNPVT010000075.1:0-1133 GCF_050434205.1 Paraburkholderia sp. GAS348
ACGCCGTTGAACGTCTGCACCGTCCCTTCGGCATTGACGAACGTGCCGGCCGTTTCCGTGAACGGGGCGATCGGCAGCAGCACGTCGGCGTAGTCGGCTCCGATCTGGAACGGCGACATCACAACGACCATTTCAGCCTGCTTCAGCGCGGCCAAAGCCTGCGCCGGATTGGCGGTGTCGAACTCGGGTTCGACGTTCAGCAGTACATAACCCTTGCGCGGTTGTTCGAACACTTCGCGAGCGTTCAAACCGCCCTCGCCCGGCAATGCGTTCACCAGATGCGCGCCGACCGTGTTGGCGGCTTCTGTCAGGAAACCCAGCGTTGCACCGGTCGCGTCCGCGATCCATTGCGCCGCCGCGTGAATCGCGGCGAAGTCCGGATGACGGACCGCACCGTTGCCGAGCAGCACCACGCGGTGTGCGCCGGTGGCGAGCGACTTCGCGACCTGTTTGTCGGTGTCCGTCGGTTGCGTGCCGGCGAAGGCTTCCGGCAGTGCCACGCCGTTTGCTTCCGACACCGCGCCGGCGATGCCCGCCAGTGCGTCAAGCCATGCCGACGGTGCGGCAACCACGCGTTGCGCCTGCGGAATCATCGCGTCGTCGTTGGTGGCCTGCACGAGCGTGAGCTTCGTACCGCTCCGGGCAGCCTGACGCAGACGCGCGGCGAACAGCGGATGATCGCGGCGCAGATCCGAACCGATCACCAATGCGGCGTCGAGGTTCGACAGATCGGCGATCGAGGTGCCGAGCCACGGCGCACCGCTGACGGGTGCGGAGAAATCCGACTGACGCAGACGGAAGTCGACGTTAGGCGTACCGACCGCCTGCGCCAGCTGCTTCAGCAGGAACAGTTCTTCGACCGTGCTGTGGGCGCTGCCGAGCGCGGCCAGCGCGTTCGCGCCGTGCTCGCCCCTGATGCCCTTCAGACCCTTGACCACGTATTCGAGCGCGGTTTGCCAGTCGGTCTCGACCCACTTGCCGCCTTGCTTGAGCATCGGCTGCGTGAGGCGTTCCGGGCTATTCAGGGCTTCGTACGAGAAGCGGTCCTTGTCCGAAATCCAGCATTCGTTGATGGATTCGTTCTCGAACGGCAGAACCCGCATCACGCGGTTGTTCTTGACTTGCACCACCAG
>NZ_JBNPVT010000076.1:0-1113 GCF_050434205.1 Paraburkholderia sp. GAS348
TCCAAGGTAGCAATGCTTCGTCGTTTGGGTTACGTGTGAGACACATCATGAGCAACAGCAGTGCGCGACGGTGGCCGACACCGATACCACGGGAGCGAGTGAAGCCGCGCCGACGAGTGCCCGATTTTGCCGCCGCCTATGGCGATCATCACCCGCGTGGCTTGCCGATTGTCCCTACCCTTTCGAAGTTGCGGGAGAAGTCAGGGAGTGGAAAGTGACCGAACTGAACGAAGTCCTCGACCGGCTGATTGTCATTGATAGTGCGATCACGCTACTGGCCGAAAAATCCAACCCGGATGATCCGACAGCAGCACGGGCGATGCTGGACCTGCTGACGCAATCCGAAGCCCTGCTATTGGCGGCTGACCTTATCGTTGCTGGCGGACCTGACAGGGATTTTTTCGCACCACTGTTGGCGAAGACTTTTCAGGCCACGGCGACGGTGAAAGGACGCCTGGACAGAATTCAGGCACAGGCACTACTCGACGAAGCCGCAGCATCGACGATTCACTAAGCGCAGCTTTTTGGTTTGTCAAACGATTAGGTGTACTGCAATTGATTGCATAGGAGCAGGCCGTGAGCACCACTCTTGCGGAAGTTTCTGAAGCTGTATTTGAGGGCCGTGTTCCAGGTGGCCCGCAACGCGTGCGGATGGTGCAAGCCACGTTGCAAGCCGTGCATAACAAATTGCTAGAGCGGGCGATTGCCGACGACCCGGTAGAGGCAGACGATAATCTGCGATGCGCCAGCATGTGGCTACGGCATGCCGCTGACGACATTGACCGGTTGCTGGCAGATCGGGCGCGCGAAGTGAAGTAACACCCAGCAGCAGTACCAACATCAACACGCCATGGAGGGCACCAAAATGTAGGGGTGTGCCGTGGCTGTGAAATTGAATGGAAAGACGCTTGCGGCAAAGCCGCCGAAAGTAGAGCCGGTTAAGGTTGAGAAAGCCAAGCCAAATGCTAAGCGTCGCAATCCGACTAAGCGCGGTTACGCGGCCAAGACATTCGAGCGGCTGTTCGATTACGTAGCAGCGGGGCAAGACCTCACGACCGCCTGCAAAAATCCAGGTATGCCCACGCCGTGGACGGTGCGCCGTCGCATGGAAGT
>NZ_JBNPVT010000077.1:0-1083 GCF_050434205.1 Paraburkholderia sp. GAS348
CGTCGGGTTTTTCTTTCCCGACCTCACGCGGGCACAGCCAACCTTTTCATCTATCTGCGCGACCCTCAAACCGGCGGTCAAGTCGAAAAACAAGACTGATTTGATGGTTGAGTTAATTACGGGTGGTTGCGTCGAATGCTGGACACTGGCCGATGAGCACGCGGGCAGATCACGCGGGTACGACCTCGTATTAATTGATGAAGCATCGCTGTGCGATAACCTCGAATCGGTCTATCAATTGTCCATCGCGCCCACGTTGTTGCAGAGTGGTGGGCCAACGATCTTGGCGGGCACGCCGTTAGGCACAGACGATAGTTCGTTTTTCTATCGGGCGTGCATGATCAAACAGCCGTCCGAGCAGTGGCCTACAGTATGGACTGAGTACCATCTACCGACCGCCGCGAATCCGTTGCTCAACCCGCAGGCCGTGGCCGCGCTGGAAAAGCAGTATCCGAAACTGGTTTGGCTTCAGGAATACCGCGCCGAGTTCGTTAGTTGGTCCGGGCAATCGCTGGTCAAGCTTGACGACTTGCTGGTTGATGGCAAGGGCGTCGAATTTCCGCAGCACTGTGAATGCGTGTTCTGTACGGTCGATTGCGCGGTGAAAGACGGACAGGAGCATGATGGCACAGCCGTAACGTTTTTCGCCGTCAACAAATACGGTAACGGCCCGCCAGTGACCATTCTCGATTGGTCAATTGAACAGATTAGCAGCGACTTACAGGTGACGTGGATGCCGTCTATCTTTAAGCGACTCGAAGACCTTAGCAAGCAGTGCAAAGCCCGTTATGGTTCGATTGGTTGTTATATCGAAGACAAGGCGTCAGGGACCATGCTGCTGCAACACGGCGAGCGTGCGGGCTGGCCCGTCGCACCCATCGACAGCGCGCTAACGGCGATTGGCAAATCGGGCCGTGCGTCGCTCGCATCGGGTCCGGTATTCCGCCAGCGCGTAAAGCTGAGTCAATACGCGTTCGACAAGGTAACGGACTACAAGGGCATTACCCGCAATCATTTGGTCTCACAGGTGACCGGTTTCAGCCTGGGCGACAAGCAGGCCTACAAGCGGGCCGATGACTTGGC
>NZ_JBNPVT010000078.1:0-1052 GCF_050434205.1 Paraburkholderia sp. GAS348
GCGCGTGCCACGTTCCCGCGCTATCGCTATGACCAGATCATGCGTCTGGGCTGGAAGATTTTTATTCCGGTTTGCGTGGTGTGGCTCATCGTGGTTGGCTTCTGGATCATGTCGCCGTTGAATATCTGGAAATAAAGGGCGGATGAACCCATGACCGCAATCCAAAACTTTTTCAAGACCTTCTTCCTGACGGAGCTGCTCAAAGGCCTCGCGCTGACCGGACGTTATGCGTTCCAGCGCAAGATCACGGTGCAGTTCCCGGAAGAGAAGACCCCGATTTCGCCGCGTTTCCGCGGCCTGCACGCGCTGCGCCGGTATGAAAACGGCGAAGAGCGCTGCATCGCCTGCAAGCTGTGCGAAGCGGTGTGCCCGGCGCTCGCCATCACGATCGAATCGGAAACGCGTGCGGACAACACCCGCCGCACGACGCGTTACGACATCGACCTGACCAAGTGCATCTTCTGCGGTTTCTGCGAAGAGAGCTGCCCGGTCGATTCGATCGTCGAGACGCACATTCTCGAATATCACGGCGAAAAGCGCGGCGACCTGTACTTCACGAAGGACATGCTGCTGGCCGTGGGCGATCGCTACGAAGCGGAGATCGCGGCGAACAAGGCAGCCGATGCACCGTATCGTTGAAGCGCTTCTGCTGAAGCGGTAAATGCGGCAGCAAATGCGGCAGCAAATGCGGCAGCAAATGCAGCAGCAAATGCAGCAGCAAATGCAGCAGCAAATGCAGCAGCAAATGCAGCAGTAAATGCAGCAGTAACACGGCCTGTTGTCGGGCCAAGCGCCGCGGCCTGACCGCCGCGGCACGGCGCACCTGTGTGGGTGTTTTTCCAGACGCAGGTGCCAAAGAACAATGCCTGACGATGGCCTAACGATGAACCGGTAATCATGGAATTCACGACCGTACTGTTCTACATCTTCGCACTGCTCCTGGTGGTTTCAGGGCTGAAGGTGATCACCTCGCGCAACCCGGTGTCGTCCGCACTGTTTCTGGTGCTGGCGTTCTTCAACGCAGCCGCGATCTGGATGCTGCTGCAGGCCGA
>NZ_JBNPVT010000079.1:0-1041 GCF_050434205.1 Paraburkholderia sp. GAS348
TGTCCCAGCAATCGCCGCGTCGGCTCATCGACGAGCGCATGCCGTAGGCCTTCAGCGTGTCCTGGAACAGGCCGCCGCAATACTGGCTGCCCCGGTCGCTATGCACGATTACACCAGCCTCGGGGCGACGCCGGAACCACGCCATGCGTAGCGCGTCTGTGACCAACTCCGCTTTCATGTGCGGCTGCATCGACCAGCCCACCACCTGCCGGCTGAACATGTCGATGATGACCGCGAGGTACACCCAGCCTTCGGCTGTCGCCAGATAGGTAATATCGCTCGTCCAGACCTGATTCGGCGCCGACGCCGTGAAGTCGCGCCCCAGTAGATTCGGTGCAACCGGCAGGTTGTGATTCGAGTTCGTCGTCGCGATGTACTTGCGCTTGTGCCGTGCACGAATGCCATGCTGCGCCATCAGCTTGCGAACCCGCTCCTTGCCCACGCGCACGCCGCGCGCGAGCAGTTCCTTCCACATGCGCGGCCAGCCGTATTCGCCCTTGACCTGCGCGTGAATCGCCTTGATGTGCGCGAGCAGGGCATCGTTGCTCATGTAGCCTCTTTGCGGCTTGTCCTTGGCGCTGCGTTGCTGGCGCTGATGATATCCGCTGGGGCTGACTTCGAGCGCTTCACACAGTACTGAAACTGGCCAGTGGTGTCGATTCCGGTCAATGAACGCGCACTTCACATCGACTCCTTCGCGAAGTACGCTGCGGCTTTTTTTAAAATATCCCGCTCCATCTTCAGGCGAGCCACTTCCGCACGCAGCCGCGCCAGTTCCATCTGTTCTGGGCTCACAGGCTTCGTGCCAGCGCCCGCCAGCCTGCCTTCCCGCTCAGCCTTTATCCAGTTGTACAGCGTCTGTTCAACAACACCCAGTGTCGCCGCCACGGCCGCCATGCTTTGTCCGGCCTTGACCAGTCGCACGGCTTCCAGCTTGAATTCGAGCGTGTACTGTGCCCGCTTTGCCTTGCCTGTCATCGTTCTTCTCCTTGCTTGAGTTTACCTGCTCAGCAAGGGATTCGTTTTTCGGGGGCAAGCTCA